>JAFDWT010000035.1 GCA_018268335.1 Armatimonadota bacterium | reverse complement strand
CTCCTGGACGTTGACGTTCAGGTTGTCGACAAACTCGGTCTTGCCGTCCATCAGGGCGGTGTCCACGGCATAAAAGAGGACCATCGGGTTGTCCGTGATCAGCGTCAGCCTCTGCGCCATCTGCGGGTCGCTCTGCGACATCTTCATCTTAAGGGCGATGGTTTCCTTGGCTTCGCCGGTCAGCGGCACCCAGCCTTTGGGGAGGACAAGCGTGAACGACTCGTCCTTAGCGATGGCCAGCCCGGGCTCGGTCGGCTTGCTCTCCTTGGCCGCTTCCTTCGGCTTCTCAGCCTGGGCTGGGGGAGCCGGGTTGTCCTTGGCCGTCACCGGCGGCGTGGACTGGCAACCCACTAATGCAATGCCAAAGAACAAAAGGGCGGCGGCGCGCATGGCCCACATTGTGGCCCGGATCAGTCGTCGCCCGGCGGGTCGATGCGGGTCGCCACCAGCTTGCCGTCCTCGTGGACGCAATAAAGGGTCGCACAACGGTCACGGGGCCAAAGCTGCACATTGTCGTACTCAGCCTTCAACAAAGCCGACCGAGGCACTTTGACCGTGACGAAAGTCGGTTTGGTGACCACCCGGGCCTCTTGCCCCGCCTCCTGCCGCGAAAGCAACATGATGGAGACGATGCCGTTCACCTTGTCCCAGGTGCGGTAACAGCCGTCGATCCTCTCCTCGCCAGGCTGCGGCTTGCCCAGTCCTCGGCGCAGAAAGGGCTTGGGCCGACTCAACACCTGGGCGTTCTGCAGCGACTTCAAGGGATTGCGCAGGCCCTCGGGGCTAAAGAGCTCAAAGTGCAAGTGTGGGCCAGTGGCCTTGCCAGAGTCGCCGACGTAGCCGATAAACTGCCCTGCCTCCACTCGTTGGCCAAACCGCAGGTTCGGCGCGAACATAAAGTCACGGTCGGCGCAATTGTCGTTGGTGCCGGGGGTGTCGTCGTTCAGGTGGGTGCCGAGGCACTTCCAACCGTCGTCGCCATAGATCCAAAACGTCTCGGTCTTGAAGCCGACTTTGCCACTGATCGGCGCGACGACCGGGGTCAATTTGCTAGCGGCCAAGTCTTGGGCGGTGTGTCGGTAGCCGCCACCACGGTCGTGGTTATAGGTGTCGTGCCACCGGGCTCCGCCGACGACAGGGAAGATCAGGGCATGTTCGACGGTGTCGGTGTTCAGCGATTCCGTTGTGTCAGGTGCGACCGGCGGCAGCAGGCTGGCGCGGGTGGTTCGGCTGGGGAAGCCGTATTGCTGCTGCTGCCAGGGCATCGGGCCCGAGACGGCGCCTGGCCGCATCACCACAAAAGTCAAGGCCGCACACACCACCATAAGGATGATTATGGGTCCTGGCGGCAACCTCATGAGGTGGAATACGTCGCCCCCAGTGGGGGGATGCAGGTCAACCCTGAGACATCTTGTCTGAGATCAGCTTGGCCGCAGCGACATTTCCCCGTTGTTTGGCGAGCAGAAGTGGCTTGGCTTTGTCTTTGGTCTCGTAGTGAGGATCGGCTCCTGCGGCCAGCAGCATCTGGACGATAGCGGCGTCTGCGGGGTCGCTCTGTGCCGCCACCTGAAGGGCCGACCAGCCTTCCTTGTCGATCACGTTCGGTTTCACTCCAGCCTTCAGGAACCGGGCGACCATGACCGGGTCGCGGTTGACCACCATGTCGTTGATCAGGTTGCCTCCGTACTCTTTGTTTTCGAGGAGCGGGTTGGCACCTCGGGAAAGCAGGTAGTCGACGGCAGCCATGTCGCCGATGTTGGCCGCTTCAAAGAGCGCCACATTACTGGCCTCGTCAAGCTTGAGGCCAGTGTCCAATAGCATCTTGAGCTTCTCCAGGTCATAGGTGACGGCGGCCAGCGTCAGTGGTGTCTCCTTGCCTTCGAGGCGGCTGACCGCGGGATCAGCGCCAGCTGCGAGCAGGAGCCTCATCGACTCGCGGCCGCCGTCCGACCGCGCGGCCATGATCAGCGGGGTCGTGGCTTGGCTGCTCTTGGCATTGGGGTTTGCTCGAGATTGCAGGAGGAGATGGACCATCTCGGAGTCTCGGGTGGCCAGCATCAGAGGAGTCACTTTGCCGAACACTGTGCCATCCGCAGGTGCGCCGGCCTTCAGGGCGGCGGCGACATCGGCGGCAGATCCGCGCGTGACAGCATGAAAGAGCTTGTCCAGCCTGGTGTCCTTGCTGAACACAACCCGTGGCTCACGCCGCTTCGCCTTCGGTTTGGTCGTCAAGGCTTGGACGTGGCCGTCGGTGCCGTAAACCGCGAGGGCTGCCGTCGCCCAGCCTGTGGCGGTGCAGGAAATGAACTGGTCGAAGCCGTAGGGGAAACCCGTCTCGAAATACGGTAGTCCTTCGACGACGCGCCTGGTTTTGACATGCCATGTGCCGTCCTTCTGCTGGTGGGCCAGGAGCCAGCTTGCGCCTCGGGTCATCGCTTGCGAACGGGCCGCTCCTCCCGAAGCCCGCAAAGCCACCATCGAGAGGCCCGTGGCGTAGGCGTCCGACGGCCGGCCGGAGACTTGTGCCCAGCCCCCGTCTTTGTCTTGGTGGTCGAGCACCGCCTGGCGGGCCGACTTGACCGTCAAATGGTCAGCTCCGGCCCAGACCAGGCCCAGGAGCCGGTAAGCGCGTTCCTCGCCGTCGGTCGGCTTGGCGGACTTCAGATAAGCCAGTCCTCGTTGGACAGCCCTCTTGGCGCGTGGGGTCGTGCCATAGGCGGTGAGGGCCCGGATCGATGTGGCCGTCGTCGTCACTTCGCTGTCCTCAATCGGCGGACGGTGCGAGGTGCTGACCCACCGGCCGTCGGCGGATTGCTGGGACGTCAGATAGAACTCAAGGGCGTCGGTGTACTGGTCGGCTGGCTTGCCCAGTGCGATCTGGCTGAGGACTTGGTAGCCGTGCCCCGAGTTGCCGTTGATGGCCCCGGCCAACTCGTACATGTCGTTTGTGTACTTCGCCCTGCGCTTGGCAGATTCGGCGTACTGGGCGTCAAGGGTCTTGGTGTCGAACTTGATGCCGTTGTCCTTGGCTATGGCCTGGGCAATGAACGGCACCGACTGGTGGTGGCAGGACATACACGAGGCGCGCTCGTACCAGGTGCGGCCGGTGGCCTGGAGGACAGGCAGTGCTTTCTTGACGGCTTGGACTGCCTTTGTCGGCGACTGGGCGAGGGCCGGACCGCCGAGGGCCAAACAACAAAAAAGCCACGCACCACGCCACATGGCCTGAATTCTTACACAACTTTCAAGACAACGGCCCCGCTCCCAAGTGGAGCAGGGCCGTGCCGGAACAGGACAGCGCCGAATTCTCAGCGCTTGACGAACTGGAATCCGCGGCGGGCTTTCTTGAAGCCGTACTTTTTCCGTTCTTTCACGCGGGCGTCGCGGGTCAGGTAGCCGCCGGACTTGAGGCCGGGGCGCAGGTTCTCGTCGAGTTGGAGCAGCGCGCGGGCGATGCCGAGACGCACAGCGCCGGCTTGGCCGCTCAGACCGCCGCCTTTGACCTTGGCGCGGACGTTAATCTGCTCGTTCATTTCCAAGTGCACCAGCGGCGACTTGACCAGGATCTCGAGGACCGGTCGACCGAAGTACTCGGCGAAGTCGCGGCCGTTGACGGTCACCAGGCCCTCGCCCGGCTCGACCCACACGCGGGCGATGGCACACTTGCGCCGGCCGGTGCCGTAGTTCACGTTTTGTCGCTTTGGTCGCATGGTCAGTCGTTCACCTTCAAGGGCTTGGGTTGTTGGGCGGCGTGCGGGTGGTCAGGGCCCGCGTACACCTTAAGCTTGCGCAGGGTGTGGCGTCCCAGCTGGGTCTTGGGGAGCATGCCCCAGACGACCTTTTCAATCAGCCGAGCCGGCTTCTTGTCCAAGTAGTCGCCGCGCTTCATGTTGCGCAGACCGCCCGGCCACATGGTGTGCCAGTAAATCAATTCGTCAGCCTTTCGCCCGGTCCAAACCGCCTTGTCCGCGTTCACGACGACGACAAAGTCGCCGGTGTCCACGTGGTAGTTGAACGTGGGCTTGTGCTTGCCGCGCAAAATCTGCGCGACCTGGGCAGCCAAACGGCCGACCGGCACGTTGGCCGCGTCGACCACATACCAATCGTGCTTGACCTCCGCAGGTTTCGTCACGTGTGTCCTGTTCATTTTCAATCGTCCTGTTCTTCGGTTGTAAATCGTCTGTTGTCAGTCAGGGTTCTGCCGTACCGCACGCGCATCAGCGTCAGCCCGTGGGCGGGAAGGAGCATAGGCCACTTGAAGCTGCCTCGCTCGCTGGCCGCCAGCAGGTCGTCGACGCTGGCCGGTGTCCGCTTGTGCTTGCCGCACTCCACCAGTGTCCCGGCGATGCGGCGCATCATGCCGCGGACGAACGCGGTGCCGACCACGTCGACCCAGACCTCGTCGCGCACCTGGCTCACCTTCACGGAGAAGAGCGTGCGGACGGCGTTCGCGCCGGGCTCCAGCATCTGGCTGAAGGCGAGAAAGTCGTGCTCGCCGACCAGCTTGGCTGCTGCCTTTTGCATCGCGCCCAGGTCGAGTTCGCGCCCGTAGTACCAGGCGAAGCGCGTCCGATGAGGGTCGCGCGCGCCGGTCATGATCCGGTAGCGGTACCAGCGGTCTTTGGCGTAGAAGCGCGAGTGGAAGTCTGCGGGGACGATGTCCGCCCGCAAAACCGAGATGTCCGTCGCGAGCACCTTGTTCAGCACCCTCGGCCACTTAGCCGGGTCGATCGGAACGGTGCTGTCAAAGTGGCAGACCTGTCCTCTCGCATGGGCGCCGCCGTCTGTGCGGCTGGCTCCGACGACCTCGCATTCTTCGCCCGAGACCTGGCGTATCCCTTCTGTCAATGTGCTGTGGACAGTCCTCTGTCCAGCCTGCGGCGCCCAGCCGCAGAAATCGGTTCCGTCGTAGGCGACGACCAAGCGGACGCGCCGCTTAGTCGACAAGCTCCAGGACGGCTGTCATCGCCGCGTCACCGCGTCGGGTGCCGGTTTTGGTCAGGCGGGTGTAGCCGCCGGGCCGGTCCTTATATCGCGGGGCGACGTTGTCGAAAAGGTGGGCCACCAGATCTTCGCCGTTGATCAGGCTCCGCTCGCGCAGCATCTGCAGCTTCTCGAGGTCGGTTTTGCCAGCCAACGCCTTGACGGGCTTGGTGCTGCTCTTGCTGTGGCCGACCAGGATCTTGCGGGCCTGGCGGCGTGCGGCCAGGGTGTCCTCTTTGCCGGTCGTGATCAGCTTCTCGACGATGCGGCGCAGCTCTTTAGCGCGGCCTTCGGTCGTGTGGACGTAGCCGTGGCGCACAAACTGGCGGGCCAGGTTGGTCAGCAGGGCCATGCGCTGGTCGTGCGGCAGGCCGAGTTTTCGGCGGTCGATCTTATGTCGCATGGTCTCTCGTTTTCCTTAAAAGTCCTCGTCGTCCAGGATGTCCAGGTTGATGAACCCGCCCTTGGCCGGCTTGAGGTCGATGCCGTGTTCGCCCAGCGTGTCGCGCACTTCGTTCAGCGACTTGCGGCCGAAACCGCGGATGCTGGTGAGGTCGCCCTCGTTGACACCGGCGAGCTGGCGCAGGTTCAAGATGCCGGCGCGGCGCAGGCAGTTGAAGGTGCGCTGGCTGAAGCCTAGCTCTTCGATCTTGATCTCCGGCACGTTGCTCAGTTCGCTGTCCTCTTCGGCGCTCAGCGTGAAGAGGTCGTCCTGCAGTGTGCGGCCGAGGTCGAAGAAGAGTCGGAAATACTTGTCCAGGATTTGGGCGGCCTGGGTGACGGCGTCGTTCGGCGGGATCGTGCCGTTCGTCCAGACTTCGAGCACCATGCGCTCGTAGTCGGTGCGCTGGCCGACACGGGTCTGCTCGACGATGTAGTTGGCCTTCTTGACCGGCGTGTACTGGGCACCGACGGGGATGACGCCGATGACGCCCTTATAGCGCTCTTGCCTTTCGGGGAGCATGTAGCCGGTGCTCATGCCGACGTACATCTCGACGACCAGGGTCGCCTTGGGCTCGCTGATCGTGGCCAGATAGACCTCGGGGTTGGCGATGCTGACGCCTTCGGGGCAGATGACGTCCGCGCCGGTGACGCGGCCCGCGCCCTTCAGGTCGATCTTCAGAGTGGTCTCGTCCGAAAAGGCCATGTCGGGATCGAACGTGATCGCGAGGTCCTTCAGGTTGAGGATGAACTCGGTGGTGTCTTCCTTGACGCCGGGGATGGCGGCAAACTCGTGGAAGACCTTGTCGATCTTGATGGCGTTGACCGCGACGCCCGAGATCGAGCTCAGCAGAACGCGGCGCAGCGCGTTGCCGATCGTGTGGCCATAGCCGCGCTCAAGGGGTTCGAGCACGAACTTGGCGTATTCGTTAGAAGATTCGAGGGTGTGGATTTGAGGCATCGTCAGTTCAGGGTCTTGTCGTCAGACGCGGCGCTTCTTGGGCGGGCGGCAACCGTTGTGCGGGACTGGCGTGACATCCTTGATCGCCTTGACTTCGAGTCCGTTGCCATGGATGGAGCGGATAGCGGTCTCACGTCCGCCGCCGGGGCCGCTGACGTGCACTTCGCAGGATTCCATGCCGTGGGCTTTGGCTTTTTTGGCCGCGCTTTCGGCCGCCAGCTGGGCGGCGAACGGCGTGCCTTTGCGGCTGCCCTTGAAGCCGACGTGGCCGGCGCTGGCCCAGCACAGGGCGTTGCCGGTCGGGTCGGTGACGGTCACGATCGTGTTGTTGAACGACGAGTGGATATAGACCAGGCCGTGGGCCACCTGTCGTTTCTCTTTGGCCTTGCCGCGGGAGGTTTGTTTGCGTGCCATGTGCTCTTACTTCTTGGCCTTCTTCTTGCCGGCGACGGTCTTGGCCTTGCCCTTGCGGGTGCGGGCGTTGCTGCGGGTGCGCTGGCCGCGCGTCGGCAGACCGCGCTTGTGGCGGGTGCCGCGATAGCAGCCGATCTCCATCAGGCGCCGGATGTTGGAGTAAATGTCGCGGCGCAGGTCGCCTTCAACTTGGTAGTCCGCGTCGATGACGTTGCGGAGCTGGGCCACCTCTTCGTCACTCAGATCGCTGATCTTCTTGCGCGGGTCCAGCCCGGTCTTCTCGATGATCTCAGTGGCTCTCTTGGGGCCAATTCCAAAAATGCTTTGCAGGCCGTAATAAACAGCCTTGTTCCGCGGAAGGTCGACACCTGCTATACGCGCCATAAATCTTTAGCCTTGCCT
Source organism: Armatimonadota bacterium (assembly GCA_018268335.1). Lineage (GTDB taxonomy): Bacteria > Armatimonadota > Fimbriimonadia > Fimbriimonadales > Fimbriimonadaceae > JAHBTB01. The sequence continues at coordinate 16,591 of JAFDWT010000035.1, read as the reverse complement.
CTGCTTGTGCTTGGGGTTGCTGCAAATCACCCGCACGACGCCTTCGCGCTTGATGATCTTGCACTTGTTACAAATCTTCTTTACACTTGCCCGGACTTTCATGTGGGTCACCCCTGTCGCCTGAATCTCTTCGTCCCGCTCCGGCGTCTTTTCATTAAGCGGGCCACGCGCGTTCAGGTCGTTCGAGCCTGGGCGCGGAGTCGAATGATACCAGGCCCGTGGCACATCCGTCACCACCAGGACCCAGTCCCCTTCCAGACTATTGTCGGACGCCTTGGCACTCCTGCCAACGGGGGCACGTCACCAAGTGGTCGTTCACCATCCCCGTCGCTTGCATGAAGGCGTAGCAGATCGTCGGCCCGACAAACCCGAAGCCCAGCTTCTTAAGCCCCTTGCTCATCGCCACAGCTTCATCGGTGACAGCTGGGATGTCGCCCATGCCCTTTCTTTCGTTCACGATCGGCTGCCCGCCGACGAACGACCAGATGGTCTCGACTGGGTCGTCGAGGGCCAGCCAAGCCTTCGCATTGGCCACCGTGGCTAGGACCTTAGCCCGGTTGCGGACGATGCCCGGGTCGAGCAGGGCCGCCTCGATGTCCACTTCTGTGAATGCGGCAACTTGGACTGGGTCAAACCCTCGGAAGACCCGGCGGTATCCCTCACGTCGGTCGAGCACCGTGGACCAACTCAGCCCTGCTTGGGCGCCCTCCAGGATAAGGAACTCAAAGAGATACCGCGGGTCGCGCGATGGCAGACCCCACTCCTGATCGTGATAGGCGACCATCAGGTCTCCACTGGGCCAAGTGCACGCGCCGTCCATCACGACGGAGTATAGATAGGGAGCAAGGCGACACCCATGGCCGCGACCACCCCAGCCCTCAGCCAAACCGACCTCCAGACCTGGCAGTCTGACGGCCGACCGATCCCGGAAGTGAAAGACGGCCTCAAATACTTGGTCGGCGGTGAGATTAAAGAGTGGGGTGGCACCACCCAGGACATCGAGTCGTGCCTCTTCTTCGCCTGGAACGGCGGTACTGTCCGGCCCACCCTCGGCCCCGGCGCGATGCTCGACCCCAACGAGTCGATGGCCGCCCTCGCCGCGGCCGAGAAAGCATGGGACGAAGGCCGCGGCGAGTGGCCGACCATGTCGACCGACCAACGCATTCGCGCGATGGAGAAGTTCATCGAGCGAATGGTCACTGTTCGCGATGTTGTCGTTGAGCGGATGATGTGGGAGATCGGCAAGACGCTCAAGGACTCCCAGAACGAATTCGACCGCACGGTCAAATACATCGAGGACACCCTCAAAGCGCTCAAGGACATGGAGCGGGACGCGGCGCGTTTCAGCGTCGAGACGGGCTTCTTCGCCCAGATCCGACGGTCGCCGATGGGGCCGACGCTCTGTATGGGGCCGTACAACTATCCCCTAAACGAGACCTTCGCGACCCTGATCCCGGCCGTCGTGATGGGCAACCCGGTCATCAGCAAGCTGCCGCGCTACGGCCAGCTGCTCAACATCCCGCTGCTCGAGGCGTTTGCCGAGTGCTTCCCGCCCGGCGTCGTCAACATCATCAGCGGCCGCGGCAACGAGATCATCACCCCGATGATCCAGAGTGGCCGGCTCTCCATGCTCGCCTTCATCGGCGCGTCCAAGACCGCCGACGTCCTCAAGAGCGCCCACCCTCACCCGCACCGGTTCCGGTCGGTCCTTTCGCTGGACGCCAAGAACCCTGCGATGATCCTCGAAGACGCTGACATGGACGTCGTCATCCCGCAGATCATCGCCGGCGCCCTCGGCTTCAACGGCCAGCGCTGCACCGCGCTCAAGATGATGTTCGTCCACAAGTCGCGGGAGCAGGAGTTCCTGACCCGACTCTCTGAGGCCGTGACGGCACTGAAGGCTGGCCACCCGTGGACCCCAGGCGTCCGCGTGACGCCGGTCGCCGACCATCGGGGGGCGATGAAGTTCCTCGGTGGGCTGATCGACGAGGCGGTCGAAATGGGTTCGACGATCGTCAACCCGGGCGGCGGCGAGCGGGTGGAGAACTACATGCACCCGGCGGTCGTCCACAACGTCTCGCCGAAGTCGCAGCTCTATCAGGTTGAGCAGTTCGGCCCGGTGCTGCCGGTCAACTCATTTGAAAAGCCGGAAGAGGTGATGAAGTACATCGTCGAGTCGCCCTTCGGCCAGCAAGTCAGCGTCTTCGGCTATGACCCCAAAGTCATCGGCCCGGTCATCGACGTCCTGGTCAACCAGGTCAGCCGCATCAACCTGAACACCCAGTGTCAGCGCGGTCCCGACACCTTCCCGTTCACCGGTCGCAAAGCCTCGGCGGAGGGGACGCTCTCGGTGACCGACGCGTTGAAGCGGTTCTCGTTGAGGTCGCTGGTGGCGACCGACTACGACGAGCGGAACCGAGACCTGGTCAACGGCATCCTCTCCGCCCGGTCGAGCAACTTCCTGCGGACGGACTTTATCTTCTAGGGACGGGTTCAGCCCTTGGTCGCCAAAGCGCCCTTGATCGCGTCGATGAGTTCGTCGGGAGAGTCGACGCCGTCCTTGAAGGCACTCAGCCGCCCTTGGCCGTCCATGACGGCGAAGCTGGGGATGTACTGGATTCCCAGCCAGTCGTGGATCGCCTTGCCGCCCTGGACTGACGGGACGCCGCTGTGCTCCTCCAGCTTCTTCGCTCCCGCAAGCGTGTCGTCCCACACATTGCAGTCATAGACAACCACTTGGGAAGCAGAGAAGTCCGAGCGGATCTTCCTGACGTATGGTGCGAGCTGGTCGCAGGGTGAGCAGCCGATCCCGCTGAAGACATAGAGGACGACCTTGCCCTTGTTTTGGTCCGGGGAGACCAGAGCGCCGTCTGCTGCCACGAGCTTGACGTCGGGCATCGCCTGCCCAGTCTTGGGGCCGTTACACCCGGCCAGGACCAACGTGGCGACAAGGGCGGTCAAGGCGAGGCGCATACGTTCTATTGTGCTGCTCTGGACCGCAATCGCAAGTCCATGGCCTCAAGAAGTCACAATAGTAGACAAATATGTACTATTGTGGCGTATCATGAAGACATGGCACTGCAGATGACACTGTTTGAACCGGAGGCCAGGCCACGCCCACCGGCCCAGATGGGTCGCACTTCCTTTGTGGAGCGTGAGGCCAAGTCGATTCTCACGCCCGCGACGGGGATGATGAAGAGCTACGACTTCATGCTCAACCCGTACCGCGGGTGCCAGTTTGGGTGCTCGTATTGCTATGCCGCTTGGTTCTCGGAGCCTGAAGAAATGGCGCGGTGGGGAGAGTGGGTGGAGGTCAAGACCAACGCCGTCCGACTTCTGCGCAAGGAGCGGACGCTGCCAGGGGCAAAGGTCTACATCGGGTCGGCCACCGACCCGTACCAGCCGGTCGAAGGGAAGACGCAGCTGACCCGCTCTCTTCTTGAGGCGATGGTGGAGATGTCTCCCCAGCCAAGGATCGTCATCCAGACCCGCTCGCCGCTTGTCGTGCGCGACGTCGACGTGCTGGAGAAGTTCGACAACGTCCGCGTGAACATGAGCGTGCCGACAGACGACGACGAGGTGCGCAGGGCTTTCGAGCCTGGGGCCCCGGCCATCGTGCGCCGCCTGGCGGCGCTCAAGATGCTCCACGCGGCAGGCATCGCCACGGCTGCTTGCGTGATGCCGATGCTGCCTTTGCATGACCCGGTGGAGTTCGCCCGGTCACTCCGCGAGACACGTGCGGGCAAGGTTTACACCGGCTACTTCCACGCCGGAGCCAAGCAGTACACGACGGGTACGCGACCGGAGGCCCTGCGTGTGGCAAAGCGCTACAACTGGACGAAAGAACGCTACGAAGAGGCTGCCGCCATGATCAAGAGCGAGCTCAACCTCGATGAGCAAGGGCAAATGGCTTACGCTCCTCTCTAGTGCTAAAGTAGCCCGTGATGCGTTACCGCTTTTTGTGCTTCGCAGCCATCGCAACTGCCGTCGTTTGTTGGGCGAACCCAGAGCCGCCCCAGACGCCCACGCAGTCCCAAAAGTCAGCGGCCAAAGCCATCTTCGCCTTGGACGAGAAGTGGTCGGCCGCAGCCCATGGCCATGATCTGGCCGCGACGCTGTCTTACTACAGTGACGACGCTGTCGTCCTCGCGCCCAATGCGCCTATCGCGAAGACCAAGAAGGAGATCAAGGACGTCTGGGTGGGCATGACCGCCTCTAACGCCTCTGTTTCATGGAAGTGCACCAAGGTGGAGGTCTCCAAGTCGCTCGACATGGCCTACTCTTACGGCACTTATGACCTCTCGATCAAGGACGGCGACAAGACCATCACCGACAAGGGCAAATTTGTCGAAATCTGGAAGAAGCAGAAGGACGGAAAGTGGAAATGCTCCGTCGACGCGTTCAACTCTGACCTGCCTGCAGGCTAAGCGTCTGATGCGGTTAGCTTGACGCCTGCTGGACTTCGGACAAGGTGGGGATCGAGGGGATCGCCCCCATCCGCGTCGTGCTGAGGGCCGCTGCGCGCGAAGCGAACCTGAGGGCCCCCGCCATGTCCGAGCCATGCATTAGGGCTGCGACCATCGCGCCGTTATAGACGTCGCCTGCCGCCGTGGTGTCCACGGCTTCGACTCGCAGTGTCTCGATCATCGATGCGCCGCTGCCTGACTCCCAGTAGGAGCCCTTTGCGCCGAGCGTCAGGACGACGTTCCGCACCCCAGCCGCCAACAACCTCTCGGCGCAGGCGCCGCAGCTCGACGAGTCGGTCGGCAGAATGCCGGTGAGGGCTTGGGCTTCGGTTTCGTTTGGTGTCAGTGCGAAGCAGCGGGCCAAGATTTCAGCGGGAAGCGCGGCCGCAGGGGCCGGGTTCAGGAAGAACATCGGGTGGCTGGAGGCCGCCTCGACACTGGCCAAGTTGGTTTCGAGCTGCACGAGCACCGCGTCGGGCTGGACAGCCGCCATCGTGGCGGTGACGTGGGCAGGGTCGAGGGCCGCGTTGCTGCCACCGGCGACCGTGATCAAGTTGACGCCGTCTTCGGAGACCAGGATCGACGCGTTGCCCGTCGGATGCTCTCGGCTGCGCTGGACGTGGCTGACGTCGATCCCAGCCTTTACCATCACGGCGACCAACGAGTCGCCGACATCGTCGGCGCCGAGACACCCGCAGAAGACGACCCGTGCGCCCAAACGCGCGCAGGCGACGGCCTGGTTCATGCCCTTGCCGCCTGGATGCGTCGCGTAGCTGGTCGCGGCGACAGTCTGTCCGGCGGTCGGTATCTGGCGGACCTGATAGACGTGGTCGAGGTTGGCGCTGCCGACGACCAGGACGGTTTTCATGGCCCAGAGTCTACAATGACCAATCATTTGGTCACGCCAGACCTAGTATTTTTACCTGCTTTGAATTTTGCCGTGATTTTTGGAGAAATCTGGGCGCAATAATGACTGACCAATCCTTTGGTCTCCCATAGACCAAGCGATTGGTCAAAGAGTCAATGGCAACGAAGCCCAAGGCGAGCCGGAACGTGAGCCTGCGCGATATCGCAGACCGAGTGAACGTCAGTCCGTTCACCGCTTCCGTCGTTTTGAACGGCTCCAAGTCCAACACTCGCGTCTCCGACGCGACCCGGACAAGGATCGTCGATGCCGCCCGCGAACTCGGGTATCTCCCGAACTCCCTGGCCCGCGCCCTGCGCACCAAGCAGACCAACATCATCGGCCTGTACTTCGGTTACGGGCACTTGGAGCCGCACGACACCTTTCACGCGGAGGTCTTGACTGGACTACAGCGCGGCTGCGAAGAAGGGTTCCGCGACCTGATGATCCACTACTCGTTCCACCGGTACAGCGTGGACGAGGTCTTCGCCGAGTTGGCGGGTGGCAAGATCGACGGCCTGGTGCTCATCGCAGCGCCGGGAGACCCGTTAGTCGAAAAGCTCCGCGGCTCGGCCATGCGTTTTGTCGCCATCACCGACCGCATTCCCGGCGTCCCCTCGGTCATTGCCGACGACGAATCGGGTTCGGTAGCCATTGCCGAGCACTTGCACGAGCGCGGCCACAAGACGGTGCTGTACCGCCAGTGCCCGGGCGTCTCTGACTCGGCCACCCGGCGGAAAGACGCCTTCGTCCTGCGTGCTGCCGAGCTGGGAATCACCACCATCGACGGTGTCACGACCGACTGGCGCGGCAAGGTGGAAGAGCAAGAAGCGGACTTGATCGCCCGCCGCAAGGAACTGGGCATCACCGCCGCCGTCTGTTGGGGCGACCCCAGCGCGCATGCTTTGTGCGCCTATTGCAAGGACATTGGCGTCTCTGTCCCCCAAGATTTAGCCGTCGCCGGCTTCAACGGGATCCAGCCCCCGTTCGAGCCCGCCACGAAGCTCACAACTGTGCGCGCACATTGGGCGAACGTCGCCCAGAGGGCCGTGCAACTACTCGTCAACCAAATCGACGGTACTGGTGAAGTCCCCGACTTGACCGTGCTACCCGTCGAATTCGCCCCTGGGGAGACCACGTGAACCCCCGCAAAAACCGCAACGAGGCGCAAATGAAACGCAACAACTCCGCTGGCTTCACCCTGATCGAGCTCCTTGTCGTCATCGCGATTATCGCGATCTTGGCGGCGATTCTTTTCCCCGTCTTTGCCCAAGCAAAGGCTGCGGCCAAGACAAGCTCAACTCTGTCTAATCTCAAGCAGGTCACCCTGGGCGGCCAAATCTATTCCAACGACTATGACGACGTCTGCCACTTGTACCAAGACGTCACCAAGAGCCCGACCGCCGGCTACTACGGCGTCATCGAACCGTATCTGAAGAACAAACAGATCATGTTCGACACTGCCCGCGGCGTCGCCGTGGACACGAGTAGCTCGACAAACTACACCTGGTCGCAGTTCGTCACCATCGCGGCGAACCGCAATGGCTGGCTGGCGTACGAGCCGTTCACCCCGCCCGACCAGTTCTTCCCGCGCGTCTATCGGACGATGTCGTCACAGGAAGACATCTCCAAGCGCGGCGCCTACATGATCGTCACGCGGCCGACCGGCAACCTGGCCACAGGCTACAACTTCGTGACCGACGAAGCGGCCTGCGCGGTCAGCGTCGATCCCGCGACGGTGGCCAACACCCGCCTGAACCGCGTCTTCTCGGCGACGAAGTTCCACCGCGACAAGATCATCGCTGGCTACGGCGACGGCCATGCCGGCTCGGTTCCGTTCACGCGCGTCGGCCAGACCTATGCGACAGTCACGCTCGCAGAAGAGTGCGCTGGCTATAACGGCGGCAACACCACCTATATCCCGATCGACAAATCGCAGGGCGGCGGCATGGACAAGACGTTCTGGGGGCACTGGGAACAGGCGACACAATAAGTGAAGAACAAGGAAGTCAATCCCGTCGTCCTGGTCGTCGTCGGAGTCGTCTTGGTCGCCATTTGCGTCGGGGCATTTATGTCGATGAATCCGAACCCGCAAAAGGTGGATCTGACCAAGGTGACGAAAGAGGACATCGAGGACCGCGATCCTCCGAAGCCGGGCCAGCCTGGCTATCGCGAGCGGATCACCGACCCGGTCTCCAAGTGAGGCCGATCTGGCCCGGAACAACCGGCTGAGCCCCATCGGGCTCGGCCGGCCCCGGCCCTGAGCCTGACCATGTCTCGACCTTCAGCCCTTGGGAGCACTGTGACTGCGACACCAGACGCCGGGACGGCGCGTGTCCTCTTGCGGCTGTGGGGATTCTTGGGGCCGTACAAGTCCAAGTTTGTCTTGGGGCTCTTCTTCGTTTTGCTGGCTGTGCCGCTCGCGCAGCTGGTCGTCTTCCTGACGCGCGACCTCACCAACCAAGTCCTCAACTCGGCCGCTCTGACAGCGCCGCAACGGTGGGACGCGGTCGTCCACATCTTGTGGATGCAGGCCGGCTTCTGGCTGGTCAGCAACATCCTGTCGGTTTGGCGTGAGGTCATCGAGTGGTACGTCTCCATGCGAGCCACCCTCGACCTGCGCTTGCGCTATTACCACCACCTGCTCAAGCTCTCGATGGCGACGCTTTCCCAGCGGCCCCCTGGCGAACACCTCTACCGCGCGACCGCCGACATGGTGTCGATGTTCCGCGTGGGGAACCGCGTGGAGACCTCGACCCCTGCCGGCCAAGTGCCGCCCGACAGCAAAGAAGTCCAGCTCACCTACTACTATTCCAACGACGTCGACCCCTACGACCCTGGGGTCATGGGCATCTTCAGCCGGACGATGCCGCTGTTTCTGGAGACGTCGTACTCTTTGGCTTGGGGCTGCTTCCTGCTGTGGCTGATCGACCCGGTGATCTCGCTGCTTCTGCTGGCCTACATCGTCCCGTTTGGCTACTTCTCCTACCGTGCTTTTGAGAAGGTCCAGGCGGCAGGGTTTGAGTTCAAGTCCGGGGTGGAGAACGAGACTGCCGTCCTGCGCGACAGCATCGCGGGACTCCGAGCGGTGGCTTCGGCGGGGCGTTTGCCGTTCCAGCGGCTCAAGTTCTTCGTCGCTGCTGGCGGCGCGCGCAGCGCGGGCGTCCGGTTGGCGGGGAAGCTGGTCCAGACGCAGGGCTTGCTTCAGCAGGGTATGCGGTGGACGTTTACCGTCGTTGTGTATCTCTATCTGGCCCGGCGCATCATCCTTGGCCTAGCGACGATCGGCGACTGGGTCGCCACGGCTCTGCTGATCGAGGCAGCCCAGATGCCCTTGCAGAACTTGGTCCAGCTGTTCCAACTCGTCAAGATGCAACTGGTTCCCGTGCGGCGAATCCTTGAGACCCTGGATACGGAGCCGCAGCTTCTCGACAAGCCGAACGCCAAGAAGCTGGCCGGAGTCGACGGCGGGATCGAGTTCGATTCGGTCCAGTTCGCCTACCGCGAGGGCGAGCCGGTGCTCCGCGACCTCAGTCTTTCGATCAAGCCAGGCGAATATTTGGGGATTGTCGGCCCGAGCGGGGCGGGCAAAAGCTCGATCATCAACCTGTGCCTCCGCCTCTACGGAGCAGACAGCGGCGCCGTGCTGGTCGACGGCCAGGATGTCCAGGATGTAGCCGTCGAGTCGTACTTGCGACACGTCGCCTGCGTGCCTCAATCGACGTTTCTGTACCAAGGCACGCTGGCCGACAACATCCGCTTCGGTCTGCCCGAGGCGACTGACGACCAGATCCTCGATGCCCTGCGCCTGGCGGGGGCGGACGAGTTTGTCTCACGTCGGTCGGAGGGGTTGGAAGCGTTGGTCGGCGATCGCAGCGGTCTGAGCGGTGGCGAGCGCCAGAGGATCGGCATCGCCCGGGCCATCGTCAGGGATCCCAAGATCCTCTTCTTGGACGAGGCGACCTCGGCGCTTGACCCCGAGACTGAAGCCAAAGTCCTCGAGACGATCGAGAAAGTCAGACAAGGGCGGACGGTAGTCGCCGTGGCCCACCGGCTGAAGGCGGTGCAGACCTGCGACCGCATCATCGTCTTGGGTGGTGGCCAGATCGTCCAGTCGGGGACGCACGCCGAGCTCGTCGCGACGCCGGGCCCTTATCGCGACCTCTGGTTGCGACAAGAGGCGGAGGAGGCCGATGGCAGCGGCGGTTGAAGCGGGGTACCTCGGCAAGGAGGTCTCGCAAGGGTCGTGGAAGGCGTTCCGCTACGTCCTCCGCTTCCTCAAGCCCCAACTGCACCGGCTGCTCTTGGTCTGTCTCATCGACGTCTCGGTGACTTTGCTGAACCTGGCGATGCCCTGGCTCGGCAAGTCGATCATCGACCAGGCTTTCCCGGCCAAGGACTGGAACCTGGCCCTGCGCATCGCGCTCGTCTTGGCTGGGTTGGCCGCCTCGGTCTACCTGCTTTCTGCGCTGCGGACGTTCATCTACAGCACGGCGGAGATGTTGGTCGGGCTCGACATCCGGCGTCAGATGTACGCCCGGATCCAGCGGATCGCCCTAGAGGAGGTCGAGTCGGTGCCGGTCGGCCAGTTGCAGTTCAGGGTCAGCACCGACGCCGACCGCATCGCCCACATGCTGGTCCGGATCCTCCCCACTTGCACGATGCTGGTCGAGTTCGCGCTGATCCTCATTGCCGCGGTCAACGTCGATCCGGTGCTGACCTTGATCGTCCTCGGCTTCTTGGTGCCCTGGACGATCCTCTTCGTGTGGGTGACCCATTATGGCCGGGTGTATGACCGGCGGCGGCTCAAGCTGTGCGAGCTGCGCGACGCCTCAGTGATGGAGGCGGCGTCGAGTTTCGCCACGATCAAGAGCTTTGGCCGGACCCGCTACGAGCGGCTGCGCAACACCCAAGCGAACATCGCCGTCCAGCGTGTCGCCGCGCAGGGGTACCTGATCCTGGTCGGCTTCGAGTTCGTCACTCAAAAGCTCTTGCCGTTCCTCAAACAGACGACGATCTATGTCTATCTCATCCGGAAGGTGATCTTCGGCGAGATGACTCTGGGGATGACCGTGCCGATGATCGCCTACCTTGGGCGGCTGGCGTTCCCGCTGGAGCGGATTGTCAACTTTGGCTGCTGGATCTGGCAGACCATGGTCTCGGCGGACCGCCTTATGCAGGTGCTGACCGCACCCGAGGATGCTGCCGACCGGGAAGGGGCCATCGCACTGGGCGACTTCTCGGGACACCTGGAGCTTGTCGGCGTCAACGCGAGCCGCCCGGGGATCGGGCCGGTGTTGCGCGACGTCGACCTTGTCGTCAAACCGGGCGAGAGGGTCGCCGTCGTCGGGCCGAGCGGGGCGGGGAAGAGCACCCTGGTCTCGGTCGCTCTCCGGCTGGTCGAGCCGTCGTCCGGTCAAGTCCTGGTGGACGGTCACGACGTGCGTTCGTTGCGGGTGGCGAGTTTCCGCCGGCAGTGCGGAGTTGTCAGCCAGCACACCTATGTCTTCGCGGGGACAGTCCGAGACAATCTCCTGGTCGCCGACCCGGAAGCGACCGACGAGCGACTGCAGGCGGTGCTGTCCGAGGTCGGTCTCGGAACCTGGCTGGACAGCCTGACTGAAGGGCTCGGCCAAGACTTGGAGAGTGGCTCCGGGCTTTCGGAGGGCCAGCGCCAACGGATCGGGATGGCCCGGGCGGTCCTGGGTGACCCGCGCCTGTTGCTCCTCGACGAGCCGACGTCGGCCCTCGACGCAGAGACCGAGGCGACCGTCCTGGCGACGATCAACCGCGTCAGCGAGGGCCGCGCCGTGCTCTATGTCACACACAGGCTCCACACGGTCGTGGACGCCGACCTCATCGTCGTCATGGACCGGGGCGCCGTCGTCGAGCGCGGCACCCACGACGAACTCCTTCGGGCTAGCGGTTTGTACAGCCGCATGGTCGACGCCCACAACCAGATCCCCGTCACGGTGAACACATGAACCGCACTCTGCCTCAAGACTGGCGCACCCAGAACCGCGCCCTCCGCCGGGTCTACGCCAAGTACATGACCTGGCTCGAACGCCTGGGCTACTTGGTCGTTGTGTTGGTCATAGGGGGCTTTGTCTATGCGTTCAACTACTCGGTGGACGAGAGCGTCTCGGCGGACAAAGTCAAGCTGGAGCTGGCGAGCAAGCCGATTAAGTTCGACACTTGGGTCGGCATCGTCCAAATCTATGCCCAAGACAAGACGGAGGTCAAGAAGGGAGACACCATATTCTCGTACAGCGTCCCCGGCTTCAATGGCAGGCCACGAGCCTATGTCGCACCTTACGACGGCGTCGTCACCCTGACTGTCAAGCCGGGGCTGGAGGGCTTTCCCGCCGGTACCGAATTGGGCCGGGTCTACGACACCTCTAACATCACTCTCAAGGCCAGCCTGGCCGGAGCCTCAGTCTCCCGGGCTTCGGACAAGGAAGAAGTCCGGGTCTCCAACATCGTCGTCGAGCCGACGTCCGGCGTCACCTTCCGGCAGGCGACCCCCCAAGGCCCCATCGTCACCAGCCAAGTTTTCGACGACAGCTTGTTGAAAGCGGCGACCGAAGCCCTGAAGGGCTACGATCTGAAACTCCGCGACGACCGGCCGTTCTCAGCCTCGGACGTTACTGACGTGACCGTCGAGGCCCTGGGCGGCACGGTGTCGACGGGGCTCGCGGCGGACCCTGACCCTAGCTTGACGTGCAAGGCGGTCGTCCTCTCCGGCCAAGACAAGGCGACCGTCCAAGTCGCCGACCTGCCTGCTGCAGCCCGCGACAAGCTGGACAGCGCGGTCAAAGACACCTTCACCAAAAATGGACTGGCCGCACCCGACCACCTCCGGTACGTGCTGAAGCTCAAAGCCGGGCAACCCGACGGTTCCGCGCCGTCTTTGCCGGCCACGGCCCTGAACCGCACCTACGACATTGAAGCCAAGCTCCTCGACCCACCGCAAAACTTGCTCCAAGCCGTCCGCCGCGCCACTCTCGCCGGAAAGAGCGTCACGGCCAAGGTGGAACTGAAGACCGGATCGCGTCCACTGGCGACGATCCTCCTGAAGAAATCATGATCGTGCCCCCTGCCTCCGCCCTTGGCGCGACTGTCCCTGGACCGGTCGACCACGCTTCCCATCCCGGTTACGCCGAGCGGGTCTACGCCGGCGTGCTCGGCAAGCTCATCGGCGTCTACTTAGGCCGCCCCGTCGAAAACTGGAGCCAAGACCGGATCGAAGCCGAGTTCGGGGAGATCACCTATTACGTCCATGAGAAGCGGTTGCGGCGACTGATCGTCACCGACGACGACATCTCGGGCACCCTGACCTTTCTCCGCGCACTCGAAGACTATGGCTATGACCGGAACCTGACGCCTGAACAGATCGGCCGGACGTGGCTGAACTACTTGATCGAAGAGAAGACCATTCTTTGGTGGGGAGGGCTCGGCAACTCGACCGAGCACACCGCCTACATCCGCCTCAAGAACGGCATACCGGCGCCACGCAGCGGCTCGGCGGCTCTGAACTCCAAGATCGTCTCGGAACAAATCGGCAGCCAGATCTTTATCGACGGCTGGGGGCTGGTCAACCCTGGCGATCCCGAGCGCGCCGCCGACTTCGCCCGCCGGGCAGCAAGTGTCAGCCACGACGGCGAGGCGGTCTATGGAGCTCAAGTCGTTGCTGCGATGGTCGCCCTCGCTTTTGTGAGAAGCGACATCGAGCAAGTCGTCAGGGAAGCAGCACAGTTGGTGCCTGCCGATAGCGTGATCCGCCGGTTGATCGACGACCTGCACGAGGGCTGGGCGCGAGGCGACTCGTGGCGCGAAGCCAGGGCCTTTCTGACGAAGAGCTATGGGTATGACCGGTTCGTCGGCAATTGCCATCTGGTGCCAAACCACGGTCTGGTCATCATGAGTCTCTTGCACGGGCGGGGGAGCTTTGACAAGTCGATGATGATGGTCAACACGTCGGGCTGGGACACTGACTGCAATTCGGGCAACGTCGGTGCGGTCCTCGGCGTGATGGGTGGACTCGAGGGCATGGAGGGCCAGGACTGGCGCGGCCCGGTCGCTGACCGGCTCTACCTGCCTTCCGCCGACCCGGGCCGGTCGATCACCGACGCCGTGGCCGAGTCTCTGGCTGTCGCTAACGCGGGCCGCGCCTTGGTCGGGCTTCCGAAGCTGGCTCCCAAGGACGGGGCCAAATTCCACTTCTCGTTCCCCGGCAGCGTCCAGGGTTGGCGGTGCCCCGAAACACCGGGCGCGGTCTACAATGCCAGCCGGCTAGGCGATGCGCTCGGCACCGGACTAGTGGTCGACGCTACTCGGGGGCCGGTCAAGGCTTCGACTCCGACCTTTATCCCGCCCGAATTCAAGGACGTGGTGACTGGTTACGTCCTCGTCTCTAGCCCGACGCTGTACCCAGGGCAGACCATCCAAGCCAGGCTCCGCTCGGTGGGGCAAACCAGCATCGGCCGGATCTACTTGACCCGGTACGACGAGAACGACGAGTCTGTAGTAGTTTATGGCCCTGACTTCTCGATACCGAACGGTGACCTTGCCGAGTTCAGCTGGATGGTGCCCGAACTGGGTGGCTACCCTATCCACGAGCTGGGCATCGAATTGAAGAGAGGCAAGGTCGTCGTGGACACTGTTGACTGGGGCGGCGTGCCGAGGACGTCCTGGCCGCCGGTGCAGGGGACGATGTGGGCCCGGGCGTGGGCGCAAGCCGTCGACCGGTTCCAGTTCCAGCGCGACGCCTATGAGTTCATCACCCATAACGAAGGCGTCGGCCTCCTGATCCAGGGCCACCGCGAGTGGGACGACTACCGTGTGTCCGCCCGGTTGACGCCGCGCATGGCGATCTCGGCCGGGATCGCCGTGCGATGTCAGGGCATGCGGCGGTACTACGCTTTCGTCTTTGGTGATTCTGGTGAGATCCGGCTCGACAAGGTCGACCACGACCGCGTCTCTCTGGCAAAAGTCGCATTCCCTTGGAAGCCGTTCCAGAACTACCAGTTCTGCGTCGAGGTCTCGGGCACGAAGCTCAGGCTGATCGTGGACGGCGAACTCTTGCTCCAAGTGACCGACGACGAAGCCCCTATCACGAGCGGCGCGGTAGCCTTCCTGGTCGAGTCTGGATGCTTCGGCGCGGGGACGCCCTCGATCGAACCACTGAAAGGCAAGCTTCTCTGATGTCGGCACGGCCCCTTCTTCGCTTCACCTCCGGCCCGCTCCAGGCAGCCATTGACAAAAACGTCGAACGCCGCCTCAAGCGGTTTGTGCAGGACGCCGAGTCGGAGCCGGTCGCGCTCTTTTCGCCCGAGGCCCGGGCGGCCAGCCACGGCGGCGACTGGTACGGCGAGCATATCGGCAAGTGGCTCGTCGCTGCGAACAAGGCGGTTGCCCGGACCGGCGACCCGGAGCTCAGCACGGCGATTGAGACCGTCGTCGACGCGCTTGCCGCGTGGCAAGAACCCGACGGTTGGCTAGGCACCTATCCGGTCGGCTCGCCTGCCCGGTTCACGTCGGCAGACGTCGCGGGCCAGAGGACGTGGGACGTCTGGGTGCACGCATGGCTGGTCCTCGGGCTTCTCGAAACCGGCATTCCCCGAGCGCAAACCATGGCCGAACGGATCGGCGGCCTCGTCGCGGCGACGTTTCGCGACGGCAAGCACCTTGTCCAGCAAGGCAACCACGCCGGGCTGAGCAGCCTCGTGATGGTGGAGCCTTTGGCTCGGCTGGCCCAGGCGACGGGTGAGAGACGGTATGCCGACCTGGCGCTTGCCGAGCTCCAGGCCGCCGAGCAGGCTGGCCTGCCGCTCCTTTCTGCCCGGACTGGCAGCGATGTCAGCAAGATCGGTACCGGCAAGGCCTACCAAATCTTGTGGTGCCTGGTCGGCATGCTTGAAGTGGGCCAGGTGCTGGAAGACGACAGCATCGTGACTGCTGTCCAAGCACTCTATGACGATGTCCGCGAACACCACCTCTCGCCAGCCGGGGGGCCGTGGGGCGGCATCGCCACGCACAACGAAGTGTTCAATCCCCGAGGCTTTTTCTCTCCCACCGGGTTCGTGGAGACGTGTTCCTCCACGTCTTGGCTGGATCTCTCTTTACGGCTCTACCGCCTGACTGGCGAGGCCGCGTATGCAGACGAGGCAGAGAAGACGCTGCTCAACGCCGTCTTGGGCGCACAGGACGCCAACGGAGAGGACTGGTGCTACTTCACCTTTGCCAACGGAAGACGGAACAACACCTACCACTGGGCGTGCTGCAAGTCGAGCGGGGCGTTGGCTTTGGAACTGGGGGCCGAGATGGCGACTGATGGCCTTACGGTCAATCTCCTGCAACCGTTCGACGCGCAACTGCCTGGGGGCCAGAGCCTTTGTCTTAGTTCGCCGCAGGAGGGCCAATACGTCCTGGAATCGGACCAGCCGATGACAATCCAGGTACGGGTGCCTGCTTGGGGCAAAGTCGGGGATTCAGTGGTCGTGCGCGACGGTCACATCCAGGCGGACCTGCAGCCCGGCCAATCGTTCACATTTGAGTGCCGCGCCCGGGTCGGCGTCCACCGGCGGGCGCACACCGTCGATCATCACGGTCAAGAAGTCGTGCGCGAGGAGTACGTGTGCTTCAGTCGCGGCCCCTACGTTTTGGCGGCTGGCCCGGAGGGCGACATCCACACGCCGCCGACGCTACGACTGTCGCGGCTCTTTCCCATGAACCATGTCGACGAGGCGGGCGGCGAGGTCGAACTGCGCCCGGCGGGAGGGCGACCCATCAGCCTGCAACCCTACTGTCGGGCAGGTGGCCCGCACGACGGCGCGTGGCGCAACACCTGGTTTCCGGTGGCCTGGCAATGATGTACTCGGCTGGACACGCGGGGCCAGACGTCCGGGCGGACGTGAGGATCACGGCTGAGTCCGCGGACTCGTTCTCGTTCACCTACGAGTCGTCAGTCCAGGCCCTCTATGGTGAGGCGATCGTGCGGCAAGTCCATGAATGCGCCGTCGCCTGGGGTTCGCCGCCCGTCCGGCTCCATGCCGAAGACTCGGGAGCCTTGCCCTTCACTTGGCAGGCCCGGCTCGCCGCCGTGTTAGCCCAATGCGGTTGCCCGCCGCCGCCCCGGCCTGTGGTGCTGCGGGAGCCTCGGCATCGACGCCGCAGGTCGCGGCTGTATGTCCCGGGAGACACGCCGAAGCTGCTTCTCAAC
>JAFDWT010000034.1 GCA_018268335.1 Armatimonadota bacterium | reverse complement strand
CTGGAAGTTGGATTCGGCATTCGGATCAGTGATCTTGCGGCCGGCCCGGATTTCGAGGACGGCAGCCTCCAGGGCTTCCTTCGTCAAGCCGGCAGCCTTGAGAGTCCGTCCTGCCGGTCCGGAGTCTTCCAGGGTCGCGAGCAGCAGGTGTTCGGTGCTGATATATTCGTCCTGCAGCCGCTCGCCGATGCTGAAGGCGTTGTTGAAAAGAGTCGTCAGGCGCGAGCCCAGGTTAGTGCCGTAAGTGCTGGCGCCGCTGACCTTGGCCTGCTTCTTCAGCTCCTCGTCCAACTGGCCGAGGATGTCGTTGGCGTTGGCCCCCGCCTTCTCGACGAGCGACCGCGAAAGGCTGCCGCTCTGCTCCAGAAGGGCGGTCAGCAGGTGCTCAGGCTCGATCGCCTGGTGCTGGTACCGCGAAGCGGCCTCCTGCGCAGCCTGAAAAGCATCCTGCGCCTTGATAGTGAGTTTGTCGAATCGCATATTGAGTCTCAGAGGCTCAAGTTATCTGCCTTGATTATTATAACGTATCGGCAGGCGATTTGGTTTCAGCGAGTCCCGTTGTCACCTTATGGGAGGGTTGACCGGGACGCAAACGAGAAGTGCGGGCGATGTTGACGAGGACGCCCGCGAACAATCCTGCGATACCGCCAGCCAGGAGGTTGCCAAATTGAACGTCCGTCTGACAGTCACTCCAAAAAAGTGTGGGAACGCATTCCGGATAGAGCAACAACCAAGTCAAAACTGCCCAAATCAGCACAGACCACAATAGCGTGCTCGTGCTTCTGGCGAGCAAGGCCTCTTCATAGGTTTCAATTCTCGGCTCGTTAGCGTCTGCCCGTGGATACCAACGCGGCGGTGGGATTGCTGTCGTCCGATTCCCGTAAATACTGCCGATCCAGAGGGCAATGAAACTGAGCCATAGGCCGAGCCACACGCCCTGAGAAACGTGATATGACTCCCAAACTGCTTGGCTGGAGAAATACTGAAAGCTGGGCTCTTGGGTGCGACCCATGTGCAAAACCGCTTCCGGGCTCACGCCAAACGAAGGGGTCTTCAGCGGCCAGGATCGCGCCGCCAACCAATCAGTGATCCCACAAATCACTGTTGCGGCAATAGAAACAAAGACTCTAGTGGGCCAGCCAAGACCGCCCCACGCATACAAGGCTCTAGTGACTTTCAGTTCGATCATGGTTGCCAACAGAGTCATCGCTAGCGCTCCAATCGTCGCAGACACATTCAAAAAACGGTCATCCGGGAATGTAGTCGATATACAGGTACCAGTTTCCCCGAATGTGGCGATAGTGTCTTTCAGCAGCGCGGCTCTTGGGTTCAAAACCATCGAGACTGGCCTTTAGATTGGGTGGCGCGGTGTCAAGGTAGGCGTATCCTTTGTCGAGGTCGTCTGAGACTGCCGAGCCGATGCCCCAGTACATGAATTCGACATTACCGGCATATCGGGACAACCCCCGAGGCACATGAGCCTCGCGGCACAGTCGGCGGTATGTTTCGATACGGTCAGAGGAAACACCGATGGAGCCGGGGTCGCGTGGATCCGTCCAATTCTCATCGACCCGCAAGAGTCGGCTGTCCGTGGCTGTCATTTGCAGCAACTTCTCGAACGTGTCCCGGTGCTCATTGAAGTTGGCAATGAGTTGGTCGTCCAAGGGCGGGTCGTCAAAGTGTTCGTATAAGAAACATGCAATGAGGAACAGGGCGACCGGGGTTATGGCCGCCAGGGTGGCTACTCTCTTCCGACTCTTTCTCTTCTCGACATCAACTTCAGCATCAATGGTGCCTCGCAGATGGACCGCCCCGACCACTCCGAGCACACAGCCAAAAACGGCTGCAAATGGGGCAAATAGAACCATCATCATGCCCATGCCAAAGGTATTCCCATCGGAAGTGGCGAGGATCACAATTTGGAGTAGAGATATCGATGCGACTAACCCCAAGGCAGCTCCGACAAGCCAGATGAGGCTTGTCACAAGGCTCCGCTTGACCCAGTCGTTCATCTGTTCCAGAACAAGGCCGTAGGGCGTAGGGAAGTTCCACTACTGCTGTCAGCCTGGGTAGATCGGATTGCAATAGCCTTCGAAGACGGCTCCTGCAGGCCGCGCACTTGGCATCCTCGCGCCAAAGGTAAGAACGACTATTCGCCTAAGCGTTAACTTCTTCTGCCGCCTCGACTACGTCAGTCAGGGCCTGGCCGACCGCCACTGGGCCGCCGCCCTTCTTTTTGGCTTGCGCGAAGACGATGAAATACAGCACCGTCAAAACAAGGCCGGCCAGGAGCCCATAAGTGCCGATCTTGATGCCGCCAGTGATCTCGGAGGCCAGGCCAGTGTCACCCAGATAGGTCCAGTCGTACTTGTCCGGATTCGCCAGGCCGTCTTTGAACCCATAGGCGAAGCCTCCCGCTGTGCACAGCAGCAGAATCGCGATGCCGACGCTGACGGCGAACCCCCAACCACGTTGTTTCTTCATGTTGTTCACTCCAAAAGCCGCGCACCATTGCCCGGCAGAATCTAGATCAGTCGTTTAACAGCATAGTCCATCGGAACTTGCACAATACAAAAGTTCGCCCACATATCACCGCACCTCGATAGGTTTGCGCGGATATTCGGTCGCTTCAAACTCCGGGGCCTTCGGCGGCGTGACGCGCAGACTGAGCCACCGCCCAAACGACATGCCCAAATAAACGAAGCACACCACGCCAGTGATCGCCATCCAGGCGACCGCGTTGCTCATCGCCGAGGAATAGACCATGACGAAGAACTCGGCATCTTGAACCTGGCCTTGCCACAAGACACCGGTCATGACGATCACCATCAAATAAGCAAGGACGCCCGACCCAAGCACAATCGCCGCGCACCACGCAGCCCGCCGCTTGAGGTTGATCTGCTTGACCTGGACCGGGATCACGATTCAAGTATATGCGCGCAGAGTCACAAATGCACGCCCGAAACATGGAACAAACCCCTTGAGACATGGGCACTCTCGGATTGATCGCGTATTTGTTCGCCAGCGTCTGCGTCGGCGGGCTGTTGACTCTGTTCGTCAGCATGTTCCGCAGCGTCAAGAAGCAAGATGAGTGGCGGGCCTGGCGCTGGGTGGCGTTCTTCAGCGTCTGCACCGCCGTCGCGCCGTACGTCTACATGGACGTCCTCACGCGCAAAGAGGGAGCCGATATGACCAAGGCCGCCGAAAAGGTCGTCCGCGACGCCGACATCAAAGGCGACATGACCTATTACCGGGTCTTTGCTGCCAACGAGAAGGAGGCCAAGGCCTACGTGGTCGCCAGCGAAGATACCGGGATCGGCACCAAGGAGCACGTCGTGATCAAGGTAGCCCTGGAAAAGTCGAAGGACGGTTGGAAGCCGGTGCAGTACGAAGTCCTGAACTCCTTCCGCCGCCAGGCGGACGCGGTCAGCTTCCCGCCGCTTTGGTAGGTTAGACTGCTCGGCATGACCCTCCGGGAGGTCCTGCACGCCCACATTCCGACCCTCACGCGCGAGAGCACCTTCCGCGACGCCGTCGACAAGATGGACGTCTATCAGTTCCCGGGCCTCGTGATCGTGGACGAAGACTCCCGGCCGACCCACGTTGTGACCGAGGGCGACCTGTGCCGGGCCGTGGGCCAGCAGAGTGGCGTCCTTGTCCTTTCCGACACACCCGTAGTTGATTTCGCCTCCCCCGACCCAGTCTGCGAAGGCCCCGACACCGAGATCAGCGACGCCCTGCATTTGATGCTGTCGAGGGGGATCTCAGTTCTTCCTGTGGTGCAAGAAAACCGTCTGATGGGCATGCTCCTGCGAGTCGACCTGATGCAGGCGTTGCTGATGGACGTCGGCTAGTGAACTGCCAATCTGGCACTGAGCAAATCTCCAAAAGCGCCAACCAAACACCGGCAATCACCCGTCGTTCCCGTGCAGGAACGACGATTCTCACTATGCACTCCTCCGGCTTCCCCCTCTTGCCGCTCCGGCGGGAGGAGGGGGCTAGGGGGCGGTTCCGGTCCTCCGGAACAACACAGTCCTAGCCCATCAACTTCGTCAGCGTCTGGCTGACCGCCTGCGCAGTGAAGTCGAGCAAGGCGATGTTGCGGTCGTAGTCCATGCGGGTCGGACCGATGATGGCCAGAGTCCCGGCTTCGTTCTCGCCAACGTAAAACGTCTGCCGAACCATCGAGAGCGGGCGCATGGCCTCGCTGGCGTGCTCGCGGCCGATCGTCACTTCCCCTGGCCCAGTGATCGGCGCGCCGAGGGCCGAAATCAGCGTGTCCTCGTCTTCCATGCTCCGCACCAGGCTCGCCAGAGCGTCGGGGCTGCGTAGGAACTCGGGCTGAGCGAAAATGTACTCCTCACCCTCGGTGACCAGATGGCCACGGGTCAGGTCTTTGGCCATGCCGCGCAGTGCCGTGTGGCAGAGCCGGCCCAACCGGTCGACCGCCGCGTTGCCAGAACCTGGCACCTTCGACCGTTCGATCTGCCGCAGCGTCACCCCGGCAGCGAGAGTGGTCAGCAGCTCGTTGACGGCACCAATGTGCTCCAGCGTGACGCCGGTGGGCAGGTCGACCAACCGGTTCTCCACATGCCCGTTCTGCAAGACCAAAACGACCAACCCCTTGTCGGGGCCAATGGCGGTCAAGACGGCGTTGCGGACGGTGACGTCCGCGTTGCGGACTGTCAACGCGGCCGACAGCAAATGGGTCAGGCGGCTGAGGGCCTTGGCGGTCTCCTGCATCAATTCGCGCAGCGGTTCCTCTTCGTCGGCCGCACCCCGAATCCGTGAACTCTCGTCCAGGCTGACCGTCCGCTGGGCGACCAACCGGTCGACGTAGTAGCGGTAACCGACGTCGCTGGGCACCCGACCCGCGCTGGTGTGGGGCTGTTCCAGCAGGCCCAACTCCGTGATCTCAGCCATCTCGTTGCGGACGGTCGCGCTGCGCACACCAAGTTCGTACTTGCTGGCGATGAGGTCGGAAGGCACAGGCTCGCTGCCGGTGACGTATTCAATCACCACAGCACGGAGAATCTGCTCTTTTCGCCCGCTCAGCCCGCTCACACCACTATTGTGGCGCGGATTTGGAGTGCGGTGGCTATGACGCCGCTTTGTCCGGGCCGGGCTATGACCGGCGAATGCCTGGCCGGAAGCCGAGCAAGCTCGGCGAAGGCAAAGCGCGAGCCAGCTCGCGCACTCCCAAAGGGGCTCGCGGCGTAGAATGACGCAGATATGCCGGGTCGCCCTGGGGAACGCATCTATGGGATCGAGACCGAGTTCGGATGCTTGGTCGACGAGAACCTGGCGAGGCCCGAGCAGGCCGTCGATCTGATCAAAGACTACGTCTTTTATGACCTCAAGCTAGGCGCCATCGACCTGCACGCCCGCGACGAGGTCTTTGAACCCGCCGAGAGCGGGGGCTTCTTGATGAACGGCGCGAGGCTATACATCGACGCCGTCGGCAGCCATCTGGAATACGCCACCGCCGAGTGCAAGACGCTCAAGAACATCGTCGCCAACGACAGGGCCGGGCAGAGGATCATCGTCCGCGCCGTGCGTGAACTGGGCTTGACCGACGACGTCAACATCTACAACAATTCCGTCGACCACTTCGGCGGCCACACGTTCGGCTGTCACGAGAACTACTTGGTCCACATGGGCGAGGACTTCTTTACCTATGAAGTGCCCAAGCTCTACGCCTTCTTGGCCACGCGCCAGATCTTCGCCGGGGTCGGCCGGGTCGGTGGGCACATCCTGGCGGCCGGTGGCCGGCCCGACTATGACGAGATGATGGCGAACCCGGTGGACTACATCTGGGTGTCCCAGGTCTACAACGTCTATGGCGACGACTCGGTGCCTTTCCAGCTCAGCCAGCGTGCCGACCACATCATCCGCACCGTGGCTAGCCGGGTCCGGTTTAACCGGGCGATGATCAACCCCAAGTGGGAGCACTTCTACGCCCACGAAGGACAACACCGGCTGCACGTGCTGTTCGGCGAATCGAACCAGATGGAGTTTGCCTACGCTCTCAAGGTCGGGACGACCTCGCTGGTTCTGCGTCTGCTGGAAGACGGCTTGATCCCTGAGCGCTGGCAGCTCGCCGAGCCGCTGATCGCGCTCCGCGAGGTCTCTCGCGACCAGTCGTTCAAGTGGCCGGTGACCTTGGCCGAAGGAACAGTGATCGGTGCCGTCGACCTCCAGCGCGAGGTTCTCGCCGCCGCTCAACGGTACAAGGGAGACACACCCGACATCGACTGGACATTGCAGGCCTGGGAGGAAACTCTGGACACCTTGGAGACCGACCCCTTGTCGCTCTACGACCGGCTCGACTGGGTGGCCAAGCGGCGCATGGTTGAAATGTACCGCGAAGAAGAAGACTTGCCGTGGACAGCCGACGCCCTCCACTCGGTCGACCTGGAGTACCACAACATCGACCCCGAGAAGTCGCTGTTCTATGCGCTGCCCGAAGGCAGCGAGCGCCGACTCTTCGTCGATCCGCTGGACATCGTCGATGCGATGACAGACGCACCCCAAGACACCCGCGCTTACGGCAGGTCACAGATGGTCAAAAAGGTGCTTGCTCGCAAGATGAAAGGCGGCTACCACTTCGACTGGAGCGGCGTCGCCCTAGGCCGCGAGTCCTACTACGAAATGCCCGACCCCTTCGACACTTACGCTGGCCTAGCAGAGAACTAAGCCCCGTACCCCAGACCCTGTACCCCGAACCCCAGACCCCAGCTCTCCTACTTCGCCGGACAAACGATCGTGATCGTCTCCGGCTTCTCGCGGCTGCTGACCAGTGGGCCGGAAGAGGGGAAGACTCCACAGTAAGCAGTCAGGATCGTGTTCTGGTCGCGGTTGGTCGGCAACCCGTCTAAAGAAGGATCGGACTGCCAGTACATGACATCCGACGTAAACGGGCTGTGCCCGCTGATGAACAGGGCGTGGCCGAACTCGTGGGTCACCGTCTTGGCCAAGCCCAAAAAGAACTCGTCACTGGTCATGCCCTGCCAGGTGTTGATCGTCATCGTAGCTTTGGTGACCTGCTTGGTGCTGGGCGTATAGGTGATCGTCGTCACCCCCAGCGCCTGGCCCGGCCCGGGCGCTGTCGTCAGGTCGTGGAAGGTGACCACGATGTCGGCACCGGTCTGGGCGTTCACCCTCGTGTAGGTCGTGCCCCCAGTGCTCACGTTCTGCCACCTCTGCATGGCCGTGTCCACCGTGTCGCTGGCGTTGTGGCTGACCGAAGCAAAGGTCTTCGAGACGTCAGAGGCGACATAGACCTTGAGCGGAAATACGTTCCAGTGGACCAGGAAGTTCGCCGCGCTCGTCGAGGGATCGGTCAGGGCCGCATAGTTCGGAATGGCAAAGTTGGTGCCGCAAGTGCCAGCTGCCGAGCCAGTGCCGCCTCCGCCACCACCACATCCGACGACAAATCCGACGAGGACCAGACCGACACCGGTCACGAGAAGGGCGTGGCGACTACGCACAGTATGTTTATCGACGTTCTGAGGGCCACAGATGATCGGCAGGAATTCGACGGGACGGTGAAAAAGCCTCAGACATCACCTTCTAGTCAGACCACAATTCTGCTGTGACGTCCATTCAGTCGCTTGTTGCTTCGGTCGTGCTGCTTGGACTCGTTGGTTGTAACCAGCCGAAGGCAACCACACCCGAACCACCAACGGCCAAACCGGCCCCCAAGCCGACCGCCAGTCTGACCGACGACCCTGCGAAACTCCGCGACGAACTAGCCGCGAAGGACGACGACACCGGTGTCCGACCACCCCGACAAGCGAAGCTCTACGGCGGCAAAACGACCGAAAAGATCTGCGCCCTGACCTTCGACGACGGCCCCAAGCCCGAGTGGACGGAGAAGCTCCTCGCCGTGCTTAAAGAAGCTGACGTCAAAGCCACCTTTTTCCTGGTCGGCAAGCAAGTGGTCCAGTATCCAGAGTTGACCAAAAAGATCGCTGATGCCGGTCACATCGTGGGCAACCACACGTTCACTCACCCCCAAGGCGACAAGAATATGGCGACCATGGACGAGGACGAAGTCGCCGCTGAGATGAAGGGCACGTGCCGGGCCGTCCAAGACGCGACCGGCGTGCGGCCCAAATACTTCCGACCCGCCGGCGGCCACGTCAACTCGCTCGTGATCAACACCTCAGCGGCCAACGGCATGATGTCCGTCTTCGGCGGCCCCAACGGCGACGACACCAACCCCAAGAAGACCGCCGAAATGGTCGAGAAGGAGATCATGAAGGTCAAGCCTGGTGGCATCGTCTGGCTACACACCGGGTCACAGCAGACCCTCGACTGCCTCCCACGGTTCCTGGCCAAACTGAAGGCCGACGGTTGGAAGATCGTCACCCTTGACGACCTGGCCAAGATCGCCCGCAGTGACTAGAGGGACCGGGGCGGTACACCCGGTCGGAAAGGTAGAATCCGCTCCGCCGCGCCCCCCAGCGATGTGGTGTGTTGGCGTGTTTCGGTCTTTGGGGCCGATATTGAGGAATGTTCCATCGTGGCAAAAAGCGCGAACCTTGAACACCCGCAGACGCCTGCGCAACTAGAAGAGTTTTATCGGCAGATGGTGTTCATCCGCCGGTTCGAAGAGAAGTGCAACCTCGCTTACCGCCAAGGTAAAGCGGGTGGCTATCTCCACGTCTACATCGGCATGGAGGCGACGGCGATCGGCTGGAACGCGGCCCTCAAGCCAGGGTGGGACTACGTCATCACCGCCTACCGCGACCATGCGCAGCCCCTGCTGATGGGCGCCGACCCGGTGAAGGTCATGGCCGAGATCATGGGTCGCCAAGGTGGCTACAGCCACGGTAAGGGCGGCTCGATGCACATCTACGACATCGAGCACAACTTCTATGGCGGCTGGGGCATCGTCGGCGGGCACGTCGCCATGGGCGCGGGATTGGCGTTTGCCGCTAAGTACCGCGAAGAGGACCGGGTCGCTGTCTGCTACCTCGGCGACGGAGCCTCGAACGCCGGTGTCTTCTTCGAGACCCTCAACATGGCCTCCCTCTGGGACCTCCCGGTGATCTTTGTCATCGAGAACAACGAATTTGCCATGGGCACGCGGCTGGAGTACCACGCTAGCGACACGCACCTCTACAAGCGCGGAGAGCCGTTCGGCATCAAGAGCGAGCGCGTCGACGGCATGGACCTCTTTACGACCCTGGAGGACGCCAAGCGGATCGTCGACTGGGTGCGCACCAACCAGCGTCCCTATCTGGTCGAGGTGATGAACTACCGCTTTGCCGGCCACGGCGCCGCCGACAACGACCGCCAGCTCTACCGCACCAAGGAAGAAGAGGACGAGAACATGAAGCGCGACCCGCTGGCTCGCCTTCGCAAGTACCTGGTGGACAAGAAGATCTGCAGCGACGAAAAGCTGGAGGCGGTGGAGGAAGAAATCAGCGACCAAGTCGAAAAGATCTACGAGGCCGCCGACGCTTCGCCGTTCCCCGACCCGCACGAGGTCTATGACCACGTGTACAGCGACATGGCCCCGGAGGCGGGACACTAAGATGGCCACTGCGACTTTGATTGAGACGACCTTCCGCGACGCGATCCACAAGTGCATCGACGAGGAGATGGAACGCAACCCGGACGTGTTCGTCCTGGGCGAAGACATCGGCCGCTACGAAGGCACGTTCAAGGTCACCAAGGGCCTCTGGCCCAAGTACGGTGAGAAGCGCGTCATCGACACCCCCATCGTCGAGCCCGGCTTCACCGGCATCGCCATCGGCGCGGCCATGACCGGCCTGCGCCCGATCGTCGAGATGATGACGATGTCGTTCTCGATCCTGGCCCTCGACCAGATCATCAACCACGCCGCCAAGGTGCACTATATGACCGGCGGCCAGGCCAAGGTGCCGATGGTCGTCCGCGGCCCCGGCGGCGCGGCCAAGCAGCTTTCGGCACAGCACAGCCACTCTATGGAGGGCTGGTACGCCCACTGCCCGGGCCTCAAGGTCGTCGCCCCTGCGACGGTCGAGGACGCCTACGGCATGCTGAAGACGGCGATCTGGGACGACAACCCGGTCATCTTCACCGAGAACCCTGGCCTCTACACGATCAAGGGCACGATCCCCGATGACAAGGACTTCAGCGTGCCGTTCGGCAAGGCGCAGATCTTGCACGAAGGGACGGACATCTCGCTCGTCGGCTATTCACGCATGACCCAGGTGAACCTGGCCGTGGCTGAAGAACTGTCCAAAGAAGGCATCTCAGCCGAAGTCGTCGACGTCCGGTCGCTCCTGCCGCTGGACACCGACACGATCTTCGCCTCGGTAGCCAAGACGCACCGAGCCGTGGTGGTCTACGAAGACTGGCGCAGCGGCGGCTTCGGCGCCGAGATCGCCCAGCGCATCAGCGAAGACTGCTTCGACGACCTCGACGCCCCCGTCCTCCGAGTCGGCGGCCTCAACGTCCCGATGCCGTACGCCCGCGTGCTGGAACTCGAATGCATCCCGGACGTCAAAGACGTTCTGGAAAAGGTCCGCCGGATCCTTTGACCTGCACTGTGTCTGGATGGCCCGACGGTACCAACCTTACGACCATCCGGACACACATGGGTTCGAGAATGCTAGGTGCTGTCCGTTGCGAGGATAAGCTATTCGCGTCACGACCTGGCACCTTTGACTCTGCTAGGTCGTACTCAACATATGCGATCTAGACTGGCCGTCGCCGGAGCCCTTGCGCTCGCCGCCATTTCTGCACAAGCCTCTCCACTAGATGACCACGTCCAATCCTTGTTGCGGGATAACCATGTGCCGGGAATTGTCTATGGTGTCTTTCGCGATGGCAAAGTTGTCAAGAATGGGGCATTTGGTTACTCCGACTTAGAGCGCAAAGTCAAAGCGTCGACGACCAATGTTTTCGAAATCGGCTCGGTGTCCAAACAGTTCACGGCAACCGTCATTCTGATGCTGATGGAAGAAGGGAAGTTGAGCCTAGACGACACGATCGACAAGTATGTAGACGGCATACCAGAGAGTTGGCGGGTCGTCACGTTGCGCCACTTGCTCAACCACACATCAGGCATCCCCGATATTGAAGAGATCTTCGGATATGACTCCTACCGAAACATCTATACAACGGAACAGATCATCAAGGTCGCAGATTCCCAACCACGCGAGTTTCAGCCTGGGGCCAAGTGGCATTATTCAAACACTGGCTATTACCTATTGGGTCTTGCTATCGAAAAGGTCACTGGCAAAACGTACATTGAGGCAATAAGCGAACGCATCTTGAAACCACTCGGCATGGCGCACTCGGGCGAAAGTGACCCATGGAGGGTAGTTCCTGACCGGGCACTGGGCTATCAGTTTTTGAACGGCAAGCTTCTGAACCGGGATGTGATGCAGCCTTCTGCCTGCAAGGGCGCTGGCACACTGGTCTCGACCATAGAAGACATGGCGAAATGGGATGCCGCCGTCACGCACAACCGACTGATCAAGAAGTCAAGTCAGGAGATGATGTGGACGCCAACAAAACTGACTAGTTCTGGGGTCGTCAACTACGGCTTCGGGTGGTTCACTGGCGACTGGCGCGGTGAACCGACAGTTGACCACTCGGGCGGTACGGCAGGTTATTCCTGCGAATATCGACGGTTTCCCAATCTCGGGTTGTCGGTGATGACATTCAGCAATCTTTACGCCACAAACGTTGGAGGTGTCGGCATATTGGCGGTCGACAGCATGAAGCCAGGACTCTCCTACTGGACTATGAAACCGAAAGCCGATGACAAACCGTCATTGAAGAAAACTGTACTTGAAGCGATGAAGGATGTTGCCGATGGCGTGAAGGACTCTGTGTATTTCACTCCCAAGATGTACGCTGAATACAATCAATCGTCGCGCAACAACTGGAAGCAACGTCTTGATGGTCTTGTGTCTTTCACCCTGCTGCAGCGCGGACGTTTCCAGGCCACAAGACAGACGAATCTAGGTGACGACATCATTGGAAATGATGTCTACAAGTTGGTGACGAAGGGTGGCACCTACTTTATCGTAATTGGCTGGGCTCCCGATGGAAAGATCGCGCTCCAGAGTCGGGTCGACTATTGAACTAGAACGGCTTGTCCACCGGCGGCACTGGGTGCTCGATCTTCTCGCGGGGCGTCAGACCTTTGCTGGTCGAGACCGAATCGAACATCGACCACAAATGGAATCCGACAGCAAGGGCCAGCGAAGGCAAAGCCAGCGGGCCCGGAGTCGCGCCCTTAGCCATGCCGATCATCGTCATCAGGCCCTTGAAGCCAGACGGGTCGGAGAGAAAGCCGAGCCAGCCCAGCACCCAACCGCCCAGCATCACACCGCCCTTGACATAGTGCCCCAGCACCATCTGCCCGACGCCGGGCAAAAAGACGGAAAGCAACATGGCCGCCTTGCCGCTGGCCATCGTCCCGACGTCGGAAGCCGACATCATGAACGGGTCCACCGCCAGCTTGACCTTCAGCACCATCTCGCCGTATTTGCGTTCGACCGATATGTTCGTCGGCTCGGCCTTGTGGGCCATTTCATATACTTCAAAAGCCTTGCGCCACTGCTTGCGGTGCACATAGTCGTCGCCCACCGCCTCCAGCACCGCCACTGAGCCTGGCGCAACCGACATGGCTTCCTGCAACAACTTGTCGGCCATCGAGTTGTCGCCACGCACACGGGCCAAGTTGGCTTGGCGCAGGATGCGCTCGGCGTCCTCCGCCGCTTCCGGCGTGGTAGGGGTCAGCACGACGGGCTGGTCGTCGGTCAGACCAGGTCCGGGTTCGCTTGCATGTCCGTCCAATAGGCCTCCAAGTCGTAGAACTGCCTCTTCTCTTCCAGCATAACGTGAAAGACGACGTCTCCGAAATCGTACAGCACCCAACCGTCGGCTTGCCGGCCGATATTGGCGCGCAACGGCTTGATGCCGACCTCGCGCAACCGCTCGGCGGTCTTGTCGGCGATGGCGTTGACATGGGTGTCGCTAGTGCCCGTGCACACGACAAAGAAGTCCGCGACCGACGTCTTGGCCCTCACGTCCAGAGTCTGGATGTTCACCGCCTTCATGTCGTCGGCAAGCTCAGCGATGAGCGCTGCACGCTCAACGCTGGAGGCGCCCTTCTTACTCGTCTTCTTAGCTTTTGTAGAGTCCACGTTCACAGACATAATCCCACACTTTGGGGTCGAGCCACATTTCCGCCGAAAAGCCACGCTCGATAGTCTCTCTGATCTTCGTCGAGCTGATTGTGTTCGGTTTCATGGGGACAGGGTCACAACTTTCGCGCATATATTCGGGCAATCGGGCGATGGCAGTCTTGGCTTCGTCGATCCCGCGACCGACGACGGCGAGGCGCACGATTTTGACGATCCTCTCTGGCTTCCGCCATTCGGTGAAGTGGGCCAGGGCGTCGGCACCGATCAGCAGCCAGGCATGGCCAGGAAGCACCACGCTCAGTTCCGTCAGAGTGTCGACCATGTAACTGGGGCCACCGCGGCTCACTTCGACGTCGCTGACGCTCATGAGCGGTTTGTCCTCCACCATCAGGCGGGTCATCTCCAACCGCTCATCGGACGTCGCTTCACCGCGGGGTTTGAGGGGGTTGCGCGAAGCGGGGACGAAGATCACCTCGTCAAGATGCAACGCTTCGACCGCCGCCTCGGCCAGGGCTAAGTGCCCCAAGTGGGGAGGGTCGAACGAACCGCCGAGCACGCCGTATCTCATCGTCAATCCTTATACGTGAATTCAAATGTACCGACGCGGACGGTGTCGCCGTCTTCAGCCCCCGCGTCGCGCAGCCTGTCGATGACGCCCATCCGCTGCAACCGGCGGTGCAAGTACATGACGGCCTCGTTATTGCCCAGGTCGGTCATGGCCACCATGCGCTCCAACCGTTTGCCAGTGACCACATATTCGTCGTCCTCGACCGACACTTCCCAAGCGCTGTCTTCGCCTTTGGGCTGGATGACGGGGGAGACGACAGTGCTGGAAATCGTTGCCAGCGACGCCTCGACGAGCCGCCAAAGCGCATGCTTCAATGGCTCCAGCCCTTGGCCGGCGGCAGCAGAGATTGCATAGACTTCATGGCCAGTCGACTGGAACTCTTCCACCCAAAACTGGACGTCGTCGGGGGGAAGAAGGTCTGTCTTGTTTAGGGCGATGACGCGGGGGAGATGGAACAGCTCTTCGCTGTACTTCAGCAACTCGTCCTCGATCAACTGGTAGTTCTCGCGTGGGATGGTCTCATCGAAGGGGAAAAGGTCGACGACGTGGAGCAAAACCCGGTTCCGTTCGGCGTGGCGCAGGAACTGGTGGCCGAGCCCAATGCCCTCGCTAGCCCCTTCAATGAGCCCAGGCAGGTCGGCCATGATAAAGGTGTGGTCGGCCACCGTCACGACACCCAGGTTCGGGGCGATGGTGGTGAACGGATAGGCCGCGATTTTGGGCTTAGCCGCGCTGAGTGCGCTCAGCAGCGTGCTCTTGCCAGCGTTCGGTAGGCCGACAAGGCCAACGTCTGCCAGGAGTTTGAGCTCCAGCCTGGCCTCGATCAAGTCGCTCGGGCCGCCCTTTTGGGCAAAAGTGGGCGCCTGCCGGACACTGTTGGTGTAGTGGACGTTGCCCATTCCCCCCTTACCACCTCGGCACAGCACGAACCGCATGCCGTCTTGGGAAAGGTCGACGACAAGGTCGCCGGTGACATCATCGTAGACGAGCGTGCCGACGGGCACATGGAGCTCGATCGAACCACCGTCCTTGCCGTGCTTGTTCAGGTAGGCATCGCCGCCGTCTCCGGCCTTGTAGTGGTCGAGGCGGGTGAAGTCGTAAAGAGTGCGCTTGCCCCGGTCGGCGATCAGGACGATGTCGCCGCCGCGCCCACCGTCGGCCCCGTTCGGCCCGCCGCGCGGGACGTGCTTTTCCCGGTGGAAACTGGCCGACCCGTCGCCGCCTTTGCCTGACTGGAAAGAGACACGGATCTCATCAAGGAAGTCGCCAGCGGCCATTAGCCCTCAGCCTCCTCGAAGAGCCCCGGGATCACCTTGATGTGGATCGCCTTGGCCTCGATGTCCACTTTGGTCACGAACTGCTTGACGGCAGGGACCAGGGCACCGTTGACGACCAAAAGCGAATGGGCCGGAGAAGGCATGACGTCTTCAACCCGGCCGATGGTCGTGCCGTGTTGGTCAATCACACTCAATCCGATCAAGTCAGTGGCGATATATTCTCCCTTGCCTAGCCTGGGACGTTCTTCGGCGGGGACGGTCAGGTACGACCAGCGCAGAGCTTCGGCAGCCTCCACCGTCGCGACGCCGTCAATTTCCACTCGTGCCTGGCCTTTGTGCCACGAGACGGAGGCGATGACATGAGGCTTGCCGTCGATATAGACGGTCTTGCCTTCGTCAAATCGCTCAGGGAAGTCGGTGAGGCAGTCGACGCGAAAGCCGCCTCGAATGCCTTGCGGGCCCACGATCTGGCCGACCGTGACGTGGCCGGCGGGCGTGGCGGACGGCCCGCGTGTCCGCATGGGGGTCAGTTCTCGGTCGGGACCTTGACGACTGTCTTGATCCTGGCTTTGGCACCGGCCGCGCTGACCAGCTGGCGGATGCTGCTGATAACGCGGCCGTCTTTGCCGATGACGCGGCCGACGTCGTTCGGGGCGACGTTGACGGTGAAAATGGTGGCGGCGCGGTCGCGGCTCTCGCGGACGCTGACGGCGTCCGGGTCGCTGACGACCAACCGGATCACGTGCTCGACGAGCGGTGCGAGGTCAGCGTTCACGCTTCGGCCTCGGCTTCTGCGGCAGGAGCCTCTTCGACGGCGGCAGGCTCTTCGGCCACAGCCTCAGCGGCAGGAGCTGCTTCGGCCACCGGAGCGGCGGCGACCGGCTCGGCGACAGCGGTCGCCGAGACGACCGACTGCTGGCTCATCGCCGCAGTTCGCTTGTCGAGGAACTTGTAGTTCGCTTTGGCGCTCGGCCTCTGTACAAAAAAGTCGGCGAGGACACCGGCGCGGTCCAGGATGATGGCGACCGTCTCGGTCGGCTGTGCGCCGTTCATCAGCCAGTGCAATGCGCGGTCGTTCTTCAGGGTGACGGTCGACGGCCGGGTGAGCGGGTTGTAGGTGCCCAAGAACTCGATGGCGGCGCTGTCGCGGCCACTGTCGGCCTTCGCGACGACGATGCGATAGAACGGCCGGTGCTTGTTTCCCTGGCGTTTAAGGCGGATTTTAACCACGGTGAGTAATTCGTTCTCCTGCTTGCTGTCTCTACCGGCGCTTGCCCAGTTTCTTGAAGCGTTTCCCCATCTGGTTGAACTGCTTCATGCTGCGCCGCATCACGTAGAGTTGGTCGATCAGGCGGTTGACTTCCTCGGGGCTCCTTCCAGAGCCGCGCGCGATCCGTCTGCGCCGTGAGCCGTTCAGTATATCCGGATTGGTGCGCTCCTGGGGCGTCATGCTCAGGACAATGGCCTCTAAGTAGTCCATCTGGCGGTCGTCGACCTGCTCCAGAGCGTCATCTGGGATTTGTCCAGCCAGCCCAGGGACCATCTTGAGGACGTTTTTGAGCGGCCCCATCTTCTTGACCATCTTCATCTGCTGCAAGAAGTCGTTGAAGTCCAGCTTGCCGGACTTCATCTTGTCTTCGAAGCCCTGGGCGTCCTCGCCAGACATGGCCGTCTCGACCTTCTCGATGATGCCCAGCACGTCGCCCATGCCGATGATGCGGCCGGCCATGCGGTCAGGGAAGAACAGCTCCAGCGCTTCGACCTGCTCGCCGACACCGATGAACCGCACCGGCACGCCGGTCGTCGCCCGGACGCTGAGGACCGCGCCGCCTCGGGCGTCGCCGTCCATTTTGGTGAAAACGCTGCCGGTCAGGGCCAGCTTGGCGTGAAACGCCTCGGCGACGTTCACAGCTTCCTGGCCGGTGGTGGAGTCCAAAACCAGGAACACCTCGTTGGGCTTGGTGGCCTGGACAACCCGGGCCAACTCGTCCATCAAGGGTTGGTCGATGCTCAGCCGGCCAGCCGTGTCCAAGATGAGGACGTCGTTGAAGAGGTACTTGGCCTTCTCCAGCGCCTTCTTGGCGACTTCTACCGGGTCAGTCGTCCCGCCGGCGTCATCCGGACCGAAAACGGGCACGCCCACCTGCTCGCCCAAAACTTGCAGCTGTTTGACAGCGGCCGGCCGCTGCAAGTCGCAGGCGGCCATCAGCGGCTTCTTGCCCTGCTTGATGAACCACTTGGCGAGCTTGGCGCAGGACGTGGTCTTGCCCGAACCCTGCAGGCCTGCCATCAGGACGACGGTCGGTGGGGCAGAGCCCCAGTTCATGGGCGTCTCGCCGCCACCCAATAAGGCGACGATCTCGTCGCGGACGATCTTGACGATCGTCTGGTCCGCGGTCAGGCTGCCGTAGATCTCCTCGCCGACGGCCTGCTCTTTGACGCGCTTGACAAAGTCCTTGGCGACCTGGAAGTTGACGTCGGCCTCCAGGAGGGCGACGCGGACTTCCCGGAGCATGGTGCTGACATCGTCTTCGGTCAGCCGCCCTTTCTTGCGGAGTCCGGCGAAAATCCCGGACATCCGTTTGGTGAGGTTGTCAAGCAAGGCCGCGAGTGTACCGTTGCACTTTTGCGCCTCCCAGTCTTAGGTTCCAAGCGCGAAACCCCGAAGCTCAAAATGGCGTCACAAGAAGAGGCAAGTCAGGCCTGTGGAAAAGTGGCCGTCCGGGTTGATCATGGAAGACAACGAAAAGAAAGGTTTAGCGGCCGGTTGGATCCTTTTGGGAGCAGCCGCGGGCGTCGTCGCCACAATGCTGGTCTGGCGAAAAATGAAGGCCGGGCCGAACCCGTTTGACGTCGACAGCGTCCTCGGTGCCTGCGACAAAGCCGCCGCCAAGCTGGAATGCTTGATCGGCCAGGAGTCCCGAGTCCGCCAGACTGGCTGACGACACAGGAACCAATCCCACACCGGCCTTGTCACCTATGACAGATGAGGCCGAAAGCCTTCCTCTGGCCCGCCTTGTGGGTGGCCGTCATCTTTGTGACCAGCAGCACTCTGGTCACTAGCCGCCAATTCGTCAAGTCGGTGGCCACCACCGTCCCGGTCGGCATCACGGAAGACAACTTCGGCGCGTTCTGGCGGGCGACCTGGTTCATCTTCGTCAAGGGCTACCACGTCCTGGAGTACTTGGTGCTCTTCCTGCTGTTCCACGCCGCCTTCCGAGGCCTCACTGCTCCCAAGTGGGAGACCCGCCTGACCACCGTCCTCCTAACGCTCACCTTTGCCGCGCTGGATGAGTTTCACCAGCAGTTCGTTCCCGGTCGGGGCGGGCACCTCAGCGACGTGGCCATCGACGCCCTGGGCGTCCTGCTCGGCATGGCGCTGGTCGAATGGAGAGCCAGACAGGCGAGTTAGGCCCAGCCACCCTGCAGAAAGTGTCCGACCCTGGCTATAATCGCGGGTGAGTTGCCCGCTCGTCTAACGGCAGGACGACAGGTTCTGGCCCTGTTAATCGTGGTTCGAATCCATGGCGGGCAGCCATTTTTTTGCCTCCCACTAGGTACCTGCAACGGCCCCCACGCCCAGACGTAACCCGTCGGCAGTGCTGATCGCAAAAGGGCTCGTCCGTCGCTACGGCCAACTCGTCGCCGTCGACCACTTGGACATCGAGGTCGCACCGGGAACATGCTTCGGCCTACTCGGCCCGAACGGGGCGGGGAAGACCAGCACCATCGGCGCCCTGGTCGGACTGGTCCGACCGGACGAAGGGAAGGTCACGCTAGATGGCCAGGAGGTCTCGCCAAGCGACCACCGGGTCCGAGCCCGGATCGGCTATGTGCCGCAAGAGATCGCGATCTACGAGGAACTGGACGCCAAGCAGAACCTGCGGTTCTTCGCCGGACTCTACGGCATCAGTGGCCCAGACGCCGACAACCGCATCGCCGAGGCGTTGGAACTCGCCGGCCTGCTGAACAACGCCGACAAACCCGTACGCACGTTCTCGGGTGGCATGAAGCGCCGCCTCAACCTCGTGGCAGCGCTGTTGCACAAGCCACATGTGCTCGTCATGGACGAGCCGACTGTCGGCGTCGACCCCCAGAGCCGCAACGCGATCTTCGAAGCGGTCGAGCGGCTGGTCGAGCTGGGCATGACCTGCGTGTACACCTCGCACTACATGGAAGAAGTCGAGCGCCTGTGCGACCGGATCGCGATCATGGACCACGGCAAGATCGTCGCCCAGGGCACAAAGTCAGAGTTGGAGAAGCTCCTTCCGCCCGAGCGGTCCATGCGGCTCACCTTCGCCAACGAGGATTTGGCCAGCGTCGCAGCATCGTCATTAGGCCGGGCTGGCCTCAAGGCGTCGCGTGAAGGCAACGTCGTCACCACCGAATTCACCGACCTCGGTGCGGCCCTGGCCGCCGTCGGCCAGGCCTGCGCGGCCTCGCCGCCGCTCGAAATGCACAGCCAAGCCCCTTCGCTGGAGGAAGTCTTCCTCCACCTGACCGGCAAGTCGCTGCGAGACTGACATGCTTCCCGCTCTCCTGAACTTCGTCCGTAAAGACCTCTTGGTCTTTCGATCCGACCGCGGCGCGGCCATCACCGCCATCGTCATGCCCGTCCTGCTCGCCGTGTTCTTGGGCAGCCTGTTCGGCTCAGCCGGCGGCTCAGGCGAAATGAAGCCAGTGCCCGTCATCGTCGCCGACGAAGACCAGTCAGAGATTTCCAAACGTGCATTGGAGGAAATGGCGACCGAAAACCACCTCAAAGTAACAATGGCCTCCGCCGCCGAGGCCAAGGAAGCGGTGAACAATGGCAAGTCGGCGTTCGCCGTGGTCGTCCCAAAGGGATTTGGCGAGCAGGTGGTCGCCGGTATGAGCTCGGGCGGAGAGAGGCCGAAACTACAGGAGTACATCGACCCGGCGCAACAGACCGCCGCTATGGCTGGACAGGGGTTTGTCACCAAGGCCTTCGCGACGGCGACTCTGGACAAGGCGTTCGGGCGCGAAACCAAGGCAGGAGACGACTTGCTCCCGTTCAAGGCCGAAACGCACCAGGCCGCCGCGAAACAGACTGGCGACGGCGAAGCCAGCCGGGCCCACGTCTTCGCCGGTATGGGTGTGCAGGGCGTCCTCTTCATGGCGATCAACCTGGCCATGAACGTCATGCGCGAACGGCGGACCGGCGTTTGGCGCCGAGTCCGCACGGCCCCGCCTAGTTTGGAAATTCAACTGCTGGGGCGACTGGTCAGCGGAACTGTCGTCGGTTCTTTGTCGCTGACTTGCGTCATCCTGGCCGGCCTGCTGACGGGTCTGCGTATCCACGGCAGCCTCGTCGGCCTGGTCTCCATTGTCCTGTGTTCGGCGGCCATGTCGTCGGCTATAGGCCTGGCCATCGCCTCGCTGGGCAAGACCGAGGAGCAAAGCCGGGGCCTCAGCGTGCTCTTTGTCCTCACGATGACCATGTTGAGCGGCGCCTGGTTCCCGAGTTTCCTGATGCCCGAGTGGGTGCAAAAGGCGACCCTGGTCGTCCCCGCGCGCTGGGCAGTCGACGGCTTGGACGGCGCGATCTGGCGCGACATCGGGCTGTCGGGCGTCATGGTCGCCTCCGGCGTCACCTTGGTGTTCGGAGCGGTGTTCTTCGCGTTTTCGATCTGGCGGTTCCGGACCCTGGAGCGCGCTGCCTAAGGCCATAATCGGCCCTGTATGACCAAGGGTCGGCTCGAAGCGTTCACCGACGGCGTCGTCGCGATCCTCATCACCATCATGGTGTTGGAGCTCAAGGTGCCGGCCGGTGGTGACCTGAACGCACTCCGGACGGTTTTTCCGACGTTGCTCGCTTACCTACTCAGCTTCGTATTCCTGGGCATCTATTGGAACAACCATCACCACATGCTGCACTCCGCTAAGCACATTGACGGTGCCGTGCTGTGGGCGAACTTGAACCTGCTGTTCTGGCTTTCGCTGGTGCCGTTTGGCACCAAGTGGATGGACGAGACTGGTTTTGCCGCCGCGACGGTCGGCTTGTATGGAGTATTGCTCCTCCTTTGCGGCGTGTCCTACTTCCTGCTGACAAAGGCCCTGGTCCGGGTCAACGGCCGGGAATCCGAATTCGCCAGGCGTCTTGGGTCCGACTTCAAAGGGAAATTGTCAGTTGCGTTGTACGCATCGGGAATCGCGCTGTCATTCGTTTCGCCGGCGCTGGCGCAAACTGTATACGTCCTCGTCGCCCTGATGTGGCTAGTCCCCGACCGACGCTTCGCCCACCACAATCCTGAACAACCAGATTAGGCGTCGCGTCCGGTATGGTAGGGCATGTCACCACACGCCGTGGTTCCTGCTTGCCGTCTTTTGATTACTAATTTCTGCTGGCTGACCGCGCAGGAGAAGCACCGATGACCAGGCGCGCATTGTTGGCTTCGGCCGCCGCCGTGGCCTTTACCGACAAGGCCTTGGCCGTTGTCGAAAAGGCCGCCAACCGAGCTTCGACCGACCTTCTGGAAGCCGCCCAAGACGAGGGCTTCTGGTCGCAGATCCAGCAGGCGTTCACGCTGGACCGGGCGATGGTCAACTTCAACAACGGTGGCGTCTGCCCGTCGCCGCGTGTTGTCCATGAGGCGCTCAAACGCACGCTGGATTACAGCAACCAGGCCCCCAGCTATTTCATGTGGCGACACGCCGAGCCCGAAGTGGAGAACGTCCGCCGTCGCCTGGCCCGGATGTTCGGCGCTGACCCCGAAGAAATCGCCATCACCCGCAACGCTAGCGAGGCGTTGGAAACCTGCCTGAAAGGCTTCGACCTCAAGCCCGGCGACGAGATCCTCACCACGACGCAAGACTATCCGCGCATGGTGACGACGATCCAAACCCGCGAGCGGCGCGAGGGGATCAAGATGGTGCAGGTCAAAGCGCCAGCCCCGCCGCGCTCGGCTGACGAGGTGGTGAAGGCC
Organism: Armatimonadota bacterium; assembly: GCA_018268335.1. GTDB lineage: Bacteria > Armatimonadota > Fimbriimonadia > Fimbriimonadales > Fimbriimonadaceae > JAHBTB01. The sequence goes on along the minus strand of JAFDWT010000034.1, from coordinate 11,455 downwards.
TTTGAGTCGGGCCTGACGAGCCGGACTAAGCTTATTCTGGTCAGCCAAGTCGTGTTCCTGAACGGCACCATCAACCCGGTCCGCAAAGTCCAACAGCTGGGGAACAAGCACGGCATTCCCGTCATCGTCGACGGTGCCCACGCCTTCGCCCAGTTCCCGATCACACGGGACGCTCTGGACTGCGACTACTACGGCACCTCGCTGCACAAGTGGCTGCTCGCTCCGGTCGGCACGGGAATGCTCTACGTCCGCAAGCCGAAAATCGCTGGGCTCTGGCCCTTGATGGCGGCCACCGACAAACAAGACGCCGACATCCGCAAGTTCGAAGAGATCGGCACCCACCCGGCCGCCAACCACAATGCCATCGCGGAAGCCCTGACCTTCACCGAAATCATTGGCCTGGAGCGCAAAGCAGCCAGGTTGCGCTACCTCCGCAGCCGCTGGGCTGACCCGCTGCGCGACGAAAAGAAGGTGGTGTTCCACACGAACCTCTCGCCCGAATTCTCGTGCGGCCTGACGACTGTCGAAATCAAGGGCCTCACGGCCGCCGACCTGAGCAACTGGCTGTTGGAGAAGAAGGGGATCTTCACCGTCGGCATCACACACGACCAGTTCCAAGGCATCCGCGTCACGCCCAACGTCTACACGACGTTGGACGAGATCGACCGGTTTGGAGAGGCAATGCTGGAAGCAGCGCGAAAAGGAATCGCCTGACCGTCAATTCTTGACGGCCAGGTCCAGCTGCACATTGGCGTTGCGGAGTCGTGCGCAGAGGATCTTGGCGATATTGAGCAAGACGACCTTGGCGATCACCGGCTCTTCTTCCATCACCGACCACAGCTCCGAGCTGCGGATGACGGCAGCACGGCACCTGCCGGACGCCACGACTGTGGCGCTGCGTGGCTTGTCGTCAACCAACGAGATTTCGCCGACGACCGAACCGGGCCCAGCCTCGCCGATCATGTCGCCGCTGAACGTGTTGATGCGCGCTGTGCCCTCTAGGATGATCATGAGGTCCGAGTCCTTGGCGAACTGGCGCACCATAGTGGCGCCCCCGTCAAACGTCTTTTCCTCGGCAAGCAGACTCAGTCGGTCGATTTGCGAGCCTGTCAGTCCGCTCCACAAATAGCTGCTCCGAAAAGCGGAGGCAAGGTCCATCGGCGTCATGCCCCTAGTCTAGCTTCTTTCCCAGGGTGCCCGTCAATCATGAGTCTCGCCTAGCCTGTGCGCCGGGCAAGTCAATATGGGTTGTTTCCAGTGGCCTGCGTATCCCGCAGGCTACACGCGCCACTTGCCCGTCACTTGACACGACACGGTGCCTCAAATCCCACAACTATCAACCCGTCATTCCTGCGCAGGCAGGAATCCAGTTCCGGGCCAGCCCAGTCCCCTTCCACAGCACCAAGACGCAATCCAGCACGTAGAACTGTAAGTCTCCGACCGCCAAGACAATTGGCACTCTCGTCCTATTTCTGCTAATCGAAGGCAGGGCTTTGAGGCAAAATGGGCGCAAGGCACGGGTGGCACTGGATAGAGCGAAGCGGATCCAGTGCGGCCTGCCACAAATTGACGGAGACAACAACCAGACATGGCCAACATCAAACCCCTCGGAGACAAGATCGTCGTCCAACTCGTGGAAGCCGAAGAGAAGACCGCTGGCGGCATCCTCTTACCGGACAGCGCCAAGAAGAAGCCGACCGAAGGCAAAGTCGTCGCCGTCGGCGAGGGTCGCGTCCTGGAAAGCGGCGAGCGCAACAAACTCACCGTCAAGGCGGGCGACCGCGTCCTCTTCAGCAAGTACGGCGGCAATGAAGTAACCGTCGGCACTGAGGAATACACGATCCTAGACGAAGACCAGGTCTACGCGATCCTCAAGTAAGCACCAGGGTCAGGCGATCATCGCCTCGATCCGAGACTTCATCGCTTGCAGGCGGGGTGTCAACCGACCCCCGCCTGCAAGTCGTCTTTGCTCCGAGTTCCTCCAGAGACGAACCGCGTCTGCCTTTTCTCCGATGCAGGCCAGCGCTTCGGCCAAGTACTCGTCGCAATAGAGCGCACTGAGCATGTCACCGCGCCGCGACTCGGACTCGTGACACCCACGCAGACTATCGACGGCGACAGCTGGGGAACCCGCTTGTCGCGCACAAATGGCGTCGGCGAGGCGACAGTTGATGTCGCTGACGACATCGAGGCCGGGTACTAACAGAGCCTTGGCCCGGGCGATGTTGTCTCGGCTTTCCGACACATGGCCTGCTTCAGCGCAGAAGACGGCAAAGTTCGACCAATAGTGGGCCTGGTCGGTCCGGCTCGCTGTATGGATCAGACGTGAAGCCCTGTCGAACTGTTCGGAAGCTGAGGTCAAATCGAGGGCGTTCCACGCGCAACAGGCTCGCGCATTGGCAGCAAAGAGCAGCCCTGCGTTCGTCCTGTCGCTGCCAATAACGGTCGGCAGCCACTTGCGCGCTGCCTCCATGTCCCCCATCTCGACAAAGCTGAACAAAAGCCAGGACGAGCTTCGGGAAACGAGGTTTGGCCGGTTGGCCTGCATGGCCTGACGGAACACCCGGGTGTGCAGTGTGACGGCGCGTTGGAACATCAACGTCCGATGGCAGTACCGAGCGCACGAAGCCATGTGGTCGTAAGCATGGGCCTCCTTCATCGAGCGCGGGGCAGTCAGGGCCAATAGGTCATGCCAGTCGGAGAGAGGCAGACTGTCGGCGACAGTCTTCGAGCCCAACAGAATCAACCGCGCCTCCTCTGTGTCCAGTTGGGCGACTTCGGTCACGAGTTTCTGAAAGGCCTTGGCCGCGGCCTGTCCAGGTGTCGGAGTCGGCGGGAAAGAGGTGTGCCGTGTTGGCGGTCGCTTCACTTCCCAGACGCCTGTCGTCAGCCCGACAAACTGGTTGTCTGCCTGCAATGCTTCTGGCCCCAGCCACTGCTTCATGCGGTGCAGACATTGACGCAGAGCGTTCAGGGCGTTGGCGTCCGTGGAGGCGGGGTAGAGCTCTCTGGCCAGGTTACGTCTGGACACTTGGTCAGGATAGGCACTCGAAAGAACTTCTAAGAGCCGGCCAATCTTGTTCGAAGGAGGGACTAACGGCTTTTGGTCTGTGGTTGTGACCCTTCCGTTCATCTCGAGGTTCACCACATATACTGGTAAATCTACCTGCGTTGCCATCATGCTCCAAGCGATAACGGATTCCGTAACGCTTCCCCCAGTAGGATTATATCGTGGTCATTTGCTGATCGGGCATTTGCAATTTGGAACAGGAGAACACATATATATGACAACGTATCAAAAGACGGCTTTGGCATTGGCGTTGGCCACGTCCGCATCGGCGAACGCCTCCTACACGTTCACTTCGTTCGGCCCAGCATCCTGGGGCGCCTCGGACGCGACAGTCGGCGTTGCGGGATATACAATTGAGAACTTCGAGGACGTGAACCTCGTGTCCGGCCTCCAAGTAGGTGTCGTCTCACCGAACGGCAACCTGGCACCCACTAGCACTCTCCCCAACACCTTCAAACCTTCCGACGACGGCTTCGGCACGGCGTTCACCATCGGCGGCGGCGGTGTTTGGGACGGCGAGCACGGTGTCATCAACACCCGCACGAACCAGACGTTTTCCTATGGTGAGTCGAACAGCTGGGGCAACCTCTCGTTCTATTTCACCGGCGGCACGTCAAGCGCCGGTTTCAGTGTCCAGCAAATGGACCGCGATGCAGAGATATATGTCAACGGGACACTTAAGGGACTTGTGTCTAGCCTGGCACCCAACTTCGTCGTCAACGGCGGCCGCCAAGGCTATTTACGGATCGACGCCAGTGGCGGCGACATGATCAACTCAATCACTCTGCGCGACAACACGCCAGGGACAAACGGCTTCTCCGACGGATATATGTTCGACCACGTGGCCTTCAAAGCGGTACCCGAACCAGCGACGATGGTCGTTTTGGGTGGGGGACTGTTAGCAGTCCTCAAGCGCCGCAAGTCGCGCTGACTTTCTTGCTTGTCCATCCTGAGGTGGGCGGTCGCCAACGACCGCCCACCCTTCTTGTTCTCACCTGGCTAAAGCGGACAGCGTCATGGCATAGGTTGCCTTCGGCCCTGCGCCCTCGACGACGACAATAAACGTGCGTTCCTTGTCGACAGTCAGCACGCCATACCACTTGTTGTCGTTCACCCTTTGCAAGGGAAAGCCCACGTCGTGTCCGGCCTCGTCCAAGGCACGGAGTCGCACCGCCGGATTGGAAATGTCCCACTTGACCAAGAGTGGCTCCCCTGGCTTGGCGACGAACTTCCAGACCTGCACCTTGTTCCCGTCTAGCTCTCCGGCCGCCGGTTTGGAGACGTCGAAAACCTGCGGCGGCACCAGCTTGCGCGTCACCGCATACTCACCGCCGCCGCCCTCGCCCGGGCTCGAAACTTCCAGCAAGTTGATGCCAGTCTTGCGCAAGATGACCGTCGTCGAGGCCCGGTCGCCGTCGATAGGAGAGACCATCTTGGCGAGTTCTCTGGAGTCACTGTCGACCAGTCGGGCCATCGAATAAAAGTCCTTGCATTGCGTCTCCAAGACCACAACGTCGCCGACTTGGCCTTCGAAGGACCAGAAGTCGGCATCGCCGATGCGCAACTGGCCCCGGGTCGCATTCGCGTCCGGCAATGGCTTGGCCAGCGGCACGATTTGCAGGCTGTAATTGATCTCCCCTTGCCGCTGGGGCCGAGTCACGACCCAGAATGTCGTGTCTTTGTTGACCTTGAAGTTGGTCAGCCGGACGTCTCTCGCACGTCCTCGTATCGAATAGAAGGCCGGTGACCGGTCTTTCTTGGGGTCGGGCACTTCGGGATAGAACGCGCTCCAGTCGTCCGCCTTCTTGGGAGCCTCAGGCATCTCTGGTTGCGGTTCAATTGTCGATTGTGAGTAGGGGGCCAGCTCGGGCGTGCGGACTTGCAAGTACTCGCCCGCCTTGGCTGTGAACGTCCAAATGTCCACCGGCGCCTTGGATGGTGCAACTGTCTTTGCGCGAGACTCTGGTTTCACCGCCATCGGCTTGTGCTCGACGACCTGGATCTTGATCGTGCCCTTGGTCGGTACTGTGTTGCCAAGGAAGTAGTAGTCGCCATCGGCGACGGCCAGCAGGGAAGTATCGCCTAGCGTTGGCTGAAACGTGCGCAGGAGGTCAAGGTCGGGAAGTCCGCAGGGCGAAATCACGTCATAAAACCGCAGGTGGAAGCGATCCTGGCCGTCTTGTGGCAAGTCGATCCCCTCGACAATCTGGCCCCGCTTCAGTGGTACGCGGACAAGAACAGGGTGCTCGGTGGCGAGCTTCTTCTCCACCACCTGCCCCACGGGGGCGTCGACCGTGTCAAAGACCTCAAACCGTAGCTTGTATTGCCCGCCCGACTTGTCGCGGAAACACCGGCCGTGCAGGCTGTATTCGCCCTTAGCTGGGCACCGCCACAGCAGGAGCGGGCGCTGGTCACCAGGATACCGGTCGTCGTTGCTGGCCAGCACTTTGCCTTTGCTGTCGACCACTTCGAGGGCGGGGTCGAAGGCAATGCTGCTCGCTTCGGCGATGACGACCTGGCCTTCTTCCAGCTTGAGCGGCCAGTCGGTGAAGTCGCCGGGTGTCAGGATGTGCTCGTGTTCCGGGCCCGATAGGTATTGGGCGATCTGTTCGTCCAACCTCTGCCCGTTGCGGGCGGTGCCGTCCTGACCACCCCGGCCTCCTTGGCCGCCCTGGAAGCCTCCGAGGCCACCACCAAATCCGCCACCACCACCCTGAGCTAGTGCCAACGAACCCACACAGACGGCGACGACCACGAAACAAGACGCTTTGAAACCCATGTTGCCCACCTGGTGCCTCAGACGGGGGAGGCCCGGGCTCTGTTACTGCCAGTCCCAACATTGCCCCTAGTCAGCACTGGGCGTTGCGGTCTACGGGGCATTTCAAGTCAATTGCCCGCGCAACGACTTATGCCTTGAAACTTATTCAATACTGTAAAGATTCATCCCGCACAGGAATGTTGACAAACCAGTCAACTTAGCCAATAGTCCCCGAACTCAAATCAAGGCCGTCGGCAGAGGTTAACTACAGGCCAACCATGGATGCGGTCACGTGGTCAAGGTTCCAATTCGGACTCCTTTCCACCTTCCACTATCTCTTCCCAGCCCTCACAATGGGCCTCGCGTTCCTGATCTTCCTACTCAAGCTGCGCGCCTATCGCACCGGAGACGAAGCCAGCGCTAGCGCCGCCCGATTCTGGGCCAAGATATTCGGCGTCAACTTCGCCGTCGGCGTGGTCACCGGCATCCCGCTCGAGTTTCAGTTCGGCACCAACTGGGCGCACTTCTCCAACTTCGCCGGCGGAGTCATCGGCCTGACCCTGGCAATGGAAGGCATGTTCGCTTTCTTTGCCGAGTCCGTCTTCCTCGGCTTGTTCCTGTATGGCGAGAAGAAGCTCTCGCCCAAGGCCCACCTACTTGCCTCGTTCATGGTCTTTGTCGGCTCGTGGCTGTCCGGCTACTTTATCATCGCCACCAACGCCTTCATGCAGAACCCCGTCGGCTACTCGATGTTGCCCGACGGCAAGCTGCAGCTCAGCGACCCGGCCGCGTTCGTCTTCAACCCTTGGGCGCTGGTGCAATACCCGCACAATATGGTCTCGTCGGTCATCACCGCCTGCTTCGTCGTCATGGCCGTCTCGGCGCTCTATCTCATTCAGGGCAAGCACGTCGAGATGGCCCGCCAGTCCATGCGGACGGCAATCATTGTCGGTGTTGTCTCCTGCGTGCTGATCATCTTTCCGACCGGCGACCAGCAGAGCAAGATCGTGGCGGCCAAACAGCCGGCCGCACTGGCTGCGATGGAAGGACAGTTCTCCTCCCAGGGCAATGCCGACATCGTCCTTATTGGCCAACCAGACGTGAAAGCCAAAAAGCTCGACAACCCCCTCCGCGTCCCCGGCGTGCTCAGCTATCTGATCTACGGCCACCAGCAAGCGGTGGTGAAGGGAATGGACGAGTTTCCGCCCGACCAACTGCCTGACAACATCGAGTTCCTCTACTTCTGCTACCACGTGATGGCCGGCTTGGGGACAGTGATGCTCCTCCTCATGGGAATCTCGACGGTCGCCCTCCAGCGCAAAAAGCTGGAAGGCAGCAAGCCGTTGCTCTGGATCCTCATGTTCGCCTTCCCGTTCCCCTACATCGCCACGACGATGGGTTGGCTGACCGCCGAACTCGGCCGCCAACCGTGGACAGTCTATGGACTCTTGCGCACTGTCCACAGCGCTTCGCCTTCAGTCAGTGGAGGCAACGTGGTGTTCACCATGCTCGGGTTCTTGGGCATGTACCTGATGATCGGCCTGCTGTTCCTGTATCTCGTCTACAAGATCGTCAGCAAGGGCCCCGACCCACTGCCAGCCGCGACGGAGGCGGCCGCCTAACTCAAGGAGCAAGCCATGGAAACCCTCTGGTTCTGGATCGTCTCGGTCATGGTCGCCGTTTACGTCGTCTTGGACGGATTCGATTTCGGCGCTGGCGTCCTGCACTTGTTCGTCGCCAAAACGGACGACGAACGCAAGTCGGTGCTCGCCGCCATCGGCCCCTTCTGGGACGGCAACGAAGTCTGGCTCCTGGCAGGCGGCGGCGCGCTGTTCTTCGCCTTTCCAGCCGCCTACGCGGCCGGGTTCAGTGGCTTCTACCTGCCGTTGACAATGGTGCTCTGGCTACTCATGCTCCGTGGCCTGTCCATCGAGTTTCGTAACAAAGAGGAGTCGGGCCTGTGGCGCTCCTTCTGGGACGGCACGTTGTTCGTCGCCTCGGCACTCATGGCCATCGTGCTCGGCGCTGCGCTCGGCAACGTCGTCCGCGGCGTGCCGCTCGACCAGACCGGCTACTTCACCGGCCCGCTCTTCACCGACTTCACCCCGGGAGCGCACCCTGGCGTGCTCGACTGGTTCACCGTCGTCATCGGCGTCTTCGCCCTGGTCGTCCTAGCCATGCACGGCGCCCTCTTCCTCCGCATGAAGCTCGAAGGCCCCGTTGCCGAGCGCTGCACCAAGGCGGCCGAGACGGCCTGGCTGGGTGTTGTCGTCGTCGGTCTTCTCGCCACGTTCGCCACCGCTGCCGTCCGGCCCGACATGTTCGACCAGGTCGTCCATCGGCCACTGTCCCTTGTCTTGGCCATCGGATTCGTCATCGCCCTCGGCATGGTCAAAGTCGGACTGACGCAAAAGAAGCCGGTGGCCCCGTTCGTCGCATCGGCGCTGTTCATTGTCGCCATGCTGGCCTCGACGGCAGCGGCGGTCTTCCCAGTGATGCTGCGGTCGACGATCGACCCGCAGTTCAGCATCACGGCCATGAACGCCCACACCAGCAGCCTCTCAATGAACGTCGGCGCCGTAGTCTGGGTAATCGGCTTCGCCCTGGCGGGCGGATACTTCGTGTACCTGTTCAAGACATTTGGGGGAAAGACCACCGCCGACGACTACGGACACTAGCGCTGAAGGGCTGGTCGTACGTCCGTGTGGGAGAAGGCATCTCCCTTATACAGCAGCGGCTCGCCCTTGTCTTTGGACAAAGCGTAGGCGAAACAGTCGCCCATGTTCAGCTGTGCTGAGTGTCCAGAGCCTTTGCCAAAGTCCCGGTACGCTTGGCGGGCGATTGCAGCCTGCTTGGCGGTGAACGGTTCAACTTCGATCGGCCTGGTTTCCAAAAAGAGGTCGAAGTCTCTGCTGACGACAGGATCCCGTTTCCCGTCAACAACGATGGCGGCCTCTAACAGATTGCCCGCCGAAATACGGACAGGGCCATCCTCAGCATTAAGTACCCACAAGAGGTCGTCCATATCCGGCTCAGCTCGCAAGATGGCGATGAGAGCCGAAGTGTCTATGATCACCGAGGGAGCCCCATCTCGCCATAGAGTAAGTCGCCATGGGTCAGAGATAGTTCTTCGGGCGAAAACCGAGCTGCACAGTCCAATGCAATAGCCCGTAACGCCTTGTATCGGGCTTGCTTGTCCACCAGCCTTTCTCGCTTTTCCCGTAGTGCCAGAATGACTGCCTCTGTGAGGCTGACTCCAGTTTCCAAGGCAATTTCTGTTGCCAATCGGTGTGCTTCCTCGTTCTTGATGTTCAGAGCCATGATTTCCACCTTTCCACCATGGACTTGTCGTGCCAGGGTCTATTTCCACCTTCCGATCTCAGAGAGCAAGAAGTCCACATTAGTAAATGGATCGCCGCCCGTGTGCTTCCAGCGCACCCGGCCTTGCTTGTCGATGAGCATGGTCGAGTGGAGCTCAAGGTCCTCAAAGTCGTCGTACGACGCGAACTTCCTCGCGTTGACGTGGCCCGTGTCGGAGAGCAACGTCATGCCCAGCGAGGCAAGAGCATTCGTCTTGTTCTTAGCCGGACTGTCGCCGCTGACCGCGAGGATCACCGTGTCGCTCTTGGCGAAGTCGCCCGACTTCTCGCTGAGCTTCCGGAGTTGCTCCGTGCAGTGGACGCATTCGTCACTGAGATAGAAAACCAGCACGACGTTCTTGCCCTTGTAGTTGGCCAGATCGACCGGCTTGTTGTCGGGGTCCACGCACTGGAGGCTCGGCGGCACGAACGGCCGCCAGTTGGACGGCCCCAGCTTGTCCAGAGCTGCCGGGTCGTACTTGCGCTCGGGCCGACGGGTGATCGAATGCGGCTTGGCGTTCAGATTCAGGGCTTTGACTTCGTCCATGACCCGGATCCCCTTGTCCGCGCCGTCCCATACCGCCAAGAGCTGGCCAGCATAGTCGCTCGCCTTGGCCTTGTCCCCGAGCGCCGACCACGACTTGGCCAGGCCCGCCAAGCACCAACCGTCGTTGACCTCGTCGGCAAGCGCCTTATTGTAGGCCTCGACCGCCGCACGGTAATCCTGGCCCGCGTAGAAAGCGTCGCCGACCAGCCGCATGACGGGCCAGGGAAGGAACGGAGGATCATTGGGCAGGTCTCCGGCCTTGAGGGCCTTAGAAGTGGCGTCGGCGACCGCAAGAAGGCCCTGGATACCACCGATCCGGTCGCCCTTCGCGATCTTCAGCCATGCCTCTGCCACTTGCACGAGCGGGTCGTCGAACTGCTTCTTGATGTTGTCCGCATGGCCGGGGTCCTTGGCAATGGCCTCGGCCATAGTCTTTGCGTTCGCCTCGCGGACGGTCTTGATCTTCTCAGTCGCCTCGACCAGCTTGCCAGTAGCCACCAAAGCCAAAGCCTCGGCGTCCTGTCGCATCTGCACCGAAAGCGGGTTCGACGTGTCGGTCAGCGTCTTACCGTCCAAAATCTGGCCCCACCGCTCGAACTTGACCAGAGCCCGGATTAAAGCCAGCTCTCGTGGGTAAGAGCCTCCGCTCCCCGCCGTCGTCGGATCCGTCGGCGTGTTGGACAAATCGATCGCACCCTGGATGCTCTCCTCGCCCCGCCCCAACTGTTCCTGGATGTAGCAAAGATAGTCCCGGTTATGGACGAAGTTCCAAAGCTCGTAGGGCAGCTTGAACCGCTCGTTCATGTACCGCAGCTCGACCCGTGTCGCGCTGTCCATGGCGATCGCCGCCTCGTGCCACATCCCGACCTTCGTGTAGATGTGCCCCGGCATATGCAGCGCGTGCCCGATCCCTGGCGCCGATTTGCCATAAAGTTCGCAGCTGTCCAGTGCCTTCCAGGGGTCGACGCCGTCCCAGTTGTGGATCATCGCATGGTGCGCGCCGGGGTGCATCGGGTTCGCCTTCAGCACCTGCGCCAGCAGCGCGTCATTGGCCAAGGCGCTCCCTTGACCGATGCTATAGAGCCCCAAAAACGCCTTCGCCTCGATTTCGTCCGGAAACCTGACGCACAAATCCTGCAGCTTGCGGACGATGGTCTTTTCGACATCGACTCCCGGCTCAGTACAAGCCTCCCAAGCCTCGATATACATCCGCTCGCGCTCGCTGGCCTTCGCCTTGCGCTTGACCGCCTCTGTCAAGAACGTCCGGTAGCGCTTCAGGTCGTCACCGTTGATCCCCTTGATCGTGAACCAGTTCAGGCCCGTCATCGCCATGCCGAAGTAGGGCATCGGGTTCTCTGGGTCCAGCTTGTTGCACCAGCGGAACGTCCGCTCGGCCTCCTCGAACCAGAAGCTGTGCATCAGGTTGATGCCCTGGTCAAACCACTTCTGCACCTCGGCGTTCTTCGCCGTGATCGGCAGATGCGCGTTCCCCGCCCCCTCGATCACCCAAGGCTTACCACGAAGCCCAGCGTCAAACGCCGGGCCGTAATGCGAATGGCCGTTCTTGCCGTCGTCAGCAAGGCAAACAGCACTCAACGCCAAACAAAGGAGCAGTGGGAAAGGCTTCATCGCAAATCTCTAGCGGAGTCTAGCGCGGAGTCCCCCACCAATTGCTTGTCTCAAGCCTCCGAACCCCGAGACCCCAGACCCCAGACCCCAGA
>JAFDWT010000033.1 GCA_018268335.1 Armatimonadota bacterium | reverse complement strand
AGGAAGCAGTAGTTCGTCCCGTTGTCCGATCCCAGCAGAGCGCTCCGCATCGAAGGTTTGCCGAAGGCATAGCCAAAGAAGTCGCCCACCGGCATCAGGACCGCCGGCTGCTTCTCGCCGTCCCATGTGATGCGAATGAGCGTGTCCCTAGCCCGGCCCTGGAAGACAAAAGCTGGGCTCAAACTCATCGCGGTGATCCGGCCGCCCTTCTTCCGGTCGAGCAACGTCACGGTCTTGCCCGGCGCCAGGATCTTGTCGAAGGCGACTCGTTCGGTCACGCCGTTCATGACCAGCAGTGGCCCCTTCTGCGCAGTCTGCGCCCAGGCGCTGCTGATGTTGGCCAGGGTGGGCAAGGTCGGGGCTTTGGAGTCGAACTTGGGCACCACCGTCCCCTCCGGATACTGGACGAAGTTCAAGTCGTAGAACTGCGTCCGCGCCGCCCGAAGGAGCACCTTGCACGACTTTTGGTAGGGAATCGGCAGGTACGAATACGCCCCGCCCGCTGCCCACTCGACCACCGGGCGCACAAACGGCGCGTGCTCTCCAGTGAAGTAGTCGCGGTACGGCATCGACAGGGTCGGCTTCGTCTCGCCGTCAATGTAGAACTCCAAGGTGTCGCCGCTCGGAGTCGGCGTGTGGAACCGCGTGATGCATCCGGGCCCCTTGAGGTCGGCCAACACCAGGTTGCCGTCCTCCTTGCGGACAAAGGAGTACGTCCCAGAAAATCCGTCGTCGTTCCCCTCCGTCCGGTCGTAGGAGGTCACCGCCCCGAACTTGATCCCGGTCCGCAGAGTGGGGAGCCGGTCGAAGCTGGAGAGCGCCGACAAGTCGGCCATCGGTATGGCCGACGCCAGTGTCAGGGCCAAGGGAAACAACATGGCCCCACCATACACGGCGGGGCCAGTCTCATGCTACGCAGTCCTCAGCTGGGATTCGGCCAAAAGGCGTTCGCGGCTCCGGCCTTCCAGAGCGCAGCCAGCGGCATCGCCTTCGCATGTCCGTCACCCATGAGCCAGTTCGGCGGAGAAGAGTGGCGGTCGAGGGCCAAGTCTTGAGCCGCCGCCGGCGTTGGGTCGGGCGTCAGCGCCGGGGGCCAGACCGCGGCGCCACCGCTGCCTTGCCACGTCCACCAATAGAACATCCACCACGTCTTGGGCCCGCGGACGCGGTTGTTGCGCTCAGCCAGGAGCACCCAGTCCGCCGGCCTTGAGAGGGCCGACTCCGCCAGGTTGTATTCCGACCATCCATTGACGGTGTAGCTTGTCCGGTACTCGGTAGTGAGGTCCGGGTTCTTGGGATCGGCTGGCGCACGCGAACCATCGGTCGCACACCGCAGGATCGCGAAGTTCTTGATGTACGGCTGTGTTGTGATCGTCCAGTCGCGCTCGGGCGGGCCGTCGGCTTCCGGTGTCTCCGGTTCTGGTGGCTTGCCCACGATCTTGGCCTTGTCATTGTCACAGGTCGGGTAGACGCCGTCGTGGTCGCCGAGATAGAGGGCGAACGCCGTCCCCAGCTGCTTGAGGTTCGAGAGACAGGCCGACTTCTTGGCCGTCTCTTTGCTCCGGGCAAAGACAGGGAACAGCAGGGCCGCCAGGATCGCAATGATGGCGATCACGACGAGCAATTCGATAAGGGTGAAGGCTTTCTTCATTTGGACTCACTGAAGTACGCAGACAGGGCACGAAGGACGCCGGGACGGATGCGGACGTACGCCTTGCGCCCGCGACGCTCGTTGTCGATCAGGCCCGCGTCGCGCAGGACGTTGAGGTGGTGGGTCAAGGTGCTGGGTGCGCAAGGGACGCGGCACTTGACGTCGCAAAGAGCCACCGCCCCTGGGTCGGTGGCGTCACACTCGCCTGTGTCGCAGTCATAGGCCGATGCGCCGCCGCAACCGCGGATGCAATTGAACACGGCAAACCGTGTCGGGTCGGCCAGGGCCTGAAGCGCGGCCAAAACATCAAGCACGCCATCATGATACTTCGATGGGGACTGAACTTTTCCATCCCCATCGAAACAATCGTGCCGCCTTCGGCCGATTTACTTGTAGATCGGCAACGTGTAACCCTTGCGGTACTCGCGTTGGTAGCCGATGGCATTCTTGCCTGTGCGGCCGACCAGGTCCATCTTGGACTTGTCCCAATGCAACTGCTCGCCGGTCATCACCGCGATGTTCGCCATGTGGCAGACCATCGTCGTCTGAGCGACGGAGGCTATGTCGGCGCGAGGCTTTCCGCGGGACTTGACGCACTCCAGGAAGTTGGTCCAGTGGCCTGTGGTCTCTTCAACCCCTTCCTTCGGAAGCTCCTTGCCGTCTTTGTCGAGGACGACCCAGCCGCCACGCCACACACGCAATGTCTTTCCTTCGGCACTGACGAACTCGGTGCCATGGTCTGGCCGACCGGGAAAATCGCGCCCGATGGCCCAATGCATGACAAAGTCGGGGTCCTTGAACTGATAGATGGCCTGGACGGTGTCGGGCGCGTCCCGGTCCTCGCCGACAAAGGCGTACTTGCCGCCGACGGCACTGGCTGAGACCGGCATCACCAGGTCTTGGTCTTTGCTCATGCCAAGCAAGGCGATGTCCATCATGTGCACGCCCCAGTCGACTGAATCGCCTCCCCCGAAGTTCATGAACCAACGCCAATTGTTATGGACGTGGTTGGGCGCATAGGGCACCATCTTGGCGGGGCCGACCCAGGCGTCGTAATCGAGTCCGGCAGGCGGTTGCGACGGCGCGACCGTGCCGACATGCGACGTGTCGCTGATCCAGGCCCGGCAGAGGACGACCTTGCCCAGCTTGCCCGCGCGGATATAGGCGATGGCGTCGGTGAACTCCTTGGTGCTGCGCTGCCAGGTGCCGACTTGGACGACCCGCTTGTAGTGCTTCGCCGCAGCGGCCATGCTTTTGGCCTCAACGATGTCGTGGCTGATCGGCTTTTCGCAGTAGCAGTCTTTTCCGGCTTCGACTGCATGGATCAGGTTCAGGGCGTGCCAGTGGTCGGGCGTACCGACGATAATGGCGTCGATGTCCTTGCGCTCCAGCATCTTGCGGTAGTCGTGGAAGACTTCGGGCTTGTGGCCGTATTTCTTGTCGACTGTCTCGATGTCCCCGGGCATGCGGCTTGTGTCGACATCGCAGATGGCGGCCACATCGACGCCGTCCAAGGTCATGAAGTTGCGCATGTTCGCCGAGCCCATGCCGCCGCAGCCAATCAGGCCGAAAACGACCCTGTCGTTTGCGCCTAGGATCCTGGACTTCCCGACCGTCCTTTCCATGGCACGCAGGATCGGCGAAGCCGCCCCTGCCACTGCAGTCGCTCCTGCTCGCGCCAAGAGCTGCCTTCGCGTCATGTCGTCTTTGAACTGACCTTTTTCCATCAAACCACTCCGAGCGCATTCTATCCTCACTGAGTTAACAAAACACCCCTGCGCCATCATTGGCGCAGGGGTGTCGCTTTTGCTGCAGTGCCGCTTACTTCTTGCAGCGCTTGCGGGCCATCGCGGCGACCCCTAGTCCCAGCAAGGCCATCGTGCCAGGCTCTGGCACTGACTCGACACGGGCGTTGTCAAAGATCGCAGTGGTCAGGAAGCTGTTGGCAGCCGTCGATACCCCGTTGTTCGTGTCTGAGTAATTGAACGAAATGTTCGTCCCGCCCGTGCTCACAGTCGTGATGTCAATCGTCGCGATTTTCAGGCCGTCGACGTCCCAGGTGACCAGGTTCCCCTTCTTGGTGATCGTCGATTCGTGCCAGGCGAAGGCGATGCAACCAGCCTGGGCCTTACCGGTCTGGCTGGCAAAGAGGGCCGTCTGCGCTGCAGGCGGGGTGTCGCCGAGAAACTTGGTCGCGTAGTATGTATTGCTGGAGTTGCGCGTGGTCGCGTAATAGACCGGGTCGCCGTCCTGGTAGCTGGTCACGTGGCCCGGCGCATAGGCTCGCCAGTCTGCGGAGGAGCCTCCGTCGTTGGTGGTCATAAAATAGATACCATTGGCGAAACCAGGATATTGAGCGGTCGTGCCGTTGGTCAGTACTCCCATGCCTGCCACTTGTGTGGTGCCGCTGCCGCCCGCTGGCGCCGGGCCGAGGAAGTTCATCCAGACATCTGCCTTGAACACATAGTCCCCAGTAAGGCTCAGGCCAAGCGGAGACACGCTCGGGCCGCCTAGAACACCGCCGGTGGTGTTGGAATACAACATCAGGCCGCGAGTCGTGCCTCCCACAGAGTGGGGTGCCGTCGGGATACCTAGCGTGGAGTAGTCAAAGAAGAAGTTGACGTGGTCGTCCGTCGGGCCGTGGTTCACTTTGTAGCTGGCCGTGTGGTCGGAGTCGAAATTGTCGCTGTAGAGCGAGGCGAAGCTGGCCGAGGTCAGGGCCGCAAGCGCGAGAGCGGAGAAGAAGAATCGATTGGCTCCTTTCATGGTGTCCTCCAAAACAAAGCGGCGGCAACCAGACCGCCCACTGATCCCCGTCAAATTACCATGGCAACCGTGCTGGCACGCCACTGGAGGACTTCAACGCTTCAAAACTAGCAAATCTACTGGAGTGTCTTGTCCCCACCGAGGTGGGTGGTGTTGTACTTGCCCTCATAGCGCCAGGGATTGCCGCCGAACACCCGGTCGACCACCGTATAGAGCCTAGGGTCGTACTTCTTGAGCTGCACTCGGTTGCCGACCTCGTTGTGGACGCCGTTCGCCGGATGGGCTGTCCGCGCACAGTCGAAGTACATCTGCACCCCTTCGGCGAAGTACTCCATCCGGTTGGTCTTCGAGTACGTGTCCTTCCACAGGCCCGCCTTCATAGCAGATTCGTAGGCGGCGGTGACATCCTTCACAAAGTTCTTGTCGACCTTGGAGAACCCAAACTCGTCCAGCGTATGGGCGAACTCGTGGATGTAGATGCTCTCGCCTTTGTAGCGATCGGTCGGATATTCGAGGATGTTCTCCTCGCCGCCGCTGCACACCTTGCCTCCTAGCCCTCGCGCCCTCTTGTTCCAGTCCGTCTTGGGGTCGTTTTTCAAGTCGGCGTATTCGGGCAGGTCGGTCTGTCCTTCCTCTTCGGCGATGATCGAGTAGTGGCAGCCGGCGTCGACAAGTGCCCTCATTGTGCCCTTCGGGCATTTGGCCATCATGCTCTTGAATGTGGTGACGATGACCTCGAAAGCCATGTCCTCCACTTTCGGTGAACCGAGGATTGGCATTCCTTCGAAGTAGGCGCACTTTGTATAGAAGCCCTCATGAGCCAGCGTTTTCGGTGGGGACTCGATTCTGACCTTGGCCTGCGTCAAGATGATTGCGGTTATCAACAGCATATCGCTCGTTACCCTTGAAGTGCCGAAGGTCGTGACCGTTTGCCAAAAAACCAACCTTCGCGGAGCTTTTTCTGCTCGGGCGTCGCAGTCGGAGATTCTGTGACTTTGAGGTCACGCCCAGTCCCGCCGACACTCAGGCCGACCTTGGCCAGTTGCAGTTCGACAGGAGGATCGCCAGGCTGCATCACCCATTTGTCAAACACAGCACCCATTTCCGGCCCTCCCACACGGACAAACTGCCGCCGGAGTTCGCCTTCGTCGAAACCAGGCTTCCCGTCTTTGCACATGTCCCACAGGGCCAGTTCGATCTCGTCTAGGTTGTGCTTCCCGCCCGTACGTGCTCTCAGTTCGATGTCCAACAACATGCCCGTGACCCATCCCGTGGGATAGTAGTCGACGCCAAAGCCGTTGCTGTTGCCCCTACCGTCATTAGTCTCGCCCACGCGGAAGCTCGACTCGTACGGGCTCACTTCGAGCCGTTTCGGATTGGACCGGACTGCACGGATATTGGCAGCGATGTCTTTGTAGTACTGGTCGTCGCCATACCAACCGTACCGGTGAGGAATGAGGCTGGCGTAATAGTCCGTCACTCCCTCCAACCACCAGAGGGCACCTGTCCGCGGCAGCCGCGTGTAGTCAAACGGGCCCAATGAGGCTGAGCGGATCCGCTTTACGTTCCACAAGTGGAAGCACTCATGCGCCAAACCGCGCATTGAAGCCGGCCCCTGCGCCAGAGACAAGAAGTCTTGGCTACTGGAAGCGTGTTCCAGACCACCGGCGCCGTCGGGAGTGTCGCCAGCCCAGATATGCCAGACGTATCGGTTGTATGGCGCAGATTTGCCGAAGAAATCGGTCTCGCTCTCGGTGATGAACCGCGTCATCTTGACTGCGCGCGCCATGTCCAGGCGGTCACGTGCGGAACCGCGCACGGCCAATTGGTGTGGCTTGCCACGTGAAATGTACTCGGCGGTCCGGAAAGTGCCGATCGTCACCGGCGAATCGGCCAGCACATCGTAATTTGGCGCTGTGAACAGGCCGTTGCCGACCGGGTCGAGCGACACGGCCAGGCCCAGGTTCTTAGGCACGTGGAACTGCACAGTGCATGGCTCGGACTTTCTCGCTTCGACATAGAGGTAGATCGACGGCCCACCGTAGTGGACGGTGACATCGTCGCCGCTGAAGATGCCCATCCGGCCGCTTTCGTGCACGACTGGGCGAGTGTAGGAGACAGTGACTGCTTGAGCACCGAGAGGATCAATGTGCCATGTGTCTGGCCTAGGGTGCGACACAGGCCGCACGCTGCCATCGGGAGCCTTCGCAACTACATCTTTGAGGTTTGAACTGTAGTTTTCAAGGACATAGTAGCCCGGCGACCAACTCGGCAGGGTCACGTCCACAGCCTGCCCTTGCGAGGGCACGGTCACTTTGACCTCCACTGTCATCAAATCAGCTGAAGGCGTCACCTCATAGCAGATCGAGGAAAGTGCTCGGGCCGCACCGAGGGCTAGGGTCGTGACCATGGCTCATTTTCACACGCCAGTGATAGATAGTTCAATATCAAAGCACATCATTGAAACAGAGATGGGTAACTTTTCGGTGTGACACCGTCGATCTGCCTTCTATTGATTGCCCAGTCAACGTCCCTTGCCAGCCGAGTCTTGGTTGTTGAAAATGCCGATAGTCCGGCTTCAATCGAAATTGCAGATTTCTACATGGCCCGCCGAGGCGTCAAGAACATCGTCCGGATCCGTTGTCAAGACTCTGCCAAGTCGTCAGGGGCGGAAACTATGCCATATGCCATGTACCTCGAAGCCATCGAAAAGCCGGTGCGAGAGCGTCTGGCCAAAGTCCCTGGTGTCGATTTCATAGTCCTGACCAAAGGGATCCCCATCCGCTTGACAGGAGCTCCCACGGGTGTTTCAGGGACTCAGCCGTCCCTGGACTCCACATTGGCGTGTCTCGGTTACGCCTCGATCAAGGACGCTATACCGGTCTCACTCTCGGACTCTGGCTTCACGGGCAAGTGCTGGTTCAACAGGTTTTGGAACCCGACACAGCGTTTTAGCCATGCAAAATTCGGCGGCTATCTTGTCACTCGCCTTGACGGCTATACGGTGGAAGATGCGAAGTCTCTGGTCGCTTACGCCGTTCAGAGCGAAAAAGTGAAGCCCTCAGGCAAGTTCCTTCTTGACGTGGCCGAGGGTCACGGTATCGGCCATGTGGACCAAGTGCCGTTCAACCCTGTTGTCGAAGGCAAGCCCGATCTCAAGGTCATCAATGAGATGGCTTACAACGAATGGGACGCTGACTTAGTAGTGGCAGGCCAGAAGTTGGCCTCCCGAGGTTTGCCGACCAGGGTAGACCGGACGGAAAATTTCGTGGGAAGAGTCGGTGAGCTCATGGGTTATGCGTCGTGGGGAAGTAATGATCCCAAGTTCGACGACAAAGGCTACAAGATGCTTCGCTTTGATCCAGGTGGGATCGCAGAGACGGCAGTCTCCACTAGCGCACGCACCTTTCTAAGCACTTCTGGCGGGCAGTCATTGATTGCTGACTTGATCAGAGGCGGCGCATCCGGAGCCAAGGGCTATTGCGACGAACCCCTATTGCAGGCGGTGGCCTCTCCGACTATTCTTTTCGACAAGTACACCAGGGGATGGACATTGGCAGAGAGCTACTATGCCGCTTCTCGATTTGTTGGCTGGGAAGACATCGTCGTGGGCGACCCGATTTGTTCTCCCTATCAACCGAGCCACTGACCAGTTGCGTCCAACCGTCGTTCAATGCGAGAAGCCAACGGAGACCCAAAGCCATATTGGGACTCAAATGCATGGCATTGACATAGTGTCGACCTTGTTGCGGTCGATTCCTTCAATTGAACAAGAATAGAGAGCTTCGCAACGAGCAATGTGTATTGTTGAAGCGGGCCCTCGCACTCGTCTTGGAGCGTTTCGATTGCGTCGATATGTCGGCATGACTTGTCAAGTTCAAAGTGCAGGACAGTACCGTTTAGCTTACTGATGAAGGCTTGGCCCCTGTCCCCAGACTGTTCAGCTGCGTCAGCTAACTTCGTGTTCCAGTGCTTGGCCGCGACAAAATTCTTGTCCATGGCCGCCAGCCGTGACATGTGTGACAGAGCAGGAGTGGTGGGTATGTCGTGCAGTCGATGCAAGTCTTGCAGAAGTCTGCGGGCTGGCCTGAGGTCGTTCCTTGCTGTGGCCATTGCCAAAGCGAGGGTCAGCTGAACCATGGTCTTCTGTGCGCTTGTCAGCCGCTCGCCGACTAATTTCGGTTGCAGAAGCTGCCATGACTCCAGCATTCCCGCGTGGTCACCCATGATGATCAAGCCATGAATCACATCTAGGACGTCTTCGGGTGTCGCCAATTCACTCTGTCGCACTAAGCGGTCGAGCTTCACATATAGGCTCGCATGTGGGAAGAGCCCGGGGGTCAAGAAATGCGATACGACGTCACCACGAATAGGGGGCCCGGAACCGGCGAGAACCTCGATTTCGCCATCCGCGCATCCATAAACTCGGCCCAAGTGTCTTGCCGTATTGCCGTCGAGTGCACGGGCACCAGTCTCGAATCTGTGCAGGCTGGAAATGCTGAGGCCACTCAATGCACTAAGTGTTTCCAACGTCGTATGCGAGCGTCGCCGTTTGGCGCGCAACAGCCTCTGGGCCGACGTCCCAATGTCAGATGCGTCCAGATCATCTGCCGTGAGGCTGAGTGACCCGGCATAGGCTCGCAACCCGTCCATGCGGGGCACACCCTTTCCAGCTTCCCAGCGCTTGATGGTCGATGTCGACACACGTGCGATTTCTGCGGCCGCTCCCACGGAAAAGCCACACCGCAGCCTGCCTTCACGGAGGCGGACACCAACGTTGGCCGCCGACATCTCCCCTCAGTATTCACCGATTTTCCCGAAAGTGAACCAGTCGGAGATCGCGAGATGCAGGTCAATAACAACGGAGGTCCGTTTTCGGACACACAAACATGAAGGCCAATTGGAAGAAGATCAGCTTGCTGGGTGCCGCGCCGCTCGTCGCCGGATGCCTTGCCTTGACATTTGGGCTGACCAAGCCTGCGACAGCACAACAAGGAGGAGACACACCAGACACTGGCGCGGTCTCCGAGCCATTTGAAGCCAGTATGGAGGCGGGTACTCGAGTGCAGACCAACATGGCGCTCTTTGCCCGGGGGGCCAAGCCTCGGAACGCCAGAACAGCCATTGACGTCTTGGTACGCCTGGCGGGACCAGTGGGGAACGAGTCGGTTCGGAAGCAGTTCGTCATCCCCCATGTCCTCGAGTCCACTGGGACAATCAAACGCCTGGCCATCGTGCAGACGGGCGGCAACTTCGACATCTACTTGGATGATGTGCTCGTCGAGTCTCAGGCTCTGAAGGGACTGCCACCCGGCGAGCCAGTGATCGGCACTCTCTTCAACATCCAAACAGTCGTCTTTGATAAAAGCGGAGGAACGCCGATCTTTATGGAAACCACCCAGGTCAACGACCCAGTTGGCCACTTGGTCGCGCTCAAGCACCATGAGCTCAGCGGCAACGTCACGCTGTACAAGTGACCAGCCGAAAACGGGCTTGCAGAATTCTTGCTTTGCCCAAAACCAAAGCGGGCCGCCCTGACCGGCGGCCCGCTTCTCTTGTGTCTGTACGCTACCTTAGCCGCGCTGATCGTGCGGGACGGTGATGACCACCGACACCGTCGTCGGGTTGCAGGCGAAGTCAAGGCACTTGATGTACACGGTGTACGTCCTGCCGTCCTTGTCCTGTCCGAGTCGGCTGGCTTCCAGGTCGATCGTGAACGAGTAGGTGCCGTCAGCGTTGAGTGTGATCGCTCCGCTGGGTTGGACCTTGCCGTATTCGTCGACCACCCAGAACTGGGCCGTGTTGGGATCGACACCCGAGAGGTTGTCGGTCATCTTGCCAGTCAGTGTCACGGGCACCATCTTGTTGTTCGGCGGCCAGATCAATGTCTTGTCCGCCGCAGCCGTGATGACAGGCGGCGTCCCGTCGATCTTGATGGAGATCGTGTGGTGGTTCTCCACGTTGTCAGCCTTGTCGACGCTCCAGTACTCGACTGAGTGGATTCCGTCACCACCAACGTTGAACGGTCCGCTGTATGTTTGGGCGCTGCCGCCGTCGACTTTGTACTTGGTGATTTGGACGCCGGACAAGTTGTCCGAGGCGTTCAGGGTCACCTGGACAGTGCCGTGGTACCAGCCGTTGCAGCCGTCGGCCGCGGGTTCAGAGTCAGTCGTCGTCGGCTTCGTCTTGTCGATGTTGACGGTCGTGGTGATGTAGGTCTTGGAGTTACCGGCATCGTCGGTGGCTCCAACACTCTTGGTCTGGTTGGCACCTTCAGCAGTGAAGTGCAACGTGCCGCTTGCCGCTGTTGCCAGACCAGACAAGTTGTCGTTGGCGTTCCAACTGATCGCGACGTCGGTGTTGTTCCAGCCGAAGGCGTTGGCCGCCGGGTTCTGCGGGTCGAAGTTGACAACAGGCTTGGTGGCGTCACGCTTGAAGTTGACTGTCTGGTGCGGCTCCACGTGCCCAGCCGTGTCGACGCTCCAAAACTCCACTGAGTGCGGATTGGCGTCGTTGGTCACCAAGAACGCGCCGCCATACACGGTGTCAGCACCGCCGTCCAGGCGGTAGTGGGTCTCTTTGTAGTCGCCTTGCAAGTCGCTGGCAGTGAACGAGACGCTCACATCACCGACATACCAACTGTCGTTGCCGACCGGGCCAGCTAGGTGCGGGGTCGTGATCGGATATTCGGGGTTGACGACCACCGGCACGCTGTAGGAAGGGATGCCGTTGGCGACCACTTCCAGGGTGCTGGCGCCGGACTCGATGCCACCGGGGATGTCGACCGTGGTCGTCATCGGCGTGTTGTCACCAGCCGACGAGATCAGCCGGGTGCTGACGTCGTGCGTGCGGCAATACTTGATGTGCCCCGTGCTGTTGTTGCGGATCCGGACGAGCGGGTAGTTGGTCGAGTTGCCGGCGTCGTCGCCATAGTAGCTGCCCTCGGTGAGACCGGAGAGCCTGCGGCCGCCGATCGTGTACGAGTTGCCACTGATGAGATTGGTCGGGCAAGAGTCGATGACAGGCCGCCAGGAGTCACTGCCGACAGTAGTGCCAGCGGTGTACACCTTGACGGTGCTTGTCTCGTCGGTGACCATGACTTCACCGGTCGGGAGGACCAGCATACGGTAGCGATAGGCGGGGCGGTCATTGTCCGCCATGTCCGTGACTTGACTGAGCGTCGAACCGTTGTATTCGACGACGTGGCTCGGTTGGTTGTAGTCCTGAGCCTTGGCTACCACGAGCAGGGCGTTGCCGTTCGGCATGATCGCGCCCGGAGAATCGAATCCGCCTTGGAGATCACCACCGATCGTGATTTGCGGGCCATCCGCCCAGGTGCCGGCGCTCATGTTGTACACGCCGGTATTGCCTCCGGCACCCATCACGAACACGGTGCCGTTGTGCATCATGATTTGCGGCCCGATTTCGGCCACAAAGCCAGGCAGGGCGAACGGCAGCATGGACACCGTGTTTCCGGCTGACGACCACGTGTTGGTGGCGATGTCATAGACTTCCGCCGCTTGACCGTTGGAGCATTCGACGCACAGCAACTTGCCGTTCGGCATCATGTTCCAGCTCTCTTCTGAGTTGGAGTCGGCCTTGCCTTGCGTCGAGCCCGTGTATGTTGTCCAGGCCATCGTCGAAGGGTTGAGGATCGCGTAGTTACTGGAACTGTAGTGCCCCAACATGAACGTTCCGTCGGGCAGGACTAACCCCATGCTGTCGCCGATTTGCGAATAGCCGGGTCCGGTGAAGTTCGACCAAGTCCCTGTCGTCGGGTTCCACACGGAGCAAAGGTTGGTCTCGACAGCAGTACCGCCGCCGTTGTATTCGCCGCCGATGACGAGCACGCGGCCGTCTTGCAAGACGCCGCCCGCGTAATACAGCGGCGAGTGGCCGCCGGTCATCGTGATGGCCGACGACCAGGAGCCGTTGATGTAGCTGCCGTTAGCGTCTGGCGAAAGGATTTTCCAGTTCGGGCTGTTCGACTGCTGCATCAAGACCCGACCGTCTTGAAGCAAGAATGCGGTGCTGGCAGCAAAGCCTGGACCGGTTGAGAGGTTCGACCACTGCGGCAAACCTATAGTGGATAGGCCTCCCAGTAATAGTGATAACGATATTGTTTTTGCGAGTGTCCTCATTGAAGCAACTCCGTCCCTTCCTAGGTGGTCAGGACGACTGAGCCAGACTTCGATTGTCAGGCATCAGGCTGACATTACACTAACTTTGCGAGGGCCGTCGATGCTTATGGCTATATATTTAAATTCTTGACTGCGCGCCAACGAAACGATGCCGAAGTGCCACGCACCGATTACTCCGACGTGTGTCGAAGTTGTTGTTCCAAGGCTACAATAAGCGAAAGACCATGGCTGACACCGCGACGACGCACACCACCGGGCTCCACGAATGGGAAGAGGACGTCCTGCAGCGCTATCCCGAGGAGGGCGGCCACGTATTCCGCGACTATGCCGCCGAAGTCCGTCCCTCGGTGAAGGAGTTCTACCGGCTCAACCACTCCAATCAGACGCTTGACTTTGTCCTCTCCATGAAGGCCAAGTACGAACCGCGCAACATGCGCGAAATGGGGGTTTGGGAGGCAATGGAGTACCTGAACACCCTTGTCGACGACAGCGACCCCGACACGGACTGCACCCAGATCGAACACCTGATGCAGACTTCGGAGTCGATCCGCAAAGACGGCCACCCGCGTTGGATGATCCTGACTGGTCTGCTGCACGACCTGGGCAAGATCCTTTGCCTCTTCGGCGAGCCCCAATGGGCGGTTGTCGGCGACACCTTCCCGGTCGGCTGCAAGTACAGTGACAAGGTCGTCTGGCCCGAGTTCTTCCCGCTCAACCCCGACTACACCAAGCCGGAGCTCCAGACAGAAAACGGCATCTATCAGCCTGGTTGCGGACTGGACAACGTCCACATGAGCTACGGCCACGACGAGTACCTCTATCACGTCGTCAAGGACTATTTGCCACTCTCTGCGCTCTATATGATCCGGTACCACTCCTTCTATGCCTGGCATCGCGAAGGGGAGTACGGACATTTGCTGAACGACCAAGACCGCGAGAACCTCAAATGGGTGAAGTTGTTCAACGGCTACGACCTGTACTCCAAGGTCGACGTCCGACCCGACGTCCAGGGATTGCGTCCGTATTACGAAGAATTGATCGCCGAGTTCTTCCCACCGGTTATTCGGTGGTGACGGCTGCGTCGGACGAGGGCGGGAACAGAGTGTCCTTTCCGCCCTCGTCTTTGACATAAAGCGTCTGAGTCGGGAACGCGAAATGCACCCCGATCTCGTCAGCTATTTTCACGATTTTGAGCAATAAGTCGTTACGATATTCGAACTCCAGTTGGCCAGTAGGAGCGATTAAGTAGCACAGCAGCTGTATCTCGAGCGCACTGGCGCCGAAGTCGTTGAGATAGACAAACCGCTTGTCGTTCCACACGTGCGGGTGTTCATAGAGCATCTCGCGGATGCGGTGGGTGAATTCATCGATCTTGGCCGGATGGGTGTCGTAGGGCACGCCGATCGTGGTCTTCAGACGGCGATACCGGCGCATGCCGAAGTTTTCCAGGCTCTTACTCACTAGGGCGCTGTTGGGCATGACGATGACCGAGTCTTCAAAGGTACGGATCCGGGTCGACCGGAGCCGGATATCCTCGACCTCGCCGCTGACGTCGCCGATCTTGATCCAGTCGCCCAGCTTGAACGGCTTCTCAACCAGCACGACGACCGAACCGAACAAGTTTTCGACGCTGTCCTTTGCGGCTAAAGCGAGCACGAGGCCACCCAAACCCAGGGTCGCGACAAACCCGGTCACATTGACGCCGAAGAACGACATGACCGAGAGAGCGGCGACGATCAGGATGGTCGCGTTTCCTAGCCGGGTCAAGACCGGAATGACCAGGCCGTCGGGCTTTCCTGTCCTGTGCTCTTCCCGACGTGCATAGATCTGTAAACAGCTGTCCCAGACGGCCATCGCCAACCGGACGCAACCCCACACTTCGCCCACGAGTGCGACGAAGCCGATAGTCCCCGAAAGCAGTCCGGGCAGCCCTAGAAACGTGTACGTCCTGGCGACAAGCCAGCTCCAGATGATCAGGCTGACAGCGGCGCCGCCTCTTTCTATCTCGCGATATGCGGTGTCTTTACGCTTCAGCTTGAATATCCGTCCCGCCAAAAACTGAGCGACGAGCCGGACGGTTCCGCCAGCCACCGCGCCAAGGAAGAGGATGATCGCCAAGAGCAGCCACTTCCACTGGGCGACGCCGAGGGTCAACTCTTGCGTAGCCGGCGGCATCTTGCTGGCGAACCACTCAGCCGGGTCAAATTGCCGCAGGCTGGGATCCAACAAGCCCGGAACCACAGGTTTGTCACGGACTCCCTCCCAGAGCCTCCCTAAGTTCGACAGCGTGCCCGCAGTGAACCTATAGGCACCGTCCGCACCCTTGTCGATCCGCACCGTGCCGACCTGGCCGCCCTGGAGGTCCGTGATCTGCACGGCAAAGGGAGTGGAGCCGGGCGAGTCAGGGACTTCTTCGAGCTGGATGAACTTCTGGCGGTTGAGCACGGCCCAGAGCCGGAAGGCCATCTGGGGGCCTCGCTCTGCCCGCTCGATGACGGCGACGTCTTTCAAGTCCAACGCAGTGACGGCCGACTGGACATCGGCGTCGTTCATGCCTTCAAGGAACGTCCGCATCGTCGCCCGCGGATTGGCAAGCGTGGCCGGAACGTCGGGGGCCTTTGGCGGCGCACCCAGACCCGGCACTTGAGCCACCGCGACCGCCCCGAGCATGACCCCAAGACAGGTCATGGCCAGGGGGAACGTTAGGCGACGCATCCTGACCAAATTACCTGAGAAGCCGCCCAGCGCCAAATCTGATCTACAATGTGTTTGCGAGCAGGTCGCACCCGGTCCGCGGGAAGAACTGAGTTCACCTGAGATTCAACAACCAGTCGGTTCTATAGAACTTCTCGACCGCCCAACACATGCGGACCCTGGGCAAAGGAACAGAAGTCCGTCATGCCAACCGAACCCACTCGCGAACTTCCCGTCCACCCCGACCTGCGACAACTGAAGAACCAGGCCAAAGACCTTCTCAAGGACTGGCGTGCAGGCAACGCTAAAACTCTTGCTGAAGTGCAGCTGCATCTGCCTTCGCCTCCGACCGAACCAAAGTTGACTGACGCCCAACTCGTGCTGGCACGCGCCTATGGTGTTCGAAGCTGGCCACGGTTAGTCACCGCATGCCATGTCGTCGACGCCATTTGGAACGGCGACTTGGCGAAGCTTCGGGAATTGGTCGTCCAGAATCCGAAGCTTCTGCAGGAAAGCGCGCTGGGTCGGCCGCAAAGCAATTGGGGCCCGCCCCTCAGCTATGCGGCGACAGCCGGCCAGACCGCAGTCGTCGCCATGCTGACAAGCCTCGGCGCCGCCGACATCCAATATGCGTTCAACCGGGCCTGCCTCAAGGGCAACCTGACCATCGCTCGGCGGCTGCTGCATTCCGGTGCGACTCTCAGCCCCGGCTTGGTCATGGGGCCCTGTGAAACTCTCAATGGAACCGGACTCCGGTTCCTGTTGGAGCTTGGCGCGTCGGTCGAAGACGAACACGGCGACACGATCGCTCCGGTCGGACTGGTGCTGCAGACTTACACACGCCATGCGGCCGGCAAACATGAGTGTCTCGAACTGCTTGCCGATCGGGGGGTCGAGTTACCCGACACGCCGCCTATGGCTCTGCACCGGGGCCGGCTCGACCTCCTGCAACGTCATTTGGACATGGATCCTCAACTTTTCCGCCGGACATTTCGCCATGAGGAGATGTTTCCGGCCAATCTAGGCTGCCATGAAGACCATACATACGCCCTCCACGGGACGCCGTTGGCCGGCGGCACGCTCCTGCATATGGCGGTGGACTATGACGAGTTCGACATCTTGGCTTGGATGCTCGAAGAGGGCGCTGATCCGAACGCCAAAGCAGATGTCGATGGAGCCGGCTTCGGTGGGCACACACCGCTATTCGGCTGTGTCGTTTCGCAGCCGTACAGAGCAAATGTCAGGGGGCACGAAAGGTTCGCCGGTCTGCTTCTCCAACATGGGGCGAAGACGGATATCAGGGCCAACTTGCGCAAGGCGTTGCGGTTCGTCCGCGACGAGTCCGAGCACCAGTACTTCAGTGTCACTCCAAGGGAGTGGGGGGAGCAGTTCCACGATCAGGATTGGGTGAACCCCGCTGTGATGCGAATGCTCGCGTAAGTCCAAGAGGCTGGTGGCTTAGCGCAGAGTCAGAAGAACTCCGCTCACGATCAGCGCGCAGCCACCGGCCAGGTTCCATGTCAGCTTTTCTTTGAGGAACACGATTCCCAAAACCACAGCGATGACAAAGCTCAATTTGTCAATTGGCGCCACCCGGGCCACATCGCCGGCCTGAAGGGCCCGAAAATAACACGCCCACGAAGCCCAGGTCGCCACCGCCGAGAGGCCAAGGAACACCCAGTTTGTCTTTGTCAACGCCGTCACGTCCAGTTGCTTGGCGGCGGCCGCGACGGCGACGGAAAACAAAAGGACAAACGTCACTCGCACGTAGAGTGCCGTGTTGGCCGGCACTTCGGCCACGCCCTTCTTCGCCAACACCGCTGTCAGACCGGCGAACAAGGCCGACAGCAGCGCCCACATCCTTGCGTCCATATGCGTAGAGACGATCCGAACGGCTGCCTGTCGGCTCGTATCGGCAGATTCTGCTTGCAGGGATGCCAGCAGCGTCGGCTTGGACTGGTTGCCTCGGCACGATGTTCTCGCGAACGACGAACTGGGGCACGGCGGCCAAGCGGTAAGGCAATATGGTCAGGGCACCTGTCCTGGTGCCCTGACCGTTGTGTGGCGACGCTTGCCGACAGTTATTTGCCGGCCCTGTACGTGGCCCACATCTGATCCATCCGCCTGCTCTGGCCGCTCGTGAACTGGTACTTGCAGGCGTCGTTGGTGTAGTCCATGAAGTTCATCCAAGGATCGGTACCTGAGAACCCTTTACCTGTGCATGTGTCCAGCGTGGCCGTCGGGCAGTTCACGTTGTAGTGAGCCTCTGCGGGCGTGTCCGAAACGTAGTCGTTGTTCGTGGTGCAGCCGTCTTGAAACGTGTGATATAGGCCCATCCAATGCCCGACTTCGTGCACAAAGACATCACCTGCCAGCCCAGGATCCACTCCTCGACCCACGAGGGTGTAGTCGATCTCCGGCCCGTCCATGACGGGGTTGCCCGCATACCACCACGGGAACCCTCCCCAGCCGCCAAGTCCAGGCTCCAGGTCGCGGACATAGAGGTTGAGCGTTGCAGCCGTGCCGCGCCTCAGTGCGGTCTTCATTGCCACGTCGTCGGCTGAATCTCGGATGCAGGTGAACCAAGCCGAATTGGCTGTCCGGTCGGTACCGGCCAATTGAAACCTAAAACTGGTGTTGAACCCGCCTGGCGCCTGTGTTCCGGCAAAGCCGGTGTTCAGAGCGTCGATCTGGATGGCCACTTCAGCATCGGTCATGCCGCCCAGGGAGCCGTCGTCGTTGGTGACAATGTGGAAGTAGACAGGAATTACTGTAGGAGCCCCGCCTTTGCCAGGGGCGAACGCGAGGGCGGCAATCTCCTTCTCGACACGGTTGCGTTCCGCCATCGATGGTGCGGGCGAGCCACACATGTCTGTGCTTCCAACTGTCTTCTTGCCCGTGCCTGTGTCTGCACTCAGTTGCAGCGATTCTGATGACGAGCCCTTTCCAGCACAACCTATCGCGAGGAAGGAACCGACTGCAACGGCAAACGATCCGACGAGAAGCGTCTGATGAATCTTCATTTCTTAACCCCACAATTGAAACGGCTCGATGCAAGCAGCATGGATGCCAACAACCTAGACAATACCACGCATTTACGCATAATGGTCTATAGAACCTGTTGGCAAAATCTGAAACGATTCCTGTCAGGACTGGGGCGACACTTGCGCTTCCGATGCCCACACACGCGATTGGCGAAGAAGAATCCCCACTGCCCCGCGCAGTTCGTGAGGCGCAAGTTCAGCACGTGGCAAGTCCTTGCCGTCTACGATGCCGACCAAAACGTGGGCCTTGGTCTCGATCCGAAGTTTTTTGGGTTCGTTACAAAGCCACTCCAGAGGCATTTCGGAGAGTACTTTCTCTTCTCCATAGTGACGCCGCACAAGGCGGATACTCGATCCATCGGCCAGCAGGCCGACCCAACGCCGGAGCCCCTTGTAGGCGACTATCAGACCCCAGCAAGAACCTAACGCGGGAGTCAGTGTCGCCTCCCAAGCCAAGTCGCTCCATTCGCTTGTGCCCTGGACGGCCAGACCCTCGCCTTCGTCCTGCACCAGTTGGTATGGGTCGGATTCGTGGAATTGGTCGAGGGTGCTCAGCCAGCCAGAGTCGATGCCGGGGCCAGGGGCCCGGAACCAGGTTTCGGGAGTGCCGCCCCAGTCCATGCTGGCGAGCTTGCCGCCCTCCAGGCCGACCGCCAGCACGGGTCGTCCGCCGGTGTCGGGCACGACCATCGTCGCCGCCCCTTCGCTGCGCAGACCGTAGTGTCTGCCTGCCGACGTCCGCACATAGAGCCGCGCCGTCCCTTCGCCCTCCAGCTGGGCGGTGACGGCTTGGCCAGGGTAGAGCATGCTGGTGGCGAGTGTCTCGTATCCGCCCTTGTGGCTGTTCGGCTCTGGATACAGCTGTCGCTCGACGTTGCCGTCGTGGGTGGGCATGAACCCTTGAGCGCACCCGGTGAACGGGAAGCTGAACTTCGGCGTTCCTATGGGCCAGAGTGGAGGAAGCCCGCGCGACCAGCGGGCCGTCTCGACGATCTGCTGCGCGGTCGTCGCCGCGTCAGTGTATGCGCTGCCGCCGTCGGCGGTGCTGACCACCATACGGTCGGCAACCGGGCCTCGCCAGTCATAGCCGCCCTCGAACGCCGCCAATCCACCGAGCAACCCCAATAGGCAGCCAACGTTGCCCGAGTTGCAATCGGTGTCGTATCCAGCCGTGTTGACGACGAGCATCGACTCGGAGAAGTCGCCGTCGCCCCACAACAAAGCCATCAGGACGACGGCGTGGTTGGGCACGACATGGCAGTCGCCCGGCCATTGGGCGTAGCTGTACTTTTCGTGGATGCGGGCCAGTGTCGCCCGCCAGTTCTTGTCCACCGATCGCCAATATCGAATGTTTCGCACCAAACGGGCGATCGTGCCGTCCTTGGGGATGAACTGGAGTCCGGTGTCCAGGAGCTTGTCGATATCGCTTTCGACAAACGCCTGCGCCTCCATGGCCGCGATCAGGCAGGCGGCGTCCACGGCCACGCCGTCGTGGCTGACGCTAGCGGCCCGGCGTGCCAGATCGGCGGCCAGGGCCGGGTCGCCTGGGCAGAGCATCGGCCAGGCGTCAATGAAAATCTGAGCGCCGATCTGCTCGGCGACGACCTTGCCGTTTAGGGCGATCGAGCCGCTTTCCGGTGCCGGATAGCCCGCCTTGAGGCGCATGTAAGCCGTGTGCTCGGTCGACCGGCCAAAGCCACCCCACCAGAAAATCGACTTGCCCTCAACGGTGTAGTCGAGCCAGGTCTCGCCGATGTCCTGGCTTTGCACGTCCAGTCCCTTGCCGCTGTCCACGACGGCGCGGACGAATGTGAAGGTGCCCGTGATGTCGTCGTCGACCACAATGAGCGGCTGGCCCAACCGGTCGTGGACATAGCCCCTGATCTCACCGAGCCGGTCTTGGATGGCGGTGTGCGACCACTGCTCAAACGGCCTGCCCAAGTAAACGCCGATGATCTTGCCCAGCACCCCGGCGTACACCCGTTCGGCGTAAGCGTGGTCGAGGGGCACTGCGCTCTGAGGCATGGGACGCTGTCCAGTATTCCCCACCGAGCCCCGCAAGTTAACGCAGGAAAGCCGACAGCACCTTCAGACTGACACTGTTGCAGACCGCTTTCTTGGTCGGCGATTCATGGTTTCCATAGAATGTCTCATTCGCGACTCGCTCGACTGTTCCATCTGGATTTTGTTCAACCATCATTTCTGAGGCTAAAGGAATGTAGCGCATCGCAACGACGCTGCTCGGTCGGTTTTGACACGGTGACCAACCAGCCTTAGGATCCCAGAATTCGGCCATGACATGGCACCAGGCCGGAAGTGCTGAACTGAAGTCGATGTCATCGCCTCTTTCCGGATAGACATTGATCATGAACATGCGGCGCGCAGGTATTCCCGCGGCACGGAGGACAGCGGTCATCGCACGGCCAATCTCCCAACAATAGCCACGCTTTCGCGAAAGGACGGTCTCCGAGTCGCGCTTGTTGGCTTCTCCTGGCAAAACCGGATTTTGGTACTTCACCTCACGCATCACCCACTCGCGGATGTTCTCGATCGTCTCTGCTCGGTTTTTCCCCCTGAGTTTTTGGGCGATTGACTGGGCAATGGGGCCCGTCGGGTCGATTTGGTTGCTCTTTCCCAAGTACGGTCGGATGTCAGCAGGCAGTTTGTCGGCGGGAACATCCTCGGTCGCGAGTTTGAGGGCCACAGGGGTCTTGGTGACCACCATCCTCACCTTGACAGGAATCGACCAGTACTGCGGATAGATCCGTACGATACGGTTATTGGCGGAATCGGTGACCTCTTCCTTTCGCGACATGTTGCCAAGTACCGTGACTTCTGTGGTCTGGTATGGCGTACTGGGTCGCGAAAAGAATTCGTAGTAGCCTCGTTGCTGAATGAAATTTTCGGGATAGTTGACAGGTTTTGGATTGAGCTCGAAGTCAAATTGCCACTTTATTTTGGAGAGCTCCCAGACGTTCCCCGAAGCCACTTGTCGTTGCTCCGGCGTCATTCTCTCGCTTAGTACTCGAGTCAGCATTTGCTGCGCCGTGGTGATCTCGCCGGCCTCTCGCGCACTTCCTACGATTTCCAAAGCCGTATCGACGCTAGGGAAGTGCCGAAACCCCTCGTTAATGAGGGCCAGGCCCTCGGCGGCATGTCCCCGGACACGATAGATGTGGGCGATCCGGATGTAGTCGCTCGCGGCAAGGGCAGTCCCGTTCGAACGGACGACTGCGAGTCTCTGTTGTACTAAACCGTAGTCCCACTTGTCCTCTGCCTCGCGGAGAGCCTGGAGGTCATCCGGTAAGAGTGTCCCCGCGGCTGGCTCACCGGAGGGCGCCACTTCCCAGGAATTGCTGCCACCAGGCTGCAATCCGTGGCCTTGCGAAAGGACGACCGTGGCAACGGCGCCGCCCGCCAAGACAGACAGACCGAGCCTGATGGCGACCGTAGACAACTTCATACTGAGGGATTGTATCCAGGCAATTTGACTCCCTCGGCCTCCTATCTAAAGTTAGCCAAACTTTGCTGACAACTCCTAGACCATTTGGCACTAGTCGGCGAATGACTTGTCGATGTCGAACCCGAAGTGGTCGCGGGCGTTGGTGTAGCACACTTCGCGCACCATCGAGCCCACCAAATCGAAGTCCATCGGCAGCAGCCCGTCGCGCATCTCGGACCCCAAGATATCGCACAGCACTCGCCGGAAGTACTCGTGCCGTGTGTAGGAAAGGAAGCTCCGTGAGTCAGTGAGCATCCCGACAAAACGCCGCAGCAAGCCGCAGTTCGACAGGGCGTCCAGTTGCATCCGGATGCCGTCGCGCTGGTCCAGGTGCCACCACCCCGCCCCGAACTGCATCCGTCCGGGCACGCCCGCCTGCGGATAGTTCTGCGCCATCGTCGCGAAGACGTAGTTGTCGGTCGGGTTGTTGTTGTAGAGGATCACCTTGGGCAGCTTCTCAGCCGCTTCCAAGCTGCCGAGCAAGCCCATGAGCCCGTCGGCATGGCGGAAATCGCCAATGCTGTCATAGCCGGTGTCCGGGCCAAGCTCGGCAAAGGCACGCGGATTGGTGTTCCGCACCGGCCCCAGGTGGAACTGCATCGTCCACCCCTTCTCGGCGTTCCAGCCTGCGACCTCCTCGAGGATGAACCGGGCGAAAGCCCGCTGTTCGTCAGGCGTTGCCGGGTGGCCGGTCGCCGCTCGGACAAAGACGCGTTGCAGCTCAGAATTCGGCAGAGTTTCGGTCGGCACCGTCGGCACGCCGTGGTCCGAAAGTCGGCCGCCGACCGCATGAAAGTCGTCGTGCCGCTTTTTCAGCGCCGTCAAGAGATGATCCAGGCTGAAGATTTTCTCGCCTGACGTCTCGCTCAGCCGCTGGATCCAGGGGATGAAGACATCCGGCCGGTCCACCCACATGGCCCTGTCGGGCCGGTACGTGGGCAGAATGCGGGTCTTCAAACCTGCGCACGCCTCGTGGTGTTCCAGCGAGTCCGCCGGGTCGTCGGTCGTGCAGACGACCGCCACCTTGTCGCGCTCCAGAATCTTCTGCGTGCTCAGACCCTTCAGGGCCGTGTTGGCGGTGTCCCAGACCTCTTCCGCCCGATCTGGAGTAAGCAGACCGGTGACGCCGAAGTACCTCCAGACCTCCAGGTGCGACCAGTGATAGAGAGGGTTGCGCAGCGTATACGGCAACGTCTCCATCCACGCCTGGTGCTTCTCGCGCGGGGCGGCGTCGCCGGTGCAAAACCGCTCCGCCACTCCATTGGCCCGCATGGCCCGCCACTTGTAGTGGTCGCCCTCCAGCCAGATCTCCGTCAGGTCGCGGAAGGTGTGATTGCTCGCGATCTGGGCCGGCGGCAGGTGGCAGTGGAAGTCGACGATCGGCAACCCCTCGGCGTACTCGTGGTACAGCCGGCTCGCTTCGTCGCTACCAAGCAGAAACTCTTCGTCTATGAAGCCCATGGGTCGACCACCAGTTTGAACACGCTCTTCGATCCGCCGCTCGTGATATCTTTGAAGAGACCGGGCAGCTCGGCGAGAGTCGTCTTGGTCTGCCACTCCTTGACTCGGAACCGGCCGTGCTCCAGCCAAGCCAAAGCTCGCGGATAGTCGCCGACCTCGAAGTTGCAGCTCGTGACGATGCTCCGCTCTGAGCCTAGGCGCAGGAAGTTGATCGGCACCGGCTCGTCGTGGACAGCAAGGTTGACCAGAGTCCCGGCCTTCCCCAGCGCGCTGATCGCCATGTCGAGCGTCCGCGCCGCGCCGACGGTGTCGAAGACCGAGCCAAACCCTTCGGGAGCCAGTTTCTTCAGGGCAGCCAGCAAGTCAGCGTCCGCCATGCCCGTCGTGTCGATCACAGCGCCGATGCCCTGCTTCTTGGCGATCTCCAGCGCCACCGGCGACTGGTCAAGCAGCACGGCATGGCTGGCACCCAACGCCAGGGCCGCCTGCGCGACACCGTTCCCGGCCGGCCCCGCACCGACGCAAAGCACCGGACGACCGGGCTGGATGCGACCCTGCTCAGCGACATGAAGGCAGACTGCCAGGATATCCATCATCGCTGCCTCTTCGAAGCTCAGCGAATCCGCGATCTCAAAGCAACTCTGTCCCCAAGATGGGGCAAAGCGCGTGTAGGCACCGGGGAAGTAAGCCTGATCCCCCCAGCCCTGCCCATGGCCCATGTGGACGGTGTCCGGACAGAGCCGCGACCGTCCCGCCTGGCAGTCAGCGCACCGGCCACAAACCTTAGAGCACACAGGAGCGACCCGCTTGCCTAGCAGGTGGCGGTTGTCCTCCGACTGCACGGCAACGACGACGCCCGCGTACTCGTGCCCCAGCACGATGTTTGGTGGGTTCGGCACAAAGCGGCCCAGCGTGTGCTGTGCCCACGGGTTCTCGCCCAAGAAGTAGCGGAAGTCCGACCCGCAGACGCCGCAGGCCTTGATCTCGACCAGCACGATGTCGGAGTCGCCGTAGGAAGCGACCGGCCACATCGGGATCTCCTTGACCTGCAGATCCTTGGGGCCGACCAGGACACCAGCAGGCATGGTTTCGGGAAGGGCGACTGTGGATTCCATCACACCCCCCACCATGAGCAAAAGCCGCCGTCGACCGTGAGGACAGTCCCGTTGACGAACCTGCTGGCGTCGGAAGCCAAGTAGAGCACCGCACCGACAAGATCCTCGGGATCGCCGAACCGGCCTGCCGGCGTGTGGTCAATGATCTTCTTGCCGCGTTCGGTCAACTCACCGGTCTCTTTGTCCGTCAAGAGGAACCGGTTTTGCTCGGTGATGAAGAAGCCTGGTTGCACGGCGTTGACCCTCACTTTGCCCTGTGTCCTCCCACCCCATTCCACCGCAGTCCACCGGGTGAATTGCTCAAGGGCTGCTTTGGCAGCGCCATACCCGCCGACGCGCGTGAGCGGTAGCTCAGCCGAGACACTGGACACTGTGATCACCGACGCACCATTCGGGTTGACGTGGGGGCCGAAAGCGAAGACGGGGTGGACGGCTCCAGTCATGAGGTTCAGCTCCATGACCTCTTTGTAGGCTTTCAAGTCCAGATCGAAGAACCCTTTGTCTGGAGTCAACGTGGCGGCCGGACGGTTGCCGCCGACTGCGGCCAGCAGGATGTCGATCGGGCCGCGTCGATTCGCGATGTCCTTCGCGACCCGCGCAAGATCATCAAAGTCGCTGGCGTCGGCTGTCCAACTGTCACCGCCGCCTACCTCAGCCATCAGGTTGTCGAGCTTCGTCTGGTCGCGCCCGACCAAGCTCACCCGCGCCCCGGCTCCTACTAGCCCCCTCACCAAAGTCTCGCCCAACACACCCGTGCCGCCGAGCACGACGGCGTGCTTGCCAGTCAAGTCAAAGCTCACTTCGAGACCTCGGCGACGAACTGTTGCGGTGTCTTGCTTCCCTCGTTCACAACCGTCATGGGCGTCCAGCCCTTGGGGCCCTGTGACAAAGCGTCGGCCAGCCAGGCTTGGGCGAAGGCGTTCTTGTCAGACGGCAACGGCCAAGCGACTCCTTTCGCCTTGGCGGAAGCCTGAAACTCGTCCCAGCGACGGAGCCAGACGGTGTGTGGCGACAAGCGGGCGATCTTGACGCGCCAGGTCAGGTCTTTGTTGGCCGACACGGCCGCAGCCGCCTGTTGCCAGTCTTTCTCGACGGTCAGCATCGTGTCGAAGTCCAAGTAGTGAATGTCCGGCCCGTCGTAGATCCAGGTCTTCTTCATCGCCGCCTTGGTCGCCAGGAGGTCCAGGGCATGCAGGATGTGCGGCCCGGCTGCACCGTAGTAACCGTTCA
Source organism: Armatimonadota bacterium (assembly GCA_018268335.1). Classification (GTDB taxonomy): domain Bacteria; phylum Armatimonadota; class Fimbriimonadia; order Fimbriimonadales; family Fimbriimonadaceae; genus JAHBTB01. Next base: position 5,414 of record JAFDWT010000033.1, on the reverse strand, counting down.
AGAACTCGGCGACGAGGGCGTGGTCGTCTTGCGTCGGGTCGTCGAGCAGTTGGGCCAGCACCCAGGCGCGCATCTCGGTCATCTCGGAGCCGCTCGACTGGTAGGCACCTTCTTCAAAGACCCCCTTGACCCCGTGCTGATGGAAGAACCGCAGGTTCGGTCCCATCACCCGGTAGTTGGGGAACGGCTGGACGTAGTGGGCGAAATTGGTGACGTAGTCCCAGATGTAGAGCCGGTCTGTCAGTCGGTTCCAGCCCGTGATGTCATCCGCAAAGTCCTTGTTCGACGGCGCGTCAAGGGGACGGCCGAAGTCGCACTCGATGCTACACAAGCGGACGATCACGTTGGGCCGGGGCTTCACCGTCTTGGGCGGCTTGCGCGTGTACTGGTAAGCCAGCGTGTCAATGGCGACCTTGGGGAACTCGGCCTTGATCTTGTCGGCGACGTAGTTGGCCAGTTCGACCATCGTCCCCGCGTGGCTGCCCTCGCGGTCGTCGACCGCCTTGCACTGCGGGCACTCGCAGGGGTTGTAGCAGTCGTTTTGGCTGACGCTGACGATGTTCACCGACCGGTCGTCGCGGCAGATCTTTTGGACGCCGGCCACGATGATGTCGCGCACGGCCTGGTTGGTTGTGCAGAGCTGGGCGTTGTCAACCGTCCGTTTGCCTTTGACGAGGCTGTAGTACTCAGGATGGTCCTTGAAGTACTTGGCCGGAGGCACGAGCTCGTTGAACGTGTGGACGAATCCGCCGTAAACCGTCGTCCCGCCGCGGCTGGCGTCGAGTTTGCCGTCGGTGCCGGTGGCGAAGTTGTGCCACTGCCAGTCGCCGTCCATGAAGCCATACCAGTACGGGTCGCGGTACTCGAAGGCCGGCTTGTGCCGGTCGTCCTGCTTGGGCATATGCAGGCTAGGGTTCTTCGGAATGCTCGTCGCCCAGGGTGTCCAGTAGCGGACTCCAGCCTGCTTCTGCAGGAACCTCGACACGGCATAGAGGGTGCCTCGTGGCCGGCCGCCAGTGAGCAGAATCCGGCTCCCCTTGCGCATCATCAGCGACTCTTCATCGCCCAGCTTGTCGGGGTGGGCGGTCGGGAAGAACTTGTCCACCAGCGGCCCGCGTCCGACGACCACGCAGGCGGTCGGCAGAGTCCGGATCGCCGTGATGACCTCCGCCTTGGCCCCCGTGATCTGGGTCAGCGTGCTCGCCAATTCTTCGGCCGCCCGGGTCTCGGCTGGAGTGGCGTCGGGCAAGGTGACGACAGTCTGCCAAGCCTTGTCCACATGCTGAGCCAAGACTGCCGCGACGACGAGGGAGAGCATGGTGTGAGTATCGCAGGTCAGGGCCGCAAGATTTCCAGTAGCTCGCGGTCGACCATGAACCCATCGACCGGCTCGTACCGCGCCCCTGGCCGACCGTGCTCGACGATGCCAAACGCCCCCTCAAAGCCCCAGAGCGACCAGCCCCAGCCGTACTCGCGATAAAGCCCGACAAGGTCGGTGAACCAGCGCAGGGCCACGTCGTTGGGCGTCTGGTTGAAGCAGCCGAACTCGCCGATGTGGACGGGCCGGCCCAGGGCGGCGACTTCGCGCCAAGGCGCGTAGAACTCGTGAAGCGCTGCCTTGTCCCACCGCTGCCCCCACCAGTCGCCGCCCGGATAGACCGCCTCGTGGCCCTTCCAGCCGTCCCACCACGTCGCGCCTTGGTGGCTGACCGGCATCGGCTGGTAACCGCGGCCTGAATGGACGACGTCCAAGTCGGCCAGCTCTGGCATGGCGATGTGGCCGCCTTCGAGACCGTCGATCACGATCGTCCGGTCGGGGTCGATGGCCCGGACGGCAGCGACGACACGCCTGATCAGCCTCTCGTGCACGTCGCGAGTCATGCCGTACTGGCCGATGTCGGGTGGTTCGTTGACCAAATCGAAGCTCAACACATCCCCCGGCACGCCGCGATAGCGCCGGGCGAAGGCCTCCCACTGAAAGACAAACCCGTCCTGCGCCTCTTTATCTGTCCAGAGGTTGTGCCGCTCGATGTCGGGCCGGTTGATGCAATAGCCCGGCACCCGGTGCATGTTGAGGCTGAAGTGCAGACCTCGGTCTCGACAGACGGCCAAGTAGCCGTCGACCGCCTCCAGGGTCGGCTCATGCAAAGAGAAGTAGTCTCCATCGACCGTCCAGAACCGATAGTCACAGGCCAGGCGGACGAAGTCGAAACCATGCCGCGCCATGAAGTCGAGGGCCTTGAGGTCGGGCTGGCCGGGCTGGGCGCCCGGTTCCCATGAGAAGATCCACTGAAAGTTGAAGCCCGTCCACGGCATGTCGACAGTTTGCCGTAAAGTGGCCAGGGTGATGTCCGTGCACCCTGGCCCTCCGGGATTCCGGAAGCGCCGAAGCGTCCAGGGTGCACGGACATCACCCCGGCCACAAGCCCGTCTTTTGGTGACAAAGGTTTGAAATAATCTAGTCCGGGCTCCCGGAGGGCGGGTTCGCAGCCCCGCATCTCACAGGCCGTGCAGAGAGTCTCGTCGAGACGGGCGTTACGGACAGATTCGGGGGCCTTGGCACTGCCGACCCGAAAGACGTATAGTTGCCTCGTGGATCCTCGCCTTTTGGTCGCCCTTGCTGGCGGCGTCTTCGCTATCGCTTGCAGTAACCCTTCGGCTCCCTCAGCCTCGGCTAGCGAACCGCCCACGCCCCAGCCGGTGCTCGGCGGCAAGGAGTTCCAGAACCGGGCGGTCAACGTCACCCGGATGTACGAGGAGAACTGCGGCAAGTGCCACGGCATGCAGGCGCAGGGCGGGTCGGCCAAGTCATTGGTCAACCTCGACAAGTTCGACCAGAAGTGGGACGTGCCGTTCTTCAACACAATCAAGAAGGGCAACAAGGACTGGGGGATGGACGAATTCGGCGCGACGCACAGCGACGAAGAAGTGTGGTCGCTGGTGGTTCACATCCGCGAACTCCAGCATCAAGGACTCCGTAACCAAGGCTGGGCTCCCAAGGAGTCTGGTGGGGTGATCAGTTCGAAGTACCACAAGTACAAAGTCGAGACCGTCGTCGAGGATCCTTCCCTTCGATTGCCGTGGTGCCTTTCTTGGTTACCGGATGGCAAGATGCTGGTGACCAACCGCTCGGGAGCCCTCAATGTTTTTGTCAACGGCAAGCGAATCGGCTCGATCACAGGATTGCCGAAGCTGGTAGAGCTTGGTCAAGGCGGCCTGATGGACGCCATCCCGCATCCTGATTACGCTAAGAACGGGTGGCTGTACCTTGCGATCGCCGACCCGAAGAAGAACGGTGGGGGCGCGATGACCAAAATCGTGCGTGGCAAGTTGGCATGGAACGGCGGCTCGGCGACCTGGTCAGGCACGCAAACGATTTGGGAGAGCCCGCAGCAGTTCTACAACGGGGCTGGCATCCACTTTGGCGGCAAAATCGTATTCGACAAGAAGGGCCACATCTACTTCAGTGTCGGCGAGCGCGGCGGCAACATGGAAGCTCAGAAGACGACTGTTCCTTGGGGCAAGATTTACCGTCTCAACGACGACGGCACCGTACCGGCCGACAACCCGGCTAAGAACGGCCCGTTCCCAGGCATGTGGACGATGGGCCATCGCAATCCGCAGGGCCTGACCATCGACCTAGACGGCAACGTTTGGGACGCAGAGCACGGGCCGCGCGGTGGAGACGAACTCAACATGCTGAGGCCTGGGGCGAACTACGGCTGGCCCGCGGTCTGCTTTGGCATCAACTACAACGACTCGCCGTTTATGGTGCCCTGGCCGAAGCCAGACCAAAAGATCGAAATGCCTGTCCTCCGGTGGTTGCCCAGCATTGCCACATCAGGACTAGCGGTCTGCGACGGCAAATTATTCCCAGGGTGGAAGGGCGACCTCTTTATCGGCGGGCAAGCTGGCCGGACGGTGCGTCGTGTGCGGGCCAAGGGCGGCAAGCTAACGGAGCAAGAAGAGATCGTCTGGAACATGGCACGTACACGAGACGTGCGCTTCGGGCCTGACGGCGCACTCTATGTCGTTTTGAACGAGCCGGACAAGATCGTGCGGATTTCGCCTGTGAATTGAGCTGTCAGAGGCTAGCTCGACTAAGGCCTGAATAACGCTCTTGTCACCCGTTGTACACTGGTGAGGTGCGGTACACCGTCATATTGCAGCGTGAAGAGGATGGTGGCTATGTCGCCAAAGTCCCGGCACTGCCTGGGTGCGTTTCGCAAGGCGACACGCGGGCTGAGGCCTTAGCCAATATCCGCGAAGCAGCTGAACTCTATGTCGAAGATTGCGTCGCGGCGGGTGAGCCAGTGCCCGTCGAATCGGAAGCTGTCGAGATCGAACTCGTCGGGGCATAGTGGCGAAGATTCCCCGTGGGCTTAGTGGCGAAGATTCCCCGTGGGCTTAGTGGTCGGGAAGTCGTCTCTGCTCTTGAAAAGGCCGGCTTTCGATTCAGTCGGCAGAAGGGCAGTCACATCTTGCTTTTTCGTGCCGATCCCAAGGCGAGGGTCACTGTGCCTGACCACCGCGAGGTCCGGGTGGGAACCCTACAGCAAATTCTTAGTGATGCCGGGATGACTGTCGCCGAGTTTCTGGCGCTACTCTCATGAAGGGCCTCGCCCGCCGACTACAGAAGTTGCCTTGGCAGGTTTGGGCCATGCTGGGAATCGCCAGCCTAGTCGTCAGCTTGGTAGCCATTCCGTATTTTCGAGTTGAACCTGGCAATCAAAAGTGCTCAGCCCTTCTCGATGCTCTTGATAGCGAACTGGTGCTCGGTAGGACTGAGGAGCAGGTGGTCTCCAAGGCCAAAGTTCCGGCTGGCCGTGGAATCGTAGACGAGCAATTCCTGACTGACCATAGGTCGCCTGAGCACGGGAGGGCACCGAGTCTGGGTGAAACCTACTTACTTTACGGTTGCGAGATAAAGGACTGGCTGCCGAACCCGTTCTCAAGCGACTGGTATTGGGACATTGTATTGGTCTTTGACAAGGACGGTCGGTGCGTCTCTGTTTTCGTCCATGCGTAAGTACTGGATCTTGGCGAACTTGGAGAGGAACTCCCAAAGGCCGCTTCGGCATGACATCGTGGTGCAGACTTAGCCGCAGACCCACGACTGGCGAACCCGGGAGCAGGAATCGCGTAACCTGGTGGTGACGGTATGTTAGTTGGACAAATCCTCGGCACGTTGCTGGTGGTCGGGCTGACAGTCATGGCTGGCGTGTATCTGCTGGTCGTCCTTCCCAGGCGAGACCGTGAAGATCGGGCGCGCAAGATCGCCGAACTCCAGCGTATCGAGGACGAGAAGTTCCGGGCCGTCGCCGAACAAGAGTTGGAAGAATGCGGAATCCATTTGGAATCTTCAAACAACGACCAGGCTTAGCCAAGCTAGGCAAGCGGTGGATGATCTTCGC
>JAFDWT010000032.1:3881-16686 GCA_018268335.1 Armatimonadota bacterium | reverse complement strand
CCTTTTGGTCGTCAACCGCTTGGGTGACGTCCTGGCTCATGTGCCCCGCTACCAGTTCGGACCGGTGCGCCGGCTCGCCGCGGACGCCGGGGTCGCCCCGTCCACAGTCTCCCGGGTCATCCGCCACCAGATCAACCCCACTTTCGCCCTGGTCGCACGGCTCGCAAGCGCCATCGAGAAGGAGACCGGCCTCTCTATCGACCCGAGGGACATCGCGGCGGAACGGGCAGCGTTTCCAACACGGTTCGTGTGCGGGCTGATGGGCTGCCCGGGCTGCCTGCCTGAGGCGGCGCTGCTGCCGACCGGCCACAGACACCCGAAGTACGTCGGGGTGAGACCCGGTGAGTGGGTCTGTTCGGCGTTCCCTCACGGCTTTCCAGAGCCACCCGACGACGTTGCGTGAGCGGCGATTTCCACGTCGCTGGTGCCAGACCGCGTTTCAATAGGCTTGGTGCTACTCGCGCTGCCGCAGCTTCTCTGGGGCGACGGCTAACCAATCGAAAGGAGTCTCATGTCAGAGACCAGACTACTTCAGCTTGAGCTGCAAGACCGCTCCCTCCACGCCCTGCTCCTTGCGGTGCAAAAGGCTCTTTCCCGCTCCGGTTACGGCGACGTCCAGTTTCTGGGCAGGCGCCGTCCACGGCAGAAGTCCCGCTTTGGCGGCCACGACCTCGTTTGCGAGACTGTGATGGGCCCGAACCTGCATCGGACCGTGGTCAAGGTGCTAAGGGACAGTGTCCGGACACGTCATCTCGACGAACTTGCCGGAGCGGTGATACGGACGGGGGCGGATAGCGGGATCGTCGTCAGCCCGTTTCCGCAGACCAAAGAAGTCGCCCGGCACTTGGGCAGCGGGCGGGCTGCCAGGGTCCACGTCGTCGCCGGCGCAGACATGGCCGAGTGGTTCGCGGGCTTTGGAGTCGGGACGACCAAAGACGGACGGCTGGACCGGCAGTATTTCCTTGACCTTGAAGTGGCGGCCGAGCAGGTGGAAGAGTTCCTCGCCAAGGAAGGCGTATGAGCAAAGACCGCCTGACCAGGCTCGCCATGGAACTCCTCTTGCTCGGCGTCAGCAAAGCAGGCGTCGAGCGGTTGCTTGGTAGCAATGACGTCGACGAGGTCGAGCGACAACTTGCCTACCTGCCCTACCGCAAAGCCAGGCGGCCAGAGGCCTTTATCATCGAGGCTGTTCGGCGTGGCTATTCTGCACCCCCACTTTTCTATGCCAAGAATCAGACTCACACTCCCGGGATCAAGCGTCCCGTGGACCAAGACACCCAACCTGCTGCTTGACCGCCTGATGCCGGAGCTCAAAGACACTGAGCTCCGGGTCTTGCTGGTGATCCTCCGCCTTACCACGGGCTGGAACCGTGAGGGTCGCTTTACGGTAGTGCCGTACCGCTCGCTCAAGCGTCTCACTGGGCGAGAGAGTGAGGCGGTGTCGAAGGCTTTGCGCTCGCTGTCGGACCGTGGGCTTATCCACATCGACAAAGATCCAGTCCTTCCGAACCTGCCGAAAACCAAACCGAACCGCTTCGCAATCCGAACAACATACAAACAAAAGAAGTAAGAAAGATAAACAAGATGGACTGTCGTTTTCCACGGCAAAAGCTTGGCTAGAAAAATCAAACAAACAGGGCGGGAGGGCGGGTTACTAGGGGCACCGCGCCGAGGACGCGCCGCGCGCCGAACGTCCAGAAACGAGAGTGAGGTTTGAGCGAGAAGCGAAGAGTGAACGAGCGTGTATGGACGTGAGGGTTGAGTTTACGTTTGAACCTGCGTCTGGTTCAAATATGCAGCTAGGTCTGGTCGCACCGGTGGTCGGGTAAATGGTCGGGCCTAACGTGACTCAAGTCCGAGAAGCAGGCGAGCAAGAAACTGATCTGCCTTGCGGTGATGGTAAAGGTTCATACGAGCGAAACATTGCTCCGAAACCTTGTCGAGGATTTGCACGGCTTCATCGAATTCCTTTCGATGCGCTTTGATCTTGGCTACCGTGATTTGCGATTTCTCCCAGAGTTCAGATCCTTCGGGCATGCCGATCTCTTCGAGCTCAGTCAGGGTCTCTTCCGCCTTGAAATATTGGCCCTGCTCAGCTTCGATCCGTGCGCGAACTTCAAGTCCGTAAGGAAGGAACACCTCGTCATTGACCATTTCTAGCGACTGTTGAATGAGCTTTGTGGCCTGGTCGAGTAGCTCCACTTTCAGGTTGTCACTTCGTCGCTCCGCCAATCCAAGCAGACGACGTGCCCGATCCCGTTGCAGGATGGCAACTTGCTTGCTCCAATCATCAGGAGCAACGCCGGCGGGGCGAGCTGTAACATAGCCCGTGACCTCTTCATGCACCTCGATCACCGTCTTGAGCGGAATTCCGTCTAGACGGTCCACGATCATGCCCCGGAGCCATATGGCAACATAGAGTTCGGACTCCTCGTCATGTTCCTTGGCCAGGTCTGCGATGTCGAGGACTGCCTGAGCAGCCTTCGACACCTTAGTCAGACGCAGCGCAATCTCAGCCTTTTGGCGGTAAAGCTGATGCCTCAGTCGCCTGTCTGGTGTCTCCTTGCTCCAAGCATCAGCGAGTTCAAGCGCTCTAGCTGGGTCACCTTCAAGTCCTAGGCTGTGAAGTTGCCAGAGTGCGTTCTCCGATCCGACATCTTCCAGGGAAGCGGCAGGCAGGACATTTACCTGTTTGAGCCATGAATCATAAATTTGATCCTGAAGGAGAAGGGAATCAAAGCACTCGATGATCCGAGCCAGGAGACTCGGGCCCGGAACCGTGTCGCTACCCAGAATTTGCGATAGGCGCGGGGCACCTGCGCCAAGTTTCTGAATAAAGGCCTTCCTGTTACCAAACTCGGCATTGATGGCAGTTTCAAGCACCCAGCCAAACGATCCCTTGGGAGCTCGCGGTTGCCGTCCTTCTTTCTTTGGTCGCATATCCGCAGGTCTCTGTCTTAGTCGGCCCTCTGGTCGCCTTGCTGGTTACCTTGATTCGGTTATTTTAGCAAAGACTAAACATCTGGCCCAAGTTGGATTCTGTCACGTCGCCGCTTGCAATCATGGACCAGATGCACGGTTTAGTGAATGCCCAGATACCTCGCCATTGGATCGGGGTCGAAAAGAGCTGGAGCGACTCTTCTACGGAGCCGTGGCCCCGACTTGTCGCCCTGCCACCTAATGATCTGAAGACGCACGCGCTGATCCTCGGTTCGACCGGATCTGGGAAGACCAACTTGCTGCACCACATGATCGCCCAGGACGTTCTCCTTGGAAACTCATTCGCCGTGCTAGATCTGCGTGGCGACCTCGTCACTGCCGCTATCAATCTGTGCGCGGGTCGAGTCGACCCTAGGCTCACGAGAATCATCGACCTGCGCAAGAACGGATACAAATCGGGCTTCGATCCTTTGCATGGAAGTGGCGAGACCTACTTTCGCGCACTTGGTGTGCTTCAAGCCGTCGAAGCAGAGTCAGACAGTTGGGGCGTGCAACTTTCTGAGACCCTACGCAACGCCTTGCTGCTCCTGGCTGAAGCAGACGAACCGATCACGCGTCTCGACCAGCTGTTTTTCGACCGCCCGTTCTTATTGCGATGTCTTGAATCATGCATGGCAGAGGCGGTCTTAGGATTCTGGCAACGATACGACGCCTTGTCCGCCGAAAAGCAAGCGACATTAGCAATGCCGGTGCTGAACAAGCTCAGTTTGCTGACTTCAACTGTCTCTTTACGCCGAGTGCTCGCTCGTCGCGACCCAGTTGAGCTGCGACAGCACATTGACACAAGAGGGTCGGTGACTCTCGTTTCGCTTGCCGTTGACGAAGTGCATGGAGCGGGCAGGATGTTTGGCAACATATTCCTAGCAAGCCTGGCACGAGAAGTTTTCTCCCGAATTGACATTCCTGAACAACGACGCAACCAAATTCAACTCTATATTGATGAGTTCGAGCATTTCGGTGGCGAAGTAATCGAGAACATCCTTGCGGAAGGCAGAAAATACGGTCTATCCCTTATCCTTGCTCACCAAACATTAGCGCAACTAGACACAAGAATGCGCTCACTTATCCTCAACAACGTGGGCACTAAAATTGTGTTCCGAACCGGTCGCGAAGATGGGTCAGTACTCAGTCGCGACCTGACTGGCGATCCCAAAGCAATTGACTTCAATAGGCTACCTGTCGGCGAGTGCGTCCTTTGGCGACGTCAACACGACTTAGTTTCTGTCGAGGTCAACAGGCCGCTGTTCGTCAACTCAGGTGAGCTGCTCAAACACGGCAAGGCCTACATACGCGCCATAGCCGACTACCGGCACGACATCGAAGTTGAAATGCCGGTCCGTGACCGGGTGTGCCCAAGACCTCCGAAGAAGACGGCGACTCGCCAATCCCCAGAGAAGCCACTAGAGGGATGGCTTTGAAAATCACCTCAAGAGACGTCAGGCTACTGCGGGACGCTGCATTGAGCCATGTCCTCAGCCGAGACCAGATCCTGTCGCTTCACTACTTCGGGTCGGTCACTCGGCTGAACTCAAGGCTTCGTGAACTGACCCGCCTGCACTTGATGAAGGTGATCGATACGCCATTCTTCAACCAACACCTTTACTCGGTGGACAGAGGTGCCCTTCCCGTTCTCGGTGAGCGTATTTCTAGCCTCGTGCTCGGCAGAACCGGATCGCCTCGCTTCCTTCAGCACGCCTTGTCAGTCACCAACGTGCGCGTCCGCTTGACATCTGACGGATCGGCAGAGTGGTTCTTTGAGCCTCAGGTAACGACAGGCTTTCAAGCGGCGGGCAGGCAGTTCGAAGTGCGGCCGGATGGTTTGGCCCGAACACTAGACTCATTGACCGCCGTTGAGGTCGACCTTGGCCATGTGAGCCCGGACAAGTTCGCCGAGAAGCTCGAGGCATATGACACGTTCGTGGCATCTGGAGCGTGCAGGCGGCTTTGGGGCCCGCAGGAATTCCGTGTCCTCGCCGTGACGACGGGCCCACTCCGCGCAAGAAGGCTCCGTGCCCTGTGTCCAACCAAAGCCTCCTTCGACTTTGAATGTCTCCCTCACGACGACCTCGGCATCTCGTTTCCAGGAAGCTGGAGCTGAAAGATGCCATTGACTAGTCCCTTTGAAGCCATATGAAAGACCAACGCGAACAATACAAACCCTCTCAGCTCAACGACATTCCCTTTGGAGACATCGACGATGACTTCGCACAGCCTCTGACGACCTTCCCGATGTCCGTTGAGCATCACTTGGCCCAAGCCCAGCAGATGCTCTCCCGGCAAGCTAGTCCCGCAATCCAGCAGGCAATGGAGGCCGTGAAGATTCTTGCAAACACATCACCAGAGCACGCTGCGATGCTCGTCGCCGCAACAATGGGCTTTCGCGAGATGAGCGCCGCCCTCCAAGACAAGGAGGTGCGCGTCGATGTCGACGAGCACTTCGTTTTTGGGATCAAAGTGGGCGAAACCAAGCATACGGCAACGATCACCAGGACACAAATGAAGTCAATTCGACTGTCCAAATGACCAGAAAGATCAGTGAGCATGCTGCAAAGTTTAGTTCTGACTAAATATCCACCACTCCTTCACCAATCAAGCTCAAGAGGCGGGTGTCATTGCATCACGGAGATTCCAAAGTCTCCTGCCGGGAGTACGAATATGAAGAACCATTATCGAACGATTCGACAAATGATTATCCTCGCTGGCATTACGGCTGGTACAAGTCTTACTGCGCAAGCAGATGCGAACACCGTCCAATGCAACGTCCGTGTGCCATACCACGCCAAATATGAGATTGACCTCTTCCGCGCTGGCGACCGCTATCCGAAAAAGGTCCAGTACAACGTCGAGATCTGGGAAGGGCGTACGGTGACCTTCGAGGACGTCCCGACGGGCTTCTACTTTGTGCGGGCAACCCAAGTGGACGATCACCGCAATTTCGGCCAGTCCGCTCCTGCAATGCCCATCTTCAGCTGGGCATGGTGGATCCAGTGTTTGCCTGACTGTTGGTTATATCACCACTAGCCCCAATTGCTTGAGCGATGAAGAGGCCCCCTCCAGAGGGGGCTTCTTTTCTTGTCAGTCACCGATCACTTGTAGCCCAACTTGTAGCCCAGGATCCGCCGGCCAGCCTGGCCGCTCCTCCGAGTAACTGCCGCTCTTCTACCTAAATCATCCTTCAACCAGGTAGACGGCTCCTTTCCTGGGCACCACTTTCGTCCCTGTCTTCTTAAGCCCATGTATAGTCATTGCATGGCAGAAGATCCGTTTTCGGGGTTCAAGGCAGCACAACGGGAGTCTTGGGGTCTTTTCCTTCCAGTCGAAACCTTCACGACGCCTCCTGCCGCCGTACTCGTCCGCCACGCTGGCATCCAGGCAGGCGACCGGGTCCTGGATGTCGGTTGCGGCACCGGTGTCGCAACCCTGTCAGCCGCGGCGCGAGGAGCAATCGCCAAAGGCCTCGACTTGTCCCCGGCTCTCCTTGAACGGGCCCGTGATAACGCGGAGTTGGCGGGCCTTGCCATTGAGTTCACTGAAGGGGATGTCGAAAACCTACCGTACCGGGACGCCGAGTTCGATGTCGTCACCAGCCAGTTCGGGCACATGTTCGCCCCTCGGCCCGAGCGTGCCGTGTCTGAGATGTTACGTGTCTTGCGCCCAGGTGGCACATTAGCGTTCTCCACCTGGCCGCCGGAGATGTTCATGGGCAGGATGTTCGCCCTTGTCGGCCGCTATGCGCCTCCGGTCGAGGGTGCTGCGCCACCACTGCTATGGGGACGACCTGACACCATCCTGGAACGGCTCGGCGACCACGTGAAGGACGTCGTCTTCGAGCGAGGGTTGGCCCTGACACCCGCGCTGAGCCCACAACACTTTAGGATATTCATGGAGTCCAGCGCGGCCCCACTGGTGAAGGTTGTCGAGAGCACCAAGGACGACCCGGCGCGTCTTGCTGGGTTTCGCGCAGAGCTCGACTCCTTGATTTCGCTCTACTTGCACGACAACCAGCTCCATCAACACTTCCTCTGCACTCGAGCGACAAAGGTCTGAGTACGTCTTTGAGAGGACGTCGGCTGGCACTGTCCCCGATAGCCTGGTACTTTGTCGCCTAGCCCGTCCGACCTGCACCAACTCCTTTCTGCATCGAACCACTTTGAGTATTCTCCTGCGGTGTATCCCCTGCCAGAGTTCCAGGAGAATGACCGTCAGGCCATCGTTGACTTCATCCGTCGGCACCCCTTAGCGATGGTGACCGGGGTAGACGTCGCAGGCAAGGTGGTCGCGACACACGTGCCAGTCCTCGTCCGCGACGATGGAGAGAACCTGCGGTTCAACGGCCACATGATGCGCAAGACGGACCACTGGGACGCCTGCAAAGCCAACAGCGAGGTGCTGGTCGTTTTCACCGGCCCCGATGCTCCGGTCCCGGCCAGCTGGTATGCCGACACCGCCAATGGCGGGACGTGGAACTACTCGGCCGTCCATGCCCGGGGAACGCTAGAGTTCGTACCGCAAGACAAGCTTGTCGACATCCTCCGAGAGCTAAAAGACCACTACGAAGACGTGCCGGAAGCCCGGTTTGACAGCCTCCCAAGGGATTACGTAGCCAACTTGGCACCAGCAATCGAGGGCTTCCACATCCATATCCGCGAGCTCAAGGCCGTCTTCAAGTTGAGCCAGAACAAGGACGACATGGACTTTGAATCGGTCGTCACCAAGTTGGCCATGCGCGGGGGCGAATCGGCTCAGTTGGCCGAAGAAATGCGTTCCCAGCGAACTCGCATGCAGGCCGCCGCCAAGTGATAGTAGTCGGGCTTGCCCGATATACTGGGTCGTGATTTCTCGTCGTGACTTGCTGGCGTCGGTCGGTTCGGGCTATGCAGGGATGCAGATGATGCCGCTTGTCAGTGCTGTGCTCCCCACCGAGTCGGCCAAGAGTGCCGTCCGCTGCATCAACGTCATCAACTTTATCCGCGCCATCGAGCCGAGGTTCAAGACCGACCTGCTCGAACCTGTGCGGCACCAGATGGAGATCAACAAGCGCCACGGGCTGCCGGCGACGTGGCTCTTGCAGTTCGACGCTCTGGTCTCCGGCCCATTTGTCGCTTATCTGAGAGACCACATGGCTAAAGACCATGAGATCGGCTTCTGGTTCGAAATGAACCAGATGCACTGCGAGGCGGCTGGTGTCAAGTGGCGCGGGCGGCCGGGTTACGAGTGGGACCACTACCCCACCGTCGCCTTCACCATCGGCTACACGCACGAGGAGCGCATCCGGCTGGCGGACACCGCCATGAGGGAGTTCAAGAAGGTCTGGGGGCACTATCCCAAGTCCGTCGCCAGCTGGAATCTGGACTCGTTCACCCTCGCGCACTTGACCGAGACCTACGGCATGGACGCCTACGCCGTCTGCCGCGACCAGATCGCGACCGACGGCTTCACCATCTGGGGCGCTCCCATCGCCGGCTACTATCCGAGCAAGAAGAACTGCTGGAGCCCGGCAGTCGATATTCAAAACCAGATCAAGACACCGATTTACCGCATGCTCGGCCAGGATCCGGTCTACTACTACGACAAGAATTGGAAGATGCCCGACGGCCGGACGCACGGCGAGCCGGACACTATGGAGCCAGTCTGGCCCTCAGGCCGGAGCCCCGAGTTTGTCCGCCACTTCCTGAAGATGATCGCCGAATCGCCGACGGGGCAGTTCGCCTACGCCCAGCTGGGCCAGGAGAACAGCTTCCCCTGGAACGAACAGGTGGCTGGCTACGAGCCCCAGATGAAGGCGCTGGCCGCGCTTCGAGCAAAGGGCACCGTCCATGTCGAGACGATGGGCGAGACCGGTCGGCGCTTCAAGAAGGCCTTCGCCAAAACACCGGGACAAGCGCAGGTGATGTTGGACGACCCGTTTGGCAACGCCGTGCCCGCAAGAACAGTCTGGTACCAGAACCACAGATACCGGGCGAACCTACACTTCCGCGACAAGACGCCCTATCTGCGCGACCTGATCGTCTATGACGACAGCTTTGCGCAGCCGTACCTGGACCAACCGACGACCACCAACGATGTCGAACAGCGGATGCTGGCGGCCGTCGACGGCTACCACTGGAGTGAGAAACCTGGTTCAACGGATACTCGGCCCGCAGGCGTGTACCTGTTTGAGGGAGATTCTCCTTTGTTGATCGGCGGTCGCCCCCGAATCACGGAAACGAGCGGTGGACTGGAGGTCGTGGCCCCGCTTTCAAGCGGCGCCGGGCTACATGTCGGATTTCGAACCGACAGTGTGGTCTTCAAGCTGGGCGGCAGCGCCAAGCCACTGGCACTTGAGCTCCAATGCGACTTGGCCAAGGCTCCCCAGATGGATGTCCGTGACAAGGAAATCCACTACCTTTGGCAAGACCATCGCTTTGCCCTCGGGGTTGCCAAAGGAACGGCGCGAAGCACGAAGACCGGATGGCGGATCGAGAGTGAGAACAACACGGTCGAGATCAAATTGCGTGCATAGTGGTGGCTGAAGTGGAAGACACCTCCACCGGCGACATCGGTAGCGTCATAGCGGAAGTCTACAAACGGGACTCCCCCAGAGCCTTGGCTACCCTGATAAGGCTCCTGGGCAATTTCGATGTGGCTGAGGACGCCCTGCAAGACGCCTTTGCCGTCGCCCTACGCACGTGGCCGGAACAAGGCGTGCCCGCCAACCCGCGGGCCTGGCTGGTCAGCACGGCCAGGTTCAAAGCGATCGACGCCCTCCGTCGGGCGGAGCGCACCAAGACGCAGCTGCACGAAGCCGATTCCGTTGCCTCGCCAGTGTTCGAGATCGACGAATCGGGGCTGGAAGACGACATCCTGCGCCTGGTCTTTGTCTGCTGCCACCCAGTGCTGTCCCTCGAGGCACAGGTCGCGCTAACCCTGCGCGAAGTGTGCGGCCTGACCACCGAGGAGGTCGCCAAGGCTTATCTGACGACTCCGACGACCGTCGCGCAACGGATCGTGCGGGCCAAGAACAAGTTGCGAGAGTCCGGAGTGCCCTACGAGGTTCCACGGGAAGACGAGCTACCAACACGGCAAGCCGCCGTGTTGCGAGTGGTCTACCTCCTCTTTAACGAAGGCTACTATGCGACATCAGGTGAAGCCGTGACGCGTTCCAGCCTCTCGCTGGAGGCGATCCGACTGGCGCGACTCCTGGCCGAGACCATGCCTAGCAGCGAAGTCGACGGTTTGCTGGCCCTGATGCTCTTGCAAGAGTCTCGCCGAGCCGCCCGCACCTCGCCGGACGGAGAAATCGTCTTGCTTGACGACCAGGACCGGTCGTTATGGGACAAGGCCATGGTGGCCGAAGGCATGGCCTTTGCCAACCGATCTTTTGCTACCGCCGAGCCCGGTTTCTACGCGTTGCAGGCCGCCATCGCTGCTGTGCATGCCTCCAGCCCGTCGCCGGACAAGACCGACTGGTCACGCATCGTTCTGGTCTATGACGCCCTACTGCGCGTCCATCCAAGCACCGTCGCCGAGTTGAACCGTGCCGTAGCCGTGGCGATGGCGGAGGGGCCCGGTGCCGGCTTGGCGTTGATCGATTCTTTGCTCGCCCAAGGTGGCCTCGCCGACTACGGGCTGGCCCACGCGGCTCGAGCCGATATGTGTCGACGCTTGCAGATGTTTGATGAGGCCCGAAGCTCATATGCAAGGGCACTCGAATTGGCTTCCCAAGAGCCCGAGCGCCGGTTTTTGGAGAAGCGAATTCTCGAAGTTTCGAAAGAGTCCGTCGGTTAGTGTCGATTCTGGCGTGACCCGTTCGATCACACTACGTGCGGGCTCGCCGCGCACTGGAGAACGAAACAATGCAATTCCTCTGTTTGGGATATCTCGACGTCGCCACCTTTGACGCTGAACCGGAGTCGGTCAAGAGCGAAGTCATGACCGCCTGCTTTGCACAGTGCAAGCCGTTCCGGGCCACCGGCAAGGTCGTCGCCGAGGAGGCCCTGCATGGAACGCAAACAGCCAAGTCGATCCGACCCCGCGACGGCAAGCCGACGGTGACGGACGGCCCGTTCATCGAGACCAAAGAACAGTTGGGCAGCTTTTTCATCGTCGAGGCGGAAAACATCGACGAAGCGGTCAAGATCGCCTCGCTGCACCCTGCCGCCATCTTCGGCGAAAAATACGGCTTCGGTATCGAAGTCCGACCGATCCAGTGAGTGTGGGTGGGACGCTCCAGACTGGTAGCATCGCCAACATGATCGACCTCAAAGCCACGACCGTCGCACCCTTGCAGAGCGCCTGCAAGATCTTTCTTCAAGACCTGGAGGCGTTGCCCGAAGAGGCTTTCGACAAATCGTTCGGGCCCAAGGTGCGGACCGTGGCCGACATCGTCTATGAGGTCAACCTGGTCAACGACCACATCGGCCAGGGGCTGCGGGGCGAGGAGCAGTTCGAGTGGCCCGACGAGGGGTGGATCAAGGCACCGGAGAACCTGCGCACCAAGGAGGCCGTGGTCGCCTCGTTCAAGGCTTCGTCCGAAAAGATCATCGCCACCGCCGAGGGGTTTTCGGCGGAGGACATGGAACGGACGGTGAAAACCGAGTGGGGCGACAAAACGTTCATGGAGCGGTTCCGGTTCATCTCCCTGCACCTCTGGTACCACTCCGGCCAGCTCAACTTCATCCAAACCCTCCTCGGCGACGACGAGTGGCACTGGAAATAAGGTAACGCCTTCTCGCAAACACTTGATGCTCCCTGGCGAGTCTTCGTGACGCCGGGGTGTCGTACTTGGACTACCCAGTTTTTGCGTGATCGCTTGAACCCAATTGGGAGGTTTTCATCGTTTTCATCGCATTTTTTTTGGGGGAAGATGTGATTTGGGGGAATGTAACAGGTTCGGTTGAGGCTGCGTTTTCCTGGTTTTCCTAGTTTGATTTTTGACGGATGGTTTTGGGAGCGAGGAGATAGGACACATCTAGGGAGGCGTCAGCGCGCTTGGTCAACATCGTCCCTGCAATTCGTCCCTCAGAATGAGGTTGCGCTTGCGACGAGAGCGCTCGGTAGTCGCACTGGTTTCGCCAGTGGCACCCGCTCGGAGGGTCGGGCCACCCGGCCCCCAGAAGTGAGCGGACATCCGGTACGACTCGTTAAGTCGAGACTAGTGGGAAAGGAAATGTCCTCCGAGCCCCAGGTAGGTTACGGGAATGGAAATTCCACTGACTGGTGCTGCCAAGAAGACGCATGAGCTTTTCGCCTTCGCGGGCGACCGTCAAAAGAACCTCGAACACCATGCGCGTGACGTGATAGACATGGTAGCTGATGCCATTCGCTCAGAATTCGGCGACAAATCCTTTGACATCGCTTTCCACTTGTCCGATTGGAATTCAGATGCCGCGTTCATCGTAGCTCTCCACCTGTGGCCCGAACAATTCACGCCTGAGGAAATCCTAGATGGTGTTTACAGGTTCGTACTCCATGCTCCAAACCACACCGCTGCCGCCGCTGCTCTCGCTGGCTTTTCTGTGACCGACGCATTCAAGCTGGGATTCACTATCCCGCCGAAAGATGACTGACTGTGGTTCAAACAGCACCAGACGGTGCCACTGGTGCAAGCAAAGCGACACAGAGTGTCGCTGACGAAACCTGAGCGAAAACTCACGACCTGCGTCTATTTCCCTGCCCCAAGAGCGCGCTTGATGGCATCCAGGGCTGGTTTGGGCTTGTACTCCGCGTCCCAGGGGAGGGCCCAGCCTTGGCCGCGGAAGGTGCCGGGGATCCAGGAATGCTTGTCGGTGAAGCCCCAGAGCTGGATGACCTTGACGCCTTCCTC
>JAFDWT010000032.1:0-3821 GCA_018268335.1 Armatimonadota bacterium | reverse complement strand
AACCGGCGGATGTTCTCGCGGAACGACTTGATCGCGCCGTCGTTGTCGAACTGGAAGTCCATGTGGCACTGCATGCCCATGCCGTGCACCGGCACCTTGTGGGCCAGCATGTCCTTGAGCATCGCGTAAACCGCGTCGGACTTCGGCCCGATCCACTCAATGCTGTAATCGTTGTAGAACAGCCGCGCCTTGGGGTCGGCCTCGTGCGCCCAGCGGAAGGCTTGCTCGATGTACTTGTGCCCCTGGCCGGCGAAGCCGATGCCCGGCTTGTCGTACCACAGGTCGCTGCGCATCTTGGCGTCGTCGGCGACGGCTTCGTTGACCACGTCCCAGTCGCGGATTTTGCCGGCATAGCGCCGCATGACGGTGAAGATGTGGTCTTTCAGGATCTGGTTCAGCTGCTCGGGCGTGTACTTGCCTGCGCGCACCCAATTGGCCACCTGGTTGTGCCAGACCAGCGTGTGCCCGCGCATCTTCATCTTGTGCTTCTGGGCGAAATCCCATTGGGCGTCGACGGGGGCGAAGTCGTACTTGCCTTGCTCGGGGTGGACGGAGCCGAACTTGAGCTCGTTCTCGGGCTCGAGCAGCGAGAACTGTTCGCCAGCGAGCTTGGCGTAGGGTTCTTCGGTGAGGAACCGCGTCGAGACGCAGGTGCCGACGGTGATGCCCCGCTTGGCGGCCAGGGCCCTCAGGGTGTCCATTGCTTTGTCCTTTGGGTCTGCGATAGCCGCGACTCCCAGCGCACATGCCAACAATGTCGTCGTCACCATTTCTTCATGTCTCCTTCACAACACGACCGCGCGAGATGAATCTTTTCCGACCAAAGCCTCCCGCATGGCGCCCAAAGGCGAGTCGCCTTGCGCGAGCCACAGGGCGGCGGTGACGCCGCGCGGGTAGTAGCGGCTGCCGTGCGCCTTGCCGGCCAGCATCTGGTCGCTCCAGGCGTAGTAGGCGTTGTCCTCGTCCATCAGCCACGCCCAGTGGGCCCGGTCGGCCCGCGTGTCTTGCGGCTTGCCCAGGATCGTCTCGGCGACGAACTGGCAGAGGTAAATCTTGCTGAGCCACGAGTTACGGCTGGTGGAGCTGAGCCGCCACCCGCCGTCCTCGAACCGGCACTTGCCACTGGCCATGACGAGGTCGAAGTGGCACTCCAACGTGCGGCGCAGGTCGCCATACGGGCCGTCGGGCGATATCAATTCGCGTCGACCGGCCATGTAGGGGAAGACCAGCCCCTCGATGGCCGGAATGAGCAACGCGTCGTTCCCTTCGCCGATCACAGCAGGCAAGAATCCGTCCTCATTGGCCGAGGCAGCTATAGTTTGAGCACACAGCTTTGCTTGTGATTTGGCTAAATCGGCCAGAACTGTGTCACCAAGGGTGCGCAAGTGCTCCTCGACCAAGGCATAAGCGGCCCAAGTTTTGACGGCGAGATAGAGGTTGTTGCGGGCTTGGCCGAGGGATTTGTCCAGGCTGTCGTAGGTCGTGATTTCAGCTCCGCCTTGGCAGCGGCTAGAGTCGAAACCCATGACGCCATTGCGCTTGGTCGGGTCGGGATTGTCGCGGTTGGCGAGGCTGGTGACGACTTGGCCGAACGTCTCCCGGTTCTTCTTCAGCCAATCGATGTCCCGTGTGTGACTGGTGTAGAGGCAGGCGCAGAGGGTCCAGTTGACGAGCTCTTCGCAGCTCATGAAGGAGAAAACGCCGCGCAGACCGGCTTGCTCGTAACCGGAGCGGCCCGGCCAGGAGAAGTGGTTGGCAACGCCCATGTCATGGCAGAAGGCGAGTCCCCCAGGATAGAGAGTGTCGCTGTCGGGTGACCTGACTTCGTCGACATAGGAATATTGGGAGACGAAGAGGTCAAGGACGTTGCGGACAGTCCAGGGGTTGAGGGCGAGTTCGAAGAACAACTGGTCGACGGTCAGGTCGAACGTGTTCATCATCCGGTACTCGCCTTCGTTGACGACCCATTGGCACCAGCGTCCTTCGTCACTTTCTCCCATCAGCAGTTGTGTGCTGCCGTAGTAGCTCTTCACTGCGTGTGCCAGCGCGTTGGCCCTCACGTCGCCAAGGTGGGTCCGCACACGTTGGTCGAGGGCACGGCAGTCGTTGACGATCCTGTCGGCGTGGTGGAGGGCGTAAGCGAGGACGTCCTCGATGTTGCTGAAGTGCCTTGCGTAAGCGTATTTAGCCTCCAGGCCGGTCGTGGCCTGGCCCGCCTCAAAGAACGCGACGGCGAAGCGGATTGTCTGTTTGGTCTCGGGTGGAACCGTGCAGACGACCAGACCCGTGTTCCCGAGGACGAAGTCCAGGTTCTCTTGGTACCGCGGGTTCAGGACCGCTTCGGGCTGGAAGCCGACACCGGAATAGGCATCTGGGTAGCGAGTGGCCATCGCCGTCCTGGTTCCTTGGGCGATGAAGTCGTAGCCGTCGCTCGACGACCATGCGTGCATGTTTCGCGTCTTGTCGGCACCCGAATAGCCCAGGAAGACCTTCCGTGGCCGGTCGCAAGTCGAGTTGTCGACCTCCAGGTCGACGATGAGAGCGGGCATGGTGGCGAACCGCAGGTCGCGTGGCTCAGCGACGTCGGGGTCAGGCAGCGGGCGGACGGGGGTGTAGACCGTCATTGTCAGGTCGCCGGCTGTCCAGACGTCGGTCGCAAGCCCGAGGCTCCGCTTGACCTCGCTGTCGGGAAAGTGAAAGACAGCAGGTGGGTGCTGGTGGTCGGAGAGGCCTTCGACATCGTAGTCGGCTATCGAGGCGGCCGCGTCGTGACCATCGAAGAACGGCAGGCATTGGTACATGCCTGGGCGACGAGCCTCTTCAAGGCCGACGTAAAAGGCCTCGTCCGCCGGACCCTTGAGCTCGCTTGCCAGCCCGCCTCGTGACCCTTTGCAGCCAAATGTCAGAGTCGCAAATGCTCCGACTGGAGAGTGGTGGGCGTTAAAAAACGGCGAGTGACCCATGGCCTGCCTACTTGATCCCCGACATCGAGATGCCGTTGACGAAGTACCGCTGGCCCAGGAAGAAGACCACGACCAGAGGCATCAGGACAAGCACGGAACCGGCCATCAGCAAGTTCCACTGCTGCGAGTTCAGGCTGTTGAATGTGGAGAGGCCAAGCTCCAAAGTCTGCTTGTCCGAATCGTTCAGATAGATCAGCGGGCCGAGAAAGTCGCGCCAGTTGTAGATGACGGCGAACACGCCAACCGTGGCCAGTGCTGGCTTGGATAGCGGCGTAATAACGCGGCTAAAGATCGTCCAGTGCGACGCACCGTCAATCACGGCTGCCTCGTCAAGCTCACGTGGGATGCCCATGAAGAATTGGCGCAGCAGGAAGATGTTGTACGCGCCGCCGCCGAACCAGGCCGGCACCCAGAGCGGGAAATTCGTGTTGATCCAGCCGAAGTTCTTGAAGAGCAGGTAGGACGGAATCATCGTGACGATGCCCGGCAGCATCATCGTGCCCAACAGGACGATGAACAACCGGTCACGCCCCGGGAACTTGACCCGCGCGAAGGCGTAGGCGACGACACTCGAACTCACCAAGACCCCCGTCGTCGCCGCGACGGCGATGAACAAGGTGTTGAAGAACAACTTGAAGAAGCTAACGTTCTCATTGGTCAGCACCAGGCGGAAGTTGTCCCAGGTCAGGTTCTGGGGCGGGGCCAGGTTGGAGGTCGTCGCGATTTCGCCCGGTGTTTTGAGAGCCGTCATCAGCGACATGTAAAACGGCGTCAGGAACACTAGGCTGGCCAGCACCAACGCCACGACCGTCAGCAAGCGAGAAAGCCTCATCGCTCCGCCCCCTCGTAGTACACGTT
>JAFDWT010000031.1 GCA_018268335.1 Armatimonadota bacterium | reverse complement strand
CTTGGGGCCGGCGTTCACCCAGATGCTGCGGGTGTGCCAGGAGACGGAGCCATAGAGCACGACCTTGGCGTGGAGCGACTTGCCGTACTTGCGGAGCGCCGACGCGGAGGGCAGGGTGCCGTAGGCGGGCGTCTTCAGCTTCATCTCCTCCCAGACGGTGAACGCCTCGTCGTGCGAGGACATGTCGTACTTAGCCTTCTGGCCGATCTCGCCGACGGTGGAGAAGACGGTCTCGCGGGCAGTGTCCGTCCCCTTTTGGAACGTCCACGGGAAGGCCACGGCGACGCCCTTGTCGGCTTGTTGCGACGCTGGGGCGGGGACTGCGGCCAAGGCGAGGGCCAGGGCGAGGGCGAGGCGCGGGACGACGGGTAGCTTCCTCATGGTTCAATTCTCCGGGGCTGGGTCGATGTTATCACCGGCAGCCCCGGCCCACAAGTGGCGGCCCAGGCGGCGGGTCACTTCCGGAGGCGGTAGGTGTCGGTGCAGAAGACCGTCCATTTGCCGTCTTTGCCTTTCTGGTCGATGAGCGAGGTCCAGGTCTTGTCGGCGGGGTGCCAGGTGAAGGTGTTGCGCAGGTCGCCGTCTTGGTCGTGCCAGAGGAACTCGATGGCGTCGCCATTGCGTTTGCCGACGCCCAGGCTCTCGGGCAGGGTGCCGCCGAAGGTGTCGAGCCAGTGGATGGAGTACTCCTTGGTGTCGACCATGCGCGTGATGTAGACGTGGGCGGCGTACTTGGCCGGCTTCTCGACGTCCTTCATCGCGATCTTGAGCCAGTGGCCGTCCAGCTCGTAGGTGACCTCTCCGTCGTTGTGGGCTGTCGGGCGCTTGGGGAACTCGCGGGTGATCCGCCACTTGCCGACCAGGTGCTTCAGCAGGTCGTCGTCTTTGGTGAGGGCTTGGGTTTGGGACATGAGCAGGGGGATGGCAAGGAAGACCATTTATCAAATTATCAATTTAACACGTTTCATGTGGGTCGGCGATGATAAATCCGGTTGATCTCCTTCCGGTGGCGAAGCAGGTCTTGCCTTGTGTTGGGGATGCGGCGAGGATGACGAGGCCACCGAGGGGGATGAAGCCTTGAACGAGCCAGGGCTGCTGGAAGGCGATGAACTCGGACTGGATGGGGTGGAAGACGCGGCGGTACTGGTCGTGGGTGGCTTCGGTCTGGCGGACGCGTTCTTTGGGGGTGAGGGTGAAGTAGGGTTGGGGTTCGGTGGGCACCTAGAAGTAGGACGCAGGAGGTCGTTTGGTCAACTACCTACAACTGAACTCTAGGCGTTGCAGAGGCGGCGCATGCCTCAGCCTACTATGGAGTACCATTCGAATCAAGGCAAGATTAGGTTGGCTGGCGGCATGACCGAATTCAAAGTGTTCTACTCTTGGCAATCAGATCTGCCAAATGCAACAAACAGGAACTTCATTCACGACGCTCTTACGAAGGCCTGCAAGCGAGTTGCCAATAACCCTGAACTTGAAGAGTCACCCCGGCTAGATCAGGATACACAAGGTCTGCCTGGTGCACCTTCAATTCCTCAGGCAATAATGGAAAAGATTGACACTTGCCAGGCGTTTGTGGCTGATGTCTCACTATGTTACCAGGGGCCCGAGGGGGCTCTTGCACCGAATCCAAATGTTGCTTACGAACTCGGTTATGCTGTTGCGCGTCTTGGCTGGGATCGAATAATTTTAGTCGTCAACGAATTTTATGGACGCGTTGAGAGTCTGCCATTTGACTTGGAGAAGCGACGTGCGATGCCATACACTGCACAGGAAGGGCAAGACGACCGATCCGAAGCCAAGGCATCGCTTGTAAACAGGCTTACGACTGGAATTGAGGCAATTGCAAAGAGACAACCTATTGTGATCATTAAAACACCGGCAGAAATTGCGATAGATGCAATCGAAGCGGGCTCATCCTCTAGGAAGCTAAGAATACGAGAAGCTTGGACGTGGGCCCTGTCGGAGCTTAGGCGCCTAGAACCTGATTTGCGATCGGCTTACCCAGAAGGCGATGCTCTCGTACAGCAGATCGACCAATTGCAGGAAGCAGTATTCAACACTAGGCAAATTGCTGGACTATGGTCAAAGATTTGCGAAATGGTCGCCTTTAGCGATGATCGCGAATCGGTTGGTGCTATTGTTGCTGGGTTTGAGATACTTCTCGAAGAATACTCCAACAAGGTCGAGCAGAGAGGCCCCACATACAATACGTCCTTTGATTATTGGCGCTTTATCGGGCATGAGTTATTTACGGTTTTAATAGCTTGCTTGCTCAAGGAGCAACGATGGGAATTGATCAAAGCGGTCCTAGATAGGGAATTTCTTTGGGAACAGCATCGAGGACTGACTGGCCAGCCAACTGTGGCATTTGACAGGTTTCAACAACGAGTTGAGCTATTTGCTATTGAGAGTGAAAGGAGAAGAAGGCTTCGATTTCATGCAGACGTGTTGCGAGAGCGCTATCCCGATGGGAACACGGGGTCTACTGTTTCGTGGCAGGAATTCATGGATGCTGACCTATTCCTTTATCTGGCAAGTGAAGTGAGAATGGAGGGCTTGGTTGGAGGATGGTTTCCAGTTTCTTTCATATACCTGAGTCAAACGCCAAGATTCATCATTGATTCGAGACGTCTAGAAATTGCGGAGAGACTAGCGCTGGCTGTTGACGCCGAAGACATTGGCGAAATGCGAGAGCTGTTCAAGGCTAGTATCGCTAGACTTTGGAATAGCGTGAGGATGAATTCAATTTTTTGTCCAATTGCAGATGAACAAATCGACTCAGTAGGCACCAAACAATAAACTACGCGCGGGCGTTGGGCACAGTTTGGCACTACGATGTTTACCTGGACGCCGCCGCCTCACCAGCTTCAGCAAGCAACCGAGCCTGATGCTCCTGCACCAGGGGGTCGATCATTTTTTGGAGGTCGCCGTCCATGAAGCCGTTGACGTCGAAGATGTCGAGGCCGATGCGGTGGTCGGTGACGCGGTTTTGGACGAAGTGGTAGGTACGGATTTTCTCTGACCGGTCGCCGCTGCCGATTTGGCCTTTGCGGAGTTCGCCGCGTTCTTTGGCTTGGCGCTCCTGTTCGGCTTCGTAGATCTTGGCCTTCAGGACCGAGAGGGCGCGGAGTTTGTTTTGTTGCTGCGAGCGTTCGTCTTGGCAGGTGACGACGATGCCGGTGGGGCGGTGGATGATGCGGATGGCGGTCTCGTTTTTCTGCATGTGCTGGCCGCCGGCGCTGGAGGAGCGGAAGGTGGAGATCTCCAGGTCCTTGTCCAGCACTTCGACGTCGACGTCCTCGACCTCGGGCATGACGGCGACGGTGACGGTCGACGTGTGCAGGCGGCCGCTGCTCTCGGTGGCGGGGACGCGCTGGACGCGGTGGACGCCGCTCTCGTGCTTGAGCTGGCTATAGGCGCCGGGCTGGGCGATGGTGAAGCAGACGTAGGAGGCGCCGCCGATGCCGCTTTCTTCCAGGTCGACGACCTCGTACTTCCACTTTTTGCGCTCGGCGTAGCGGGTGTACATGCGGAAGAGCTGCATGGCGAAGAGGGCGGCCTCGTCGCCGCCGGCGGCCGAGCGGATCTCCATGATGACGCTCTTGTCGTCGTTGGGGTCCTTGGGCAGGAGCATGACCTTGAGGGTCTCTTCGTGCCGGGTGATCTGGGTCTTGAGGTTGTCGACTTCTTCTTGGGCGGTGTCTTTGAAGTCGGGGTCGCTGAGGAGTTCTTCGGCTTCTTTGAGTTCTTTGAGGCTCCTTTTGTAGGCGCGGATTTCTTCGACGAGGTCTTCGAGGTCGGCGCGGGCCTTGCCGAGGCGCTGCATGTCGGCCTGGCGGGTGACCAGGTCGGGGTCTTGCAGCTGCCGTTCGATTTCTTCGAACCGTGCTTCGATTTCGGCCAGGCGCTCGAGCATGGGCGGGGGGATTGTACCGGTGGGGGTTGGTTTGGGGTCTGGGCGGTTGGTTTGTGCGACCCCTGCCGGGGTCGGGTGGTTTTGGCTGCCGGTTATCCAGGGGTCTTCGACACCCTGGCTACCGTCTGTGACCCCTACCGGGGTCAGGCGCTCGGTCTGGC
The DNA here is from genome assembly GCA_018268335.1 of Armatimonadota bacterium. GTDB lineage: Bacteria > Armatimonadota > Fimbriimonadia > Fimbriimonadales > Fimbriimonadaceae > JAHBTB01. Next base: position 49,346 of record JAFDWT010000031.1, on the reverse strand, counting down.
CTGGACGTTCGCCTAGTGTGGCTCTGGCGAATCGTCGCCACACCTAGTGCTAGCCGCCGCGGCCGGAGGGGCGGTATTGGGCGTATTTGGCGGCGCGGACGGTTTTGCCGTTCCAGGCCGAGCGGAGGCCGAGAGTCAGAGCGACCAGGGCGCTTAGGGCCCAACCGACCGCCCAGAACAGGGCGGGGACGAAGGTGGTCTGCTCCAGGATCTTGGCGTCGGTCATCGCGTCGCCCCAGGTGCTCAAGTTGAGCAGGACGGCCAGGGCTTGCAAGGCGGTCAGGCCGAGTTGCAGGCCCAGGAACCGGGCCAGGAACGAGGCGGCGGGCCCGCGGACGTAATGGGCGAGCGTCACCAGTCCGACGGCCCAGGCCATGCCGACTAGGATGCCGGCGATGTCGCCCCGGACGAGGAGGGCCATCGAGCCGACGAGCACCCAGCCGAGGGTGGCCAGCACGCGGCGAGACGACTTTTCGTCGCGGGCAAAGGCGACGACCAGACCACCGGTCACCGCACTGCCGACGTAGCCGGCACTGGCGACGACCAGGAGGAGGCCGCCGGTCACCGGGGTCACGCCGCTACCGTTGGCGTTGACGACGATGTGGGTGGGCAGGCCGCCCGTCACCAGGGCGGCAAGGGCGTGGCAGAGCTCGTGGATGTGGGTGTTGAAGAGGGTGAGAGGCCACAGGACGGGCCGTAACGCCGGCGCCATCCAGATTGCCACCGATACCAAACCGGCAGCGAGCAGTGCCCACTGATCCTTCCTCATGCTCTCCTACATCATAGTACGTGTGTTCCCCATCTCGCGTTGAGACATACAAAAACCTGAAGTGGATTGCGAAGTCTGGGCACTAAGCAGGAAAGATTGCCGCCCGATAAACATACCAGGATGCAAAGAGGTCTTTATGCAGCCGGTACGGGGATGGCGACCGCCACCCAGTGGATGGACGTGATCGCCAACAACCTGGCGAACACGAACACGACCGGTTTTAAGAAGGACGTCATGGTGTTCAACGACGGTTTGGACGACGCGATGCGCCGCCAGAGCGCCATGGGGGGCGACGTGGGCCAGATCGGCTCGGGGCCGATCTCCAAAGGCGTCTTCACCGAGTGGACAGTCGGGAACCTGCAGTCCACCCACAACCCGATGGACTTTGCCTTGGGCACGCCCACCGGGCTCTTTGCCTTCCAGGGCATCGACGGTGTGCAGTACACCCGCGACGGAGCCTTCTCGCGCAGCAACAGCGGTCAACTGGTGACCAAGCGCGGGTTTCCTGTGCTCAGCCGCGACGGCAACCCGATCGACGTCCCCGAGGGCACATTCACCGTCGGTGAGGGTGGAGAGATTTCGGTCGCCGGGAAGATCCTCGCCACTATCGGCGTCTTCAACGGCAACTTCGTCAAGAACGGGAGCGACCAGTACTCCTCGGACAACGCCGTGCTGATGGCACCTGAGCGGGTCAACATCCGCCAGTTCACCATCGAGACCAGCAACGTCAACGCGGTCGAAGAAATGATCGCGATGATTCGACTCCAACGCAACTTCGAAATGGCGCAGAAGAGCGCTCAGGCCGAAGACGAATCCAGCCAGAAGCTGATCCAGTCCGTCGACAACCGCTGACACACACCGGACCGTCTCCATGAGGGAGGCGGGGGTGAGCGCAGGTCCAGAAGCGGCCCGCGCCGAGCGGCCAGGACGGCGAGGACAGCACGACAACAGAAGATAGCGTGGTCCCTGCCTTATGATGCGAGCACTGAACACCGCGGGCACCGGAATGGTTGCCCAACAAACGAATATGGACGTCATCGCCAACAACCTGGCGAACGTCAACACGACGGCCTTCAAAAGCCAGCGCGCCGAATTTCAGGACTTGATGTACCAGACGTTCCGCGCCTCGGGCGCGGCATCGGGCGGCGACACCAAGCTGCCAGAGTCGGCGCAGATCGGTTTGGGCGCACGCTTCGCGGCTTCGGCCACCAGCTTTGCCAGCGGCTCGCTGACGACTTCTCCCAATCCGACCGACGTCGCGATCATCGGCGACGGGTTCTTCCAAGTGGAATTGCCTACCGGCGAGCTCGCTTACACCCGTGACGGGACCTTCAAGGTCGACGCTGACGGCCGGCTGGTCACTGCCGACGGCTACAAACTGAAGCCGAACATCGTCTTGTCGCCCGGTTATCGGTCGTTGACGATTTCGCCGAGCGGCGAGGTGGCGGCGATCCTGCCTGGCAACAACGACCCGACGGGCATCGCCAACATCACGATCTTCACCTTCAGCAACCCCAGCGGACTGACGCGCGTCGGGCAAAACATCTATCTGGCCGGCGGCGGTAGCGGTGCACCGACCGAGGCGACACCCGGCAAGGAAGGCACGGGGACGCTGCAACAGTACGCGTTTGAGGGCTCCAACGTGCAGGTAGTCGAAGAGATGGTCCGCATGATCACGGCCCAGCGCGCCTACGAAATCAACTCGAAAGCCATCCAGAGCGCCGACGAGATGCTCGGCATCTTGAACAACCTGAAGAGGTAGTCCGACACATGACATCTGCCATTTTTCTGCTTCTTGCCGCCCAGGCGTCCATCGACATCAAAGTCGAGGGCGAAGGGTACTTCCGGTTCGCCCGAGAGGGTCGGCCCGTGTACGCGAAGTCGGCGCGGCTTGTCGTCGCGCAGGGTCGGTTGGCCAGTTCTTCAGGCCCTTACCTGGTGCCGGAGACGCTGGTGCCCGGTTCGCCCGACGGACTGCGCGTCAGCCTGGCTGGAGACGTCTATGCCCACTATTCCAAGGGTGAGACACTAGTCGGGCGCATCGTGCTCGTCCAGTTCGGTGACGACGTCCGCCCGGTCGAAAGCTCGGGCTTCCTGCTGTGCTCTGGCAAGGGTGAGATCGGCGAGGCTGGACAGGGTCTGTTCGGCGTCGTCCGCACGGTGACGAAGGCCGAAGAGAAGCCGGCAACCGCCAAAGCCGACGAGATCAAGATTTATGACGAAGAGACCGAACCGGTCGTCCAAGTCACCCGGACGCACCCGCAGGGGAATCCTGTTATGGCCTCGGGCAAGGTGAAGGTCAGCTTGGCAGACCGGGCCCAAGTCGACGGCGAAACGGTTCTTCTTGGCGAAGTCGCTACTGTCTCGGCCAATGCCGATCTGGCACCGCAGCTCAGTGCTTTGGAAGTCGGGATCACGCCGCCCATCGGCATGACCGGCACGGTCACTCGGGCCTCGATCGAGCGAGCCCTGGCAAAAGCCGGGGTCGATCCGAAACTGCTGACAGTCGACGGCCCGTCGCTGATCCGCGTCAGCCGCTCCTACCAAGAGATCGACCAAAGCAGCTTTGTCGAGGCCGCTATATCGCAAAGCAAGAACCGGCTGGGAAGCAACACCAAGCCTGCTTACGACGCCCGCCATCCCGAGCCGCTAAAGGCACCCAAGGGAGAAGTGGAGTTTGAGGTCGAGAACATCGAAGTCATCGGCACGACCGCTGCCTGCCGGGTCGCCGTCAAGGTGGACGGGCAACGCATCAACTCACGCGACGTGAAGCTCAAGGTCGATGCGGTCGCCCCAGCGGCGACACCGAAACTTCGTCCCGGCGACCTGGTCGTCGTCCGTGTCCGCAAGAACGGCTTGACCGTGGAGACCAAAGGCAAAGTCCGCACCATCGACAACGCGTCCGGCCGTGTGACGGTCGAGACCACGGACACGAAGGCGCAAATCATCGGCCACGTGCTTCCTGACGGAACAGTAGAGGTCAATCCTTGAAACACTTAACCATATTCGCCGCTCTCGGCCTTGCCTGCCTTGGCTTGGCCCAGACCGAAGCCAAAGCCAACGCCGGCTCGCTCTACGGGTCGCAGACCAAGAACCCTTACCTGGACCAAGTGGCAAGGGAGAAGGGCGACATCCTGATGGTCGTCATCGACGAACAGTCGAACTCGACGTTCAGTGCCAACACCAAGACCGCCAACACGGTCACCAACAGCACAGCCTCGAACGTGCTGAACCTCTTCAACTGGGCGTTCGGGCCGTTTTCGAACAACAGCGACCACAGCAAGAACGGCCAGGGGCAGACCGACCAGCTTGGCAAGATGTCCGCCCGCATGAGCGTGATGGTCAAAGACGTGCTGCCCAACGGCTATTTGGTCATCGAGGGCACCCGAACCATCGTCACCAACAAGGACACGCAGACCTTCGTCCTTAGTGGCGTCGTCCGCCCCGCCGACCTGTCGCCCGACAACTCGGTGGTGAGCAGCAAGATCAGCGACGCCCACATCCAAATGGAAGGCAAGGGCCAGATCGCCGACCGCCAGCGCAAAGGCCTCCTGACGCAAGTCTTGGACTGGATCTTCTGATGAAAGCACTCCCTATCCTCGCCCTCGTCGCCTTGGCCGCGCCCTGTGCGTACGCACAAAAGGCCACGCCGAAACCTGACGCCAAGGGAGCAGCCGCCAAGCCGAGCATCCAGATCGCGCCAACCGGCAGGCCGGCGCCGCAGGTGAAGACGACGCCCGAACAACAGGAACGCCAGGACCGCGACAGCAAGATCCACGCCGCCGAGAACGAAGGCGTCGAGGTCCAGCTCAGCGCCATCGGCAAGTTCCGGGGCGCGCGCAGCAACTCGATCGTCGGCTACGGCATCGTCGTCGGACTGAACGGCACGGGTGACTCCAGCCAGGTCGGCGTCTCACAGACGTTGATGGCCAACGTCCTCAGCCGATGGGGCACATCGATCGATCCGAAGAACTTCAAGAGCAAAAACATCGCCTTAGTCAGCGTCACTTCCGACATGCCGGCGTTTGTTTCGCCAGGCACCAAGATCGACGTCCTGGTGCAAAGCATCGGCGACGCCAAGAGCCTGGAGGGCGGCGTGTTGCTCCCCACGGGGCTTGGGCCGATGGGTGACATGAAGGCCGTCTTCGCCGTCGCCTCCGGCCCGGTTTCGACCGGCGGCTACACGGTGAGCAACAACGGCAGCTCCAGCACCAAGAACTATCCCAACGTCGGCAAGATCTCATCGGGCGCCGACGTGCAGCGCTCGGTCGACACCCAATACGTGTTCCCGGGCAACGTGCTCTATTACGACCTGCAGTCGCCGGACTTCACCACCGCCCTGCGTGTGGCCGAAAAGATCAAATCACTGGGTAACGGCTTCGAGGCCGACGCCATCGACGGTGCGACGGTGCAGATCAGGTTTCCGCTCGGCATGGCACCGGTGGCGGCGACGAGCCAGATCGAATCGGTCAAGGTCTTCGCCAACACTCCGGCCAAGGTCGTCATCAACGCTCGGAACGGCGTCATTGTCGTCGGCGGCAACATCCGGCTCGCGCCGGCGATGATCGCCTACGGCTCGCTGAAGGTGCGCATCGACACCGAGAACAGCGTCAGCCAGCCCAACCCGCTGACCCAGGGTCAGACCAAAGAGGTCAGCAACTCGGCGACCAACGCCCAGGAAGACACGACGCAGATCGCCCTCGTCCCGCCCAGCGCGACGGTCAGCGACCTCGCCGAGATCCTCCAGGCCCTCAAGTTGAGCGCCCAAGACCTGATCAGCATCTTCCAAGAGCTTTCGCGACAAGGCGCCCTGAAGGCGCAGGTTGAACAGACATGATCACCCGAGACGGCATCCAGGGCTTGGCGGCTTTCACACCCGCCGAGCCCGCCAAAACAGCAGCGCCCAAGGCGGAAGCCAAGGCAGTGGACAAGGCCAAGTTCGACAAGGCCATGGAGCAAGCCAAGGCCAACCCGGCGTCCACGGTGCGACCCGACTACAAGAGCAAGCTAGAAGAAGCCCTCAAAAGTCTGGTCGGACCCCAGACGCCGACCACGCCGGCCAAGGTCGACCCAGTCATCGCGCCGCTCGTCAAGCCCGACAAGGCTGGCAGTGCGACGAAGACCATCGACCTGGACAAGCTGCCGCCCGAGACCGGCGCCGAGCTGAAACGGCTGCAGACCGCCGCCGAAGGATTCGAGGCCAACTTCATCAAGGACTGGTTCAGCAAGATGCGCCAGACCTCGATGGACAGCGACAAGTCGGCGACCGGAGGCATGGCCAAGGACTTCATGGACCAGGCGTTGGCCGATTCTGCCGCAAAAGGCTCCACCAACCTGGGCATTGGAAAAGTAGTTTTCGCCGAGACCGGCAAGCGCGTCGTCCAAGAGACGATCGCCCGCTTGCACAAACAGACAGAAGAGACCGCCTGAACAAAGGCCCGATTAGGAACAGACAATGGCAAAACCGACACGAGAACTCGCGACCCTGTGGTGGGACTGGCTTTCCACCGCCGAGCGCCTTATCATCACGCTGCACGAACAGACAGCGGCCTTGACGCTGCGCCAAGTGGAGCGCATCGAGAACCTGCAGCCCGAGCTGGACTCGCTGATGGACCGTATGCAAGAGATCGACGGACAAGCTGTGGCGTGCGCCAAGAAGCTGGCCGGAGACCTGGGCACCGAGCCCAACCTCCGAAGCCTGGTGGACGCGCTTGAGAAAGCCGAAGCACAGGAAATCCAATCGATCGCCAACCGGGTCATCGTCGTCGGCCGCAACGTGCAGCAGATCGTCGCCAAGAACAAGGCGCTGGTCGAGAACGAGATCGAGTTTGTCAATGGCACCATGGCCCTCGTCGCCCGCGAGGCTCTGGAGAACCGCTCGAATTACAAGGCCCGGAGCCACGACTCCAGCGTCCTGCTCAACCAGGTGGCCTAAGGAGAACAGTCCAGATGTCCAGTCCGTTCCTCGGGTTGTCGGTGGCGTCGAGCGCGCTCAGGGCCTTCCAGCGCGCGCTCGACACCACCGGGCACAACTTGGCCAACGTCAACACCGCCGGCTATTCCCGGCAGTCTGTCGATTTCTCGAACATCGACCCGCTGGCGTATTTCCAGAACGGATGGAAGTTCCAGGGCCAAGGCGTCTTCACGGGCGCGGTGACCAGGGCCAGAGACATGTTCCTGGACAACAGCTTTCAGAACGCGAGCAGCGACCTGTCCAAGTTCAACTCCGCGTCGAGCGGCATGAAGGCCATCGACGGCATCTTCAATGAGCCGAGCGCGGACGGCATCGCCGACGGGTTGGGCAAGTTGTTCGACGCCTTTTCGGCTTTGGCGGCGAACCCCAGCGACCCCGCGGCGCGCAGTCAAGTGCAGCTTGCCGGACAGAACCTGGCCGACCGCGTGCGCGGGCGCTACAGCGCGTTGATGGGGCAGCAAGCCAACCAGCAGGGCTCGATCACCACGACGATCGGGCAGATCAACTCCCTGGCGGGGCAAATCTCAGCGCTCAACAAGGAGATTTCTAAGTACAACTCGTCCAGCGGTCCACCCAATGACATGCTGGACGCCCGGGACAGGGCTGTCGATGAGCTGTCCAAGCTGGTCGACATCAAGAAGTACGCGCAGCCAGACGGGTCGTACACCATTTATGCGGCGGGCAGTCTGCTGGTCGACTCGGGTGGGGCCAGAGCTTTTCCGGCCAACTACGACGCGACGACGGGGACGGTCAGCGACGCCAGCGGCACTTACACGGTGCGGAGCGGCGAATTGGCCGGGCAGATGACCAGCCTGAACCAAACCAAGGCACGAATGGCCGACCTGGACACGCTGGCCAACACCCTGCGGACGCAGATCAACAACGTCCACTCGACGGGAACCAACGCGCTGGGCAACACGGGCGTCCAGTTTTTCAACGACGTCGCAGCGGGCCCGCAGACGGGGGCTATCGACTTTGACCTGAGCGCCGCCGTGAAGGCATCGCCGAAGGCCATCGCCGCGGGTGTCTCGGGTGCGCCGGGAGACGGTGGTTTGGCGCAGGCGATCTCCAACATGCGCGACACTAACATCGCCGGTCTAGGCAACCAGACGTTCGGTGTCTTTTTCCAGGGTGTGATCAACGTCGTCGCCAGCACGGCACAGTTCTACAGCGGCAAGGCCGACACGCAGACGGCGGTGGTCCAGCAGGTGGACAACCAGCGGCAGGCAGTGAGCGGCGTCTCCATGGACGACGAACTGGCGAACATGCAAAAGCTGCAGCGTTCGTACCAGGCGGCCGCCAAAGCCCTGACGATATTCGACCAAGTCACCCAAGATACTATTAACATGGTCAACCGCTAGTAATTGAACGGGGGAAGCGATGAGAATCAGCACGACGACGCAATGGCAGACGTACATGTCGGACGCCCAACGGGCGAGCGACCGGTACTTGTCGGCGCAACGACAGGTCGCCACCGGACTGCGGTTCCAGACCGCCGCTGATGACCCGCAGGGGGCACAGACCGTCATCAGCCTGACCGCTCTGACCAACCGTTACAAACAGCTCGACGCCAACCTGACGGTCGCCAAGGAATACTTGAACAACGGTGAGTCGATTCTGGGGCAGACCAATGACGCCGTGCAATCAGCGTACACGCTGGCCTTGCAAGGTGCTAACGGCACCAATGACACGGCCGCCCGGCAGGGTCTGGTGAGCCAGATCAACGAATTGCAGACCAGGATCGTCAGCCTGGGCAACACTCAGCTGAGCGGTGGTCGCTACCTCTTTTCCGGACAGCTGACTAGCACCAAGCCGTTTGCCGTCAGTGGCTCGGCCCTGGCGTTCAATGGCGACGACAACGCGGTGAACGTCGAGGTCAGGCCCGCCGACTTGATGCGAGTGAACCAGCAGGGCGCAGGGGCGCTGTATCAAGACATCTACGCCAAGCTGGAGACGCTGAAGAGCAACTTGGCGACCGGGGACGCCAACCTGATCGGCCAGAGCGTCACTGACATGCAGAACCTTGGCACCCAGTTAACTCAATTGAGGGCCGACCAAGGCAGCAAACTCCAAACGGTCCAGTCCCTGGCCAGCGACAACGCTCGGCGCAAAGAGGACTTGACCGCTCAAGTTTCCGACGCCCAAGACGTCGACATCGCCGAGGCGATGACGAATTACCAGCAGAACCAGAACGCCTACCAGGCCGCCTTGACCGTTTTGGCCCAAGGGTCAAAACTCAGCCTATTGGACTACATGCGATGACGATCACGAGCGCCGTCCAGACAAGCCGGTTCGGACTTGTCCCATACACCCCCGACGATGTCGTCTCCTTTGCGGAGGGGCTCCTCGGCTTTCCGACATTGCGCGACTACGTGCTGGTCAACCACAAGGACGACAGCCCGTTCCGCTGGCTGCAGTCGGTGGAAGACGGGACGACCGCGTTCTTGGTGGTCGAACCAGGCCACTACGTCAACGATTTCTCACCGGAAATGCCGCGCAAGGAAGCGGAGAAAATCGACGCCGACGCCGAGACGCCGCTGCTGGTCTATACTATCGTCACGATTCCACGTGGTCGGCCGAACGATATGACGATCAACCTGGCAGGTCCGATCGTCATCAACGCGGCGAACGGCAAAGCGGTGCAGGTCGTCTTTGAGGGCGACACTTATCCGATCCGCCACCGCGTGTTCGCCGAATCGCAGAGCGAGGCCGCGTAAGCAATGTCTTGGAATCGGACCGCCACGGAGGGCAAGGTCAATGCTGGTACTGACAAGAAAAGTCAATCAAAGTATTCGAATAGGCCCTGATATCGAGGTCGTCGTCCTGGAGGTCCGCGGCGAGCAAGTCAGGATCGGCATCAAGGCACCCCGCGACGTCGCCGTGCACCGCCAGGAAATCTTCGACCAGATCTTGGAAGAGAACCAGTCGGCGTCAGGAACGGACGTCCGCGACGTTCCCCATTGAGAAATGGACAAGTCTGCGGTCGTCGACCGCTTTCGGAACGCTATTGAGTGGTCGGCTTCACTCGTCCTAGTCGCCGCCGCGAACAATCTGGCCTACGCCTGGGTGGCTTTGCAGACAGCCAAGGGCTCTCACTCACAGTCGGTCATTAGCTACTCCGTGCTGTTTGCGCTATGCGCCGGCGTGTCGTTTTTGCTGACGCTTCTTTGCTCGCCAGGCTTGGTCTCGGACGAAAAGCCCGGCTGGGCGCATGTGTTTGCTTTGCCCCTGGTCTACGTGGTCGAGCTCAAAGTGCTGTTGTTGTTGGCCACCGAGACAAAGCTGAACGTCCGGTTCTATCCAGAGGTCGCGCTGGCCGACAGGGTGGCTAACAGCCCCTTGACATTGGCGACGATGTTCGTCTTTCAGGCCGTGATCCTGGCCCTTTGGGCATTGTCGGGGCGACAGAAGCCACAATAGACGCCGCGATGGTGGTCCATTTCGGCACGGGCCGGCTACAGCCGGAGTGGCATTCGGCCGTTGCCTGTGTGGGCACGTTTGATGGCGTTCATGTCGGGCATGTCGAGTTGGTCCGCCGCGCCGTCGCCCGAGGAGCTGAGTTGAAGGCACCAGCTGTCGTCGTGACATTTGACCGGCATCCTTCTGAAACTCTTGCCCCGGCCAAGACGCCACCCTATATCGCAACCATCGACCAGAACCTGGCCGTTTTTGCCTCGCTTGGTGCGGCGGCTTGTGTCGTATTGCCGTTTGACGAGGCGTTCACACAACTTTCTGCGGACGAGTTCGTGGCCCTGTTGGCCGAAAAGGTCAAATCGACGGAATATGTTATCGGCCATGATTTCACTTTTGGCAAGGGACGCGAGGGCGACGGCGCTTGGCTCGCCGCGCGGTGCCCGACCCAGGTCGTGGAGCCCGTGATGGTCGATGGTGTCCGGGTTAGCAGTACGGCGATCCGCACGGCCGTGTCGGAGGGCCGAGTCGATGCCGCGACTAGAATGCTTGGAAGGCCGTTTGCGCTACAGGGAGCCGTCGTAGGCGGCCAACAACTCGGTCGAACGTTGGGCTTTCCAACGGTCAACCTGGCCCATTCGGGTCGGCTTCTTATTCCCGCCGATGGTGTGTACGCAGGATGGGCGACGACGGTGAAGGGGAAGTTCCGAGCTGCCATCAGCGTCGGTATGCGACCAGCGGTCGGCGGGCAGCACCGGACAGTGGAGGCATTTCTCCTCGACTATCCGGGCGACTCTCTGTATGGTTCCGCAATAGAATTGCACTTTCCCCGCTGGATTCGTGGCGAGGCCGACTTTCCTGACCTAGAGGCCCTTAAGGGCCAAATTGCCCTGGACGTCGCCTTTGTCGCGGCACAAGTACCCACTCCCTGACCGCTCGGAACGGGCGGGCGTTACAAAGGGTTGTGGGAAACATGAAGAAGTGGCTGGCCATCGGCGTCCCGTCCCTGTCTCTGCTGGCATTGCTCGGCGCCTACTATCTCAACCGTCCTTCGGACGAGACCCAGATTCAGCAGACGCTGAAGGAAGCGGTCCTGGCCTCTAAGGAGGGCAAGCCGAACCCGGTGATGGAGGCGATCAGCTCGGGGTTCAAGTACGACGGCGAGTCGCCCGACCGCCGCGAGATCGCCAGGGTGGTCAAAGAGGCGAAGCCAGAGATCGTGGTCCTGTCGCCCGTTCCAACGATCAGCGGCAACGACGCGAAGGTGCACTCCGACGTGGCAGTCAAGTTCGAGTTCATGGGCATGACCATGGACCAGACCGTCAAGGACGTGGAGATCACCTTCGCCCGCGAGGCGGCGGTGGACTTCGGCGTCTTGCCCAGCTCGCGGTGGCGGATCACCGGCGTGACTGGGCCCGGGCTGCCCAAGGGTGAATAATGGCGGTCATGCGGTCGCTCATCCTCCTCGCTTTGGCTAGTGCCATGCTCTTCGCCGTCGGCTGTGGCCCCGCCGAGAAGGAAGGCTTGGCCAACCCGCCAGCGACACCCGCCGCCACCGGCACGAAGAGTCCAGAGACAGAGTCGCCCAAGCCGTCGACACCAGCCCCTGCGGCAGGCGAGAAAAACCCCGCCGAAGTGGACAAAGTCCCCGAAAAGCCGCTCCCTGGCCCCGACGCCGCGCCTACTTTGGGCAAGTGACCTGACTGGCCGGCCAGTTCGGCTGGCCAGCAATCAGCATTGGCACCGCCATAGAAGCCATAAAGAGGCCGATAGCGACGCACACAAGCGCCTCTTTGACAACAAAAACCCACCGAGCTTGTCGCACGGTGGGTTTTTCCATCTAGAACCGGGCTAGATTCTCAGTGTCTCAACGGGGCCGTCGCTAATCTGGTCGCCTTACCAGCCACGAGGAGCCAGAAGTTCGCGATCCGGGATCGCGGCCACGTTGATACCGACCATGGCTTCGCCGAGGCCGGCGCTGATTTCAGCGAGCTTCTTGGCGTCTTCGTAGAAAAGCACCGACTCGACGATCGCTTTGGCCCGCTTGGCGGGGTCGCCGCTCTTAAAGATGCCGCTGCCAACGAACACCGTCTCGGCGCCGAGCTTCATCATGAGGGCGGCGTCGGCCGGAGTGGCGATGCCACCAGCGCTGAAGTTCGGCACGGGCAGCTTGCCCAGTTGGTGGACTTCGCGGATGAGCTCCAGCGGGGCTTGGTGCTCCTTGGCGAGGACGTAGAGCTCGTCTTCGCGCGCGCCTTGGACCTGGCGGATCTCGGCCATGATCGTGCGCATGTGGCGGACGGCCTCGACGACGTCGCCGGTGCCAGCCTCGCCCTTGGTGCGGATCATCGCCGCGCCCTCGGCGCAGCGTCGCAGGGCCTCGCCCAGGTTGCGCGCGCCGCAGACGAACGGTACGGTGAACTGGTGCTTGTCGACGTGGTTGGCGACGTCGGCGGGGGTGAGCACTTCGCTCTCGTCAATGAAATCGACTTCGAGGGCTTGCAGGATCTCGGCCTCGACAAAGTGGCCGATCCGGCACTTGGCCATCACGGGGATGGAGACGGCGGCCTTGATGCCATTGATGAGATCCGGGTCGCTCATGCGGGCGACGCCGCCTTGGACACGGATGTCGGCGGGCACACGCTCCAGCGCCATGACGGCGACCGCGCCTGCGTCCTCGGCGATCCGGGCTTGCTCTGGGGTGACGACGTCCATGATGACACCGCCTTTCAGCATCTCGGCTAGGCCGACTTTCTCGCGCCAAGTCTTCTGGGCGTGGGCGACACCGTTGGTTGTGCTCATCGTCATGGTCCTCGCATGGCGCGGGACTCTTCGGCAGATGCGATCAGCTGGTGGTGTCCCGCGAAACTTTGTGAGATTGTACAGCTTATGCCTGGCTGGACCCAGCCGCGAGAAAGCTCGCGGAATGCAAAGCGCGGGCAAGCCCGCGCGCTCACAAAGATCAGTCCGTCCCAAGTCCTAACGCGCGACAAAACCGGGCCTACAATACACAGCCTTATGCGAATCACGTGGTCCTCCCCTAGTTGCTCGTAGTCGACGCCCTCTGACCGAGGGAGCCGACCGGCCCGACCACACCCTTCACCGATTCGCCCGCCATCTCCACCAACAAGGAGACCACGGCCCCGTCTTGCGCCCCGCAACTAGCCAGGACTATGCATAAATCTCTCACTCGGTTCATCACCGAATCGTTGTCGCGCAGCCCGCTCGCTCTGCCGTACCGCATGAGCCAGCAGGTCGCCGATCTGTTTCCCGGTCAGTTCGTCCTCGAGACGGTTGACTACGACTTCGACGTCGACCGGTTCGTCCGGTCGGGACAAGCTATCGCGTTTCCCAATGAGGGGACGCACTCCCAGGTTTACGCCGAGTGGGACGGCGAGACGAAAAAGGTGGTGACACGGTTCGACACGGGACTGCTCGACATCCTTTGGCACGGGCACCGCATCCACGTGATGCGCGTGCGGGTCGAGGACGTCCACGACTTCAGCTATGTCGTGGCTGATTCGTGGAACGTGGCCGAGGCGTTCTTTGAGTCAGTCTGCCGGTTCGAAGACAACGACCTCGACAGTGTCCTGGTGTTCTCCAAAGGCCGGTGCTCGCGTAGCCCAGGCTTGCGCAGGGACATTGCCAAGGCGTCGTTTGACGACTTGGTGTTGCCCGAGGGGTTTGTCGAACAGCTCGTCGAACACACGGCGTCGTTCTTTGACCAAAAGGAGATGTACGAGTCGGCTGGTCTGCCTTGGCGGCGTGGCGTGTTGTTGCTCGGTGACCCGGGCAACGGCAAGACGCACGCGATCAAGGCGTTGCTGAACCTGATTCAGCGGCCCTGCGTGGTGGTGAAGGACCTCGAAGACCATTACCGGTCGTGCGAGCCGCCGGTCAACCGGCTGTTCCGCGTCGCCCGGCGGTTCCCGACGTGTGTCGTCGTCATGGAGGACATCGACTCGATGGTCACCGAGTACCACCGCACCGCGCTGCTGAACGAGCTGGACGGGTTCGCTTCCAACAGCGGCATGCTGGTGATCGGCACTGCAAACAACCCGGAAAAGCTGGACCCCGCCCTGGCCAACCGGCCGAGCCGGTTCGACCGCAAGGTGACGTTTGCTTCGCCCGGCACAGTCGAGCGGCAGAAGTTCCTGGTCAATCGGGCGCCGTGGCTGGCCGACGACTCGGCGTTGCCCGAGATCATCGAGTCGACCGAGGGGTTCTCGTACGCCTATATGAAGGAACTGTGCGTCTCCTCGATGGTCGCGGCGATGGGCTTGGAGGGCCAAGCCCGGGCCTATGCCTGGGTCGATTGTGCGGTGGCGCTGAAGAAGGAGGTCACCCGGGCCAAGAAACCGGCCCAGAATGGCAAGCGTGGCGATGACTCCTGAGCGCGAACTGGCCCTCGGCCTGGCCGAGGGCCGGGCGGCGACGCCCAAGGAGATCGCCCGTGTCGCCGAAGAGGTCGGTGACGAGGCCGCCCGCTGGGCATTCACGCAGTGGGCTCTGCGCGAGCGGGGGTGTGCGAAGTTTGGGCGGGCACGCCAGATGCTGTTCACGCGGGAAGGTCTGGAAATGGCAACCCATGAGAGGGTGGCCGCCTTTCACGCTGAGTTGCTTACTGACGAGGGTTGCCCGATCCCTTTAGGGTCGGGTCTCCTCGACGCGACTTGTGGCATAGGCGCGGACACTGTCGCACTTGCCCGCCAGGGCCAAACCACAGCTTGCGACCTTGACCCAGAGCATGCCGCGCTGACTCTTCACAACCTGGCTGTACATGGACTCTTGGCAGACGTCCAGGTCACGGATTGCCTCACGCTGGATTGGTCTGACAAGGCAGTCTTCGTCGACCCTCAGCGACGCACTGGTCGAGGACGAACGCTCGACCCGCAGTCATTCAGCCCGCCGTTCGACGCCGTGGTCGCCAAGTGCCGGACAGCCCGTCGCGCAGTGGTGAAGATGTCGCCGATGCTCCCCGACGAAGTCCTGGAGCAAGGGGACGGCCTCGACTTTGTCAGCCACGGCGGTGAGTGCTGCGAGGCGTTGATGCTGTTCGGTTTCAGCCATGGGCGGCGCGCTTACCAAGTTGAGACTGAGTCGTGGATTGACGCTTCCCCGCTAGCCAGCACTCTTGACGACCCCTTGGGATATGTCTTCGAAGCCGACCCGGCGGCTATCCGGACCCATGCGCTGGGAGAGTTCGGTCTGGCGGGCCTTGGCGACTCCAACGGCTACCTCACAGGGTTCGAACCCGTAGGATCCCCTTGGCTCGCGTCGTTTCGAGTGCTCTGGCACGGAGCGTTTCGCGAGGACAAAATCCGCGAAGCGACCCGCGAGCTGGGCCTTGTCGTTCGGGCAGTGAAGAAGCGAGGCGTCGACATCGACCCAGAAAAGCTACGCAAGAAGCTGGCCGGCCAAGGCAAGAGACCAGCAGTCGCGATCCTTTACAAAGTCGGCAAGAGTGTCCGCGCCGTGCTGGCCGAAAGAATCCCCTAAAGAAAACCGGGACTCCACCCGACATTCCTAACAGGGAGTCCCTGCCTTGATTCCAAAGCTAGCCGTCAAACCGTCCAAAGCCACCGTCGTCAGCCTGGAATGCCAACTCGCCCAGGTGCAGATGAAGCGGTTCCTCAACGGCGACAACATCCCCGAAGAGCTGCTCAAGGAACTGGAAGCCCACTTGCGCGCCTGCCCTGACTGCCTGGCCATCGCCAAGGGCGAGAAGCAGGCCGTCGAGGCCCACATGGTCGCCACTCCCGCCGAGGCCGCGGCGATCCGCCAGAAGATGCCGGCGACGTCCGCGCTCGACGTGCTGAAGCAGCCGAAAACCCTGATGCTCAGCATCGGGCTGGCCGTGGTGTTGATCGTCATGTCCACGGTCCTGCGCGACCCGACCAAACTGCTAGGCGCTAAGGCCAGCACGACCGTCGCCGCGACGGAAGAGAAGTCCAAGTCGGAAGACGAACCTAAGGCCGAGTCGACGAAAGCCCACGAAGAGGAGCCGAAGACCACGGACACCAAGGCCTCAGAACCAGAGAAGAAGGAGCCGGAGACGAACACCAAACCGGCCACCGAGGCGGCTGTCAAACCCGAGCCTCCCAAGACCACAGATTCGACCAAACCGAAGGACGAGCAGCCGACCGGCCATTCCACCCCGCCCGGGCCGGCGGCCTCTGCCGTCCAAGCTGCACGCGAAGCCGTCAAGCCTACGACGCCTGCGCCCAAGACCACCGAGCCGCCAAAGGCCGCCACAACGCAGCCCAAGCTGAACACTCAGCCCATCGTGGAAGCCAAGGAAGGTGGAGCGAAGCCCAGTGGTGCCACAAAGGCACCCGCGAAGCGACCTGCCGCCAAGACCACCCGGCGTAAGCCCGCGACCAAAGCCGCCGAAGGCGGAGTGAAAGTTTACAAAGACTGACCAGGAGCCATGACCATGAGAAAGCTGACCACCCTCATCGCCCTCTGCGCGCTGGTGCCGCTGGCATCCGGGCAGGACAAGAACAACGCCAACATCGGCGTCGAGACCTCGGCCACTGGAAAGGTGACGATCTCATCCAAAGGCCGTGAAGTCCGCGATGTCCTCTATGACCTCTTTACGCAGAGCAAAAAGAGCTTTGTCATCGAGTCGGAGACCAAGGGAAACCTCTACCTGTCGCTGACCGACGTCCCGTTCGAGCAGGCGCTCACCATCGTCCTCAAGCAGACCGACCTCTGCTGCTGGATGGACGGCGACATCGCCTACATTCGCAAAGCGTCATCTATGTCGGCCGGACTGGACGCCAACACAAATCCACAGCGGGTCTTCGAGTCCAAGAAGCCCAAGGCGACGGAAACTCCGCAGAAGCCGAAGGCTGCCGACAAGCCCAAGGTGACAAAGGCTCCCGCGCTGGACCTCGACAAGCCGATCACCGTCAACCTGACCAAAGTCGGCCTCCGTGAGGTCATGAAAGAATTGTCCAAGCAGACGGACATCGAGATCGTCGTCGCCAAAGATGTGAAGGACTACAAGCTGGACGCCCACCTGGAAGGCAAGACCCTGCGCTACGCTTTGGAGCTCATCACGAAGTCCGCCAAGCTGCAGTTCGGCACGACGGACTACGGTGCCGTACTAGTTGAGCACAAGGTCAATTAGGCTTCAGTCACACCCAACCTTTTCAAGCCAGCGTCGCCAGGGAATTGCACCTGCAATTCTCTGGCCATTCTCTTTTCAAGCGGACTCAAGATAATTGCCGCTTCAAGTGTGAGCCGCCCGGCGGCGGCCAGGTGTTCGGCGGCGGTGGCGAGCATCCGAGACTGCGTGCAGAGCGCCCAGGCCAGCAAGTAGCGGACCATAGGGTCGTCACTGTGTCGCAACAGGTCGTCGGCGACGCGGGCGAAGTCGGCCCACAGCCCCCAGACAGCCAAGCGGCACAGGCAGTCGCGGGCGATAGCATTGTCTGCCGCGACATCGGCTAGCAGTGGATTGGCCTCTTTGCCTTGCGCTTGTTCTTGGGCGAGAAACGCCTCCACACGCAGCATCGGCTCCATGGGGGAGAGAAAGTGCGCATTGGGCAAAGCGTCCTCGACCCCATCGGCTAGCTCTGAGAAGCTCGGGTCGGCGGCGATATGGCGGGCCACAGCCGCCTTGGCCCACCAGAGCAGTGGGTCGTCGGCGGCATACCGCAAGGCGTCGTCGATGACGGTCGCCGCGTGGATAAAAACCCCTGCTTGCGAGCTGGCACGGGCTAGAGATACGAGAGAACCTGCCTCTGTGCCTGGCAAGACGTCGACCTGGGACGACCCCCTGGCTTCCTCGCTGCGCGTGGCCGTCAGCGTCCACACCCACTCTGCGCTGGGTGCGTCGCCAGGCCATGCCGCGTTCGCTTTTGAGACGAACCGGGGCGGCGCCTCTTCCGGCAACGGGCTGTCGGAGATTTCTGTGGCCAGGTCAAAGCCCTGAGTAGCCATCAACGCCATGCGGTTGATCGGCGGCAAGGAATCGAGGGAGACGACGGTCGCTTGGTCCGGCCTCAGTTCGACGGCGGCTTTCAGTGTGGCCCCTTCGGTTGTCTCGACATGCAACTCGAATCCGCCGCCCTCTCCCACGGGCACGATCTCCAGGCTGCCCGCCGTCCGCTCGGCGACCCAGCCGGAGCCTAGGCCGTGGATGTTGCCGATGCCGGAGAAGGGAGCGACCGTGAGTGTCGATTCGACAGTCCGGCAGGGCATCAGCAGCTCTGGGTCGGCGCTGCCGACCCGCCACTCCACTTGGCCGTCGACGTCTGCCAAGCGGGCTGGGCCGAGATGTAGACCGGCGCGCTCACTTCTGTTGTACAAAGCACGGTTGGTATCGCCTAGGATTGTTTCCCAGACTCCTGCGAACCGGGCCAGGGCCGGAAGCCGGGTCGGCAACAAAGTCCGGCTGTGGATCCGGACACTGACGCCGAGGCTGCGGTCGGACTCACCCAGCGAGACGACGACCCAGACATCGGCCCGCAGGTCGGGCGTCAGGGCAAACAGGGAGACGGCAGCAGAGCCATCGGCTTCCCTGACTTGGGTGTGTGTTTTGGTGTCTTCCGCCAGATTGGCCCACCCGATGTGCTTGTCAGCAGCAAGGACTTCGGTGGCCGTGCGCTTGTCCACCAGACTGACGATCCGGCCGCCGAGGCTGGGCACGAGGGTCGCTTGGACATGGCGGTTTTCGAGCGTGATGGCCTCCACACCGCCCAGTGACTCAAGAATATGTGAACGAAGATTGACCATTTTGGGGCGGAAACGGGGGTCGAGTCGTCTATAACTATGCTGGGCGACGCGCCCACTAGTATGCCTGCCTCACCAGACCGGATCGGACTGTTCGTCATCAAGTTCGTCGTCGTCCCCGCCATCTTGGCGGCGGTCGGCTACTTCGTCATCGGCCCTGTGGTCGGCAGCATGACCGCCGCCGACAAGCCCGGGAACTCCGACGCCCAGCTCGCGGCCCTTAAGCAACAGGCGGAACAAACCGGGGAAGCTACGGATGCTTCGCGCAACGGCCAGCCGGTCAACGCTCCGAAGGGATCCAAAGAGCCAGCCCGCGAGCCCGACGTCGATTTGAGCGTGGAAAAGGAAGCCCCAGCGCCGGCCAAGGCCGAGAAGCCGCCCGTCGAAGAGCCTCCGGTCGAGACACTGCCCGAGACCACGGCTGAAGGCGAAGCCACCGTCGAACCGGCCAAACCGCCGAAAGCAAAGCCCGAGACAACCAAACCGGCACCCGCAAAGCCCGCTGGCAAACCCAAGGCGACGACGAAGAAGGATAAGCCCAAGCCGACGCAGAAGCTCCCCGACACACCCGAAGTCGGCGACGGCACTGGCGACTAGATTCCAAAGAATCGACTCGCGTTGGCGTTGGTCACTCTTTTGATTTCTTCAGGGTCGATTTCGAGTGCAACAGCAAGACCTTGCCCGACTAAGGCCGTCCAGGCCGGCTTGTTGCGTTTGCCACGATGTGGGTGAGGAGCCATCCATGGTGCGTCTGTCTCGAGGACCAGGTGCTGGAGTCCGATGTGCCGCAATGTCGCGCGCAGGTCGTCGGCCTTCTTGTAGGTCACGGGCCCGTCGACGCCGAACAGGCAGCCGAGAGCGAGGGCGCGGTCGGCGTCTTCCGGGCCGCCGGCAAAGCAGTGCATCAAATAAGGATGAGAAGGGCGGGCTTCCAAGATGTCGAGAAGCTCCGGATAGGCTTCTCGGCAGTGGAAGACCACTGGTTTGCCAAGCTCGGCGGCGAGGTCAAGTTGGGCGAACAGGGCCGATTTCTGTTGCTCCAGCGTCGCGTACGACCAGTGGAAGTCCAAGCCGATCTCGCCGATCGCCACCGCCTTGGGATGTCCGGCGGCCGCACTGATCTCCTTGAGGCCGTCCGTTGAAAAAGAGGCGGCGCTGTTGGGATGCCAGCCGACAACCGCCCAGACGTTGTCGAACTGCTCACTGATCTCAAGCGCCAGACGGCTCGACTCGCCGTCGACACCGACGACGATAAGTCGGTCGACACCGTTTTCATTCGCTTCCCGAACGGCCTCGGCGGGATCGGCGAAGGCCTCGGTGTCGTTCAGGTGGCAGTGGGTGTCCGTCCACCCGGTCATAACAGGCCCCGCAGGTTGTCCGCGCCAGGCTGGCCAGGCGGCAGTTCTCGTGTGACACCGGTCAGGACGAGGAAAGTCGGGCAGCCAGCGGCGACCCCGGCCCCGATGTCGGTGTCCACCCGGTCGCCGATGACTAGACATTCGTTTGACGAACAATTGGTATCCCGAAGAATATCAAAGAGCATATGCGGAGATGGCTTGCCGACGACGACAGGTGACTGACCGCTGGCGACTTCGACAGCGGCGACGATGCTTCCTGAGCCGGGGTCTTCTAGGCCGCCTTCGACTGGGTATGTCGCGTCCCGGTTGGTGGCGACAAAGATCGCTCCCTGGACAATGGCGCGCTGGGCGGCACGCAGCATCGCATAGGAGAAGTGACGGCAAATGCCCACGACAACCGCCTGGGCTTCGCCTTGCACGGCACGCTCTTCGTCGATGGTCTCGAGCCCTGCTTCACGGCATGTCTGCACGAGAGTCGGCTCACCCACGACATAGGCGGCGCTAACACCTCGCTCCACTACTAACCGCGCCGCAGCTGGGCCGGTGCCGTAAACCCACTCGGGCTCGCAAGCGAACCCCATGCCGCGGAGCTTGCCAGTGATAGCCTCGGGCCTAGCCGCCGAGTTGTTGGTGATGTACCTCACTATCATGCCGCGACCGACCAGGCTGCCGACCACTTCGGGAGCGTGGGGGACGACCTCGCTTCCCCGGTAGAGCGTCCCGTCGAGGTCGAAGACGTACAGGCGGGTCTGACTCACGCTTGCCGCTCGAGGACGAAGTCGGCGACTCCGGCCAAGGTCTCGCGGGCCGCGCTCTCGGGCAGAGCCGACAGGGCTTGTTTGGCGTTCCGGACATCGTCAGCCGCCGCATGGAGCACGCGGCGGAAGCTGCCGGCCAATTCCATCCGCTCGACCAGGCTGGTGATCTGGTCGTCGGTCACGCCGTTGCCAAAGACCGCCGCCCAGGGTGACAAGTCTTCGGTGCCAGAAAGGTCGATCAGCGGCCAGGTAGCGCAGCCTTCGCGGAAGTCGGTGGCGCGGGGCTTGCCGGTCTTGGCGGGGTCGCCCTGGTAGTCCAGCATGTCGTCCATCACTTGGAACGCCATGCCGACATGGTGGCCGAACTGGCCAAGAGCGTCTTGCTCGGACTGCGGAGCCCCGGCGACCATAGCACCGACGCGGCAGCAGGCTTCGATGAAGGCGGCGGTCTTCATGCGGAGGATGGCCAAATGCTCGTCTAGACCCAAATGGAAGACACCGCGGGAGGCGACTTCGCGCACTTCGCCCTCGGCCATCTCGACCACGGCCCGGCTGACCAGCCGGATCACCTGCAAGTCGCCGTCGTCGGCCAGGAGCACCATGGCGCGCGCTAGCAAGGCGTCGCCCGAGAGGACACTGGCAGTGTTGCCATGCGCATGGGCGGCGGTGGGCACGCCGCGCCGTGTGGCGGCTTCGTCGATGACATCGTCATGGACGAGCGTCGCCATGTGCACCATCTCCATGCATGCCCCCAGCTGGACGGCCCGCGAGCGGTCAAACGGACGGCCGGTGGCGTGAGCAGAGAGCGCGACCAGGGCCGGCCGCATCCGCTTGCCGCCGGCTTCCAGGGTCAGTCGTCCGATCTTCTCGGCCAACGGAACGTCGCTGCGCATCTGCTGGGACAGCACCGATTCGACGGCCAAGGCCGTGTCGGCAAGGTCGGCCATCAGATCCTCGTCGATCGAGGCGCCGAGGCGGTCGAGGAACGCGCTGGCGCTCATGGCCGGGCTCCCCACATCATGCAGACATTACCGAACATGAAGTCTTGGTGCTGGACCTGGCCGATGCCGGCGGCGTTCAGTGCGGCAGCCAGGGCGTCGCGGTCCATGAACTTGTAGGCGCTCTTGGGCAGGTACGTGTACGCCTCGTCGTGGCCAAAGAGGCGTCCGACAAAAGGCACGGCCATGTGGCATGCGGCTTCGGCGACGGGGCCAATCACAGGGGTCGTCGGTCGCGCCATGTCGACGCTGACGAAGCGGCCGCCAGGACGCAGCACTCGGGCGATTTCCCGGAGGGCGGCCTGGGGATCAGGCACATTGCGCAAGCCCCAGCCGACCGTGACGGCATCGAAGGAGCGCGAGGCAAACGGGAGCCGCATGGCGTCGGCGAGGCCGAGCCTGGCCCGACCACCGACTTTGCGGGCTGCCTGGCGCAACATTGGGGCGCAGAAATCGACGCCGACGACCTGGCCTTCGGATCCGACACAAGCCGCCGCGGCCTCGCAGAAGTCGCCTGTTCCGCAACAAACGTCCAAAACCTTTTCGCCAAGGTCTAGCCCGATGGCAGTGACAGCCGCCTTGCGCCAGGCTTGGTGCAACTGAAAACTGACGAGCCCGTTGACGATGTCGTAGTGGTCGGCGATCTCGGCGAACATCGCGCGGACAGCCCGGCGTTTGTCTTCGCCAGTCTTCTCCCAAGCCGCAGTCTCAAGCGTCGCGCCCATGCCGGTGCTCCACTCCTCCTTATACCGCCGCCACTGCCAGATTTTTGAACTTTCAGAAATAATTGAAACTTCGGACCCTTCAGCAGAGCGGTGCGAACAGGTCGACGAGGTTGCCGTCGGGATCGGAGACTTGGGCATAGCGCTGGCCCCAGAAGGCGTCCCACGGCTCCCGTTTGCCCACGTGGCCGGCGGCCACCACCTTGGCGTAGGCCTCGTCTACCCCTTGCGGCGTCCCGCAGTGGAATCCGATGCC
This sequence comes from Armatimonadota bacterium, assembly GCA_018268335.1. GTDB lineage: Bacteria > Armatimonadota > Fimbriimonadia > Fimbriimonadales > Fimbriimonadaceae > JAHBTB01. The sequence continues at coordinate 26,358 of JAFDWT010000031.1, read as the reverse complement.
CATCCGGTGCCCGACGGGTTCCTCCCAGGTTGGGTCGATCTCCCTGATGAGTTCGATCGAGTCCCACATGAGCCGCAGCCCGTTCGGCAAGGTGGACTCGACGTGTGGGCCTTCCATGTCCGTGGGGCGGGCCACCCCTAGCAGCTCGTAGAAAGAGACCGACTTCTCGATGTCAGCCACGACAATGCCCAGACAGTCAAGCGAAAGTGTCATTGAGAAATAGTAGACAAAAAATGACTATATTGTCAAGACATTGCGAAAACATGGGCAAATCATCGTAGGATAGAGGGGTGGAGCGTCGGACGGTCGTTGCGATATGTTCGGGCGTCGCCTTGGTCAGCGCCGCCGGCTGGGGACAGTCCGCGTTTCGCGAACGGATGATGGTCGCAGACGTCGCCCGCGATTATCCGCACCAAGTCGCCGAGGCGAGGCGGCTTCACCTCAAAACAAGCATCGATGAGATATATGAAGGCGTCCCCGAAATGGGCGGCGGAGACGCGACGGCGATCATCAACCTGATGATCGACAACATGGGCAAACGAACGGAGCGGAGCCTCAACACGATGACCGCCAGGATGGTGGACGGGAGAAGCCCCAAGGAATTCCTGGCCTCCGCAAATAAAGTCCTTGAGCTGGCACGCGAGGCAGGCTCCAAGCAGACTTATGCGGTCTGGCGCACATTGCCTCGCCCGGCAGAAGCGGTTGACTACCGGCATCCACTTGGCCTGACGACAGGCCTGGTCATTCTGGCGATGAGCGCCGAGCAGAACGCGCTGGACGGCAATACCGACCAGAGTGTCAAAGACTTGCAGTGCCTGGCCAGCCTGGCCAAGATCACCTACGACTGTCCAGACAACAACAGCTACAATGCGTGCCTCAACAGCTTGTCGCTCGCCTTTGATGCTACGCGGCGGACCGCTATGAACCGTCAAGACGACGCAGCGTTCCTCGACCGCTTGCGTACAGAGGTGATTGACAAAATCCAGATGCCGGATCCACGGCCGGCTATTCAGTGCGAGGCACTGATGACCATCCAGCGCAGCATGCAAGAGCTGGACAAGAAGGGCTCTTCGGCGACGATATTCGGTGTATCCCAGCGGGCTGTCGAGCTCTGGGACGACCAGCAGTTCAAGCAGGCTTCGCAAGCGAAGATGTTGCGCACGTGGGTCATGCTGGCCCAAACGATCGAAGACACGTGGCCTCGATGGAGCCGTATCGTCCCTGCGGTGAAGACACTGGCAGCAGCAGAGTTTGAGCACCGGAAGAATGAGACGCCACAAGATTCGGTGGCCCGGGCTTTTTCACCGGCCTTTCTTGGGTCGCTCATCTCTGCCCAGACGATGGAGGCCCGGCGGAGCTTGACCGGCGCCTGGTTGAGCCTCTTGGCGGCGCACGCTCGCGACCATGCCTGGCCCTTGGCAATAGAAGTGAATTACGCGGACCCCTATGACGACAAGCCGTTGCGATACCGTCAGGAAGGCAATGGGTTCGTTCTGTATTCGTCAGGCATAGACGGCAAGGACGACCAGGGTGACCTCGCGCCGCGCAAGGGGGCCAACTCCGCCGACGTCGGGTTCGATTGTCGTCGTGGTGTCGTTCGCCAAATCCAGGGTCGCTGACGGCCCGCCCTCTTGCGTAACCGAGCGGGCTGTGGCACAGTAGTCTCAGTTCGAGGGAGTTCGCAGATGAAAGGGAAGACGTTGGCTGTTGTCGGGGTTTCGGTCGCCGCGCTGGCATTGGTGTGTGGTTTGCCGGTCCTCACCGGGCAGTTGGGCAAAGCGCAGAGCGAGTCACGGGTCAAGGCGATCATCGCCGAGAACCACATCCCCTCGACCGTCGCGGAGCTCTATCCCAAGCCGAGCGGGCCCGACGAACTGAACGCCTTCATGCTGATGTCGCGCCTGCAGGAAGCGGCGGCCAAGCCCGGCATGGTGACGGTGAAAGCACCAAGGAAGGGCGAAAAATGGGACGTCGACGAGCTGCGCAGGTCGGTCGAGTCGCGGCACGACGTTTTGTCCTTGTCCGAACTGGCGGCTTCCCGGCCCACATGGCAAGCGGTGCGCGAAGGGCGGGGGCCGGACGTCAAGTTTCCCGATTTTGCCGCCGTCAAGACCGGTGTCAAGGCCTTGGCCGAACGGGCCCGCCTGCGGTCGATCGAGGGCGATTTCAAAGGAGCGACGGCAGACATTGAATCGGCGGTCAAGCTGGGCGACCTCGTCCGTTCCGAACCGATCCTCATCGGTGGCTTAGTCTCAATCGCCTGCCACAGGATCGCCTGGGACGTCGCCGCTGATGCGGCGGGAGCCGCCAAGCGACAGGACAAGGCTGCGCTCGACAAGCTGGTGTCGGTCGCCGAGCGATCGGTCGTGAACGATTTCAGCCGCACCTTCTTGGGTGAGGCCATGTTCAGCGCCTATGTCGCCACCCATCCGGTGGACTGGCGCGACTACAGCAGCGCATCGGACACGGCCAAGCCCGAGGAGGTGCTGAAAGCGGCCAAATACGAGTTCGACCGGCCCTACTGGGGACCGAAGGTTGTGGAGGCTTGGGCTGGCTTTTTGAAAGCGGCGCGGGCCAATCCCGCGGACTTTGACACTGCCGAGCAGGGGCTGGCGCAGATGAACACTCTGGCCCAAGGCAGGGATTCCCGCCTGGAGGTTCTGCAGATCCTGTTCCCAGTCTTTGAGCAGGCCATTCTTGCCTATCGAGGCGAAACGGCGTCGCACGAGCTTCTGGTCATAGGGCTCCGGGCCATCCGCGACGGCGGCTTGCCTCAGGTCGCCGGTTCTCACGACCCGCTCGGCAAGGGCGAATACAAAGTAGCGCAGACCGACACCGGTTGGAAGGTCTACAGCATCGGCGTCGACCGCAGCGACGACCGCGGCACAGTCAGCCGCGGCGGCTTTAACGGCCAAGACGCCAAGAACGACATCGTCTTCGAATGGGACGGCAAGAACGCGAGCCTGAAGGGCAGGTGAGCTACTAGTTGCGAACCGCCGACCGATCCAGACGTCGGAACTTGAAAGCTCCGCTGACCATTGGTTGCGTATGCGCAAGTGTTGCGGCCTTAATCGTCGGCCCACCGGAAGTGGGGACGATCAGGTCTAAGGAGCTTGCGGCTCGGTATCAGATCCCTTTGAATCAAGCCGGCCTCTATCCAGAGCCTGTTTTGGACCAAGACAACGCCGCCGCACTCTTGCCCGAGCTAGAGAAAGCAAGCAAAGGCTGCCCAGTCACCATTTATGCGACCCATAGGTACAGCACGCCGAGCGAGCGTCGCCAAGCTGTGGATTTGTGCCAAAGCGCCATTGAAGTAGCTTTGAAAATGGCGAAGCGTCCGCAATACGTGCCACAGCGCCAGGGAGAGGGTCACGACATGCTTCTCCCTGACCTTGCCAGAGTAAAGACGGCCTGTACGACTCTGGCTAACGCAGGTGAGGTTTTTGCCGACGAAGGGAAACCTTTGGAAGCACTGGCCATGTTCAAGAGCGCCTTTTCTTTGAATGATCATTTGCGAGACGAACCCGTTCTCATTTCTGTCTTAGTTTGGGCAAAGACGTATAAACAGATCGCCGAACAGTTTTGTAAGCATACAGGCCAATTCACGCAGGATCCTTGGGCCAAAGCACTGCTAGTAGGCGTCTTCGGTCAAGTCCACCGGCCCGATGTCGCCCGATGCCTGCTGTTTGAGGCATCGACCGCCGCCCAGGATGCCAGCCAGACCTGCCACCTCCATGCCATGGTGAAAATGGGCACGACCGACTACGAGAATGGCGCGCAGCCTGAAAGTCCGGGCCCGCTCAGCCAAGTCAGTCTTGAAGACAAGGCTGACAATTGGCTCCGATTCCAGTGGGGGCCATATGTGACCGAAACATGGGGGCGGTTTCTGGAGCAAGTGCGCAAAGCACCTACCGACTATGACAACGTTGACAATGCTGAGCGGCAGTTCCATTCCGCCTTTCAGACATGCCCAATGCCACCATCCATACTGGCTATCTTGCTCCCTGAATTTGGGGGCCTTTCCAGTCAGTTTCGCGAGATAGTGGCGTACCAGCAGCTTGTCAAACTGGGCTTCGGTGCCATTGCCTCGGGCCATGCCCCAGACGTCTCGGGCACGGTTGATCCGTTCACGGGTCGCCCCTACCGTATGAAGTCGACTAGCGAAAGTTGGACAGTTTATAGCGTCGGGAAAGACCGGAATGACGACGGCGGTGTGGCGACTGGAGACAGGGAATCCGCTAGCGACATTGCATTCAGCTGGGACGGAAAGACGGCGAGCCTGAGGGGACAGTGATGTCTCCGGGCAAACATGGCGTATCTTGAATAGGCACGCCGTGACGACTCCCGACGACCCAACCAGCCAAGAGCGGCAGTACCGCAGGTCAAGAGGGGCCTTGCGGACGGTCGGGCTGGTGCTGTTTGGGCTCGTCGCCCTGGGTGCCATCGGCTATCTAGCGGCAACCCAGCCGGTCTCGCACGCGGCGGTCGAGGCCTCGTTCCGCAAGCTCACCCCTGTCCACGGTATCCCCACGACGGCGGAGGACTTCGATGCCCTCACCGTAAAGCCCGATGACCAGGCGGCAGATTGCATCAAGGTGCTCTCCAGGCCGGTGTCCCGGTCCGACCGGAGCGACCTCGTGTACTTCCTCAGGCATGGGGCCACCGATGGCGACGCGGCGTTCCTGCTGCAGTCCATGGGCCGCGAGCTCCAGGCGGCTCGCACGCTTTTCGCCACCCCGAAACCGTTCAACTTCATCGACTGGCGCAAGAGCATGGCGACCAGCAGCGCCAGAGCGGGGTCGATCGCCTTTGGTGCCCAGCTGCTCTCCCTTGAGGCGATCGCCAAGGCCAAAGAGGGCGACACCGATACGTCGCTACTCTATCTCTCCAACATGGCCCGATTCTTTGCCGAGATGCCGCCAGGGACGACGGCCTTGGAAGTACTCCACCGGGGCGCACAGACGCGGCAACTGGCCGTCGTCGCGGTTCGCGCCACCGAGTCCCGGCCCGGAGACACTGCGTTTCGGCTCCGGCTCATCAACTCCGTGGTCAACGCCTGGCACTCGCCCGAAGCACCCGACGTGGCCAGGTCGGAAGTCAGCCTGACCCTCCTCTTCGGACGGCAGCTCGCCGGCAGCACGGGGACGGAGTTTGAGAGTCCGACCATCACCCGGTTCAACGAGAGGTGGTCCTACGTGCCGAAGGCCATGCAGGCCGTGATGCTGGAAGGGGCCGTCCAGGAGGTCAACCGCCGCCAACTCCAGACCCTGGCGACGATCGAGCAAGGATGGAAGGAAGACAGGAACCTCGCCGACAAACTCGACGATGCGCAGGCCAAGCCGGCCTTTGGTGTCGTCACCATGCAGCAGGCCTATCAAGACCTCCTACTCGACCAAGGCACTGTCGGCAACAAGACGCTTCTGGTGGGACTCAAAAACACCGAAGTCGTCCGAGATTTAGTCCGTGCTTACCTCGAGTATCTCGACGATCCAAGAAAACCGCTGACCGCAACGGATTGGTATTCCGGCAAGCCGTTTGCCTACCGCGCTAGCCCCTTGGCGATCTGGTCCGTCGGACCCGACCTGACTGACAACAGCGGAGCCTCGTGGGATATGAACTCGGGCGTCGTCGGCCCCCGGCCGCCGAGGTACGACATCGTGCTGGCCATTGACCGCTACGGCCGCGCCCAGATCACTGGCGCCTAAGCCAACTTGGTCGGCAGGATCCTCAGCCGCCTCTGGGGTTCCTGGCCGACGCTTTCGCTGGCCAGTTTCTTACCCTCGACGATCTGGTGTTGCAGTTTGCGTGTCCGGGCGTCGGCGGGGGCCAGCTCGACGGCCTTGCCGGTCTGCAGGACGACGTCGATCGCCTGGGTGACCTCGACTGCGGCGGTCTGATGCCGCTCAGCGTCAGGGGCGCTGCCGCGGACGATTTCCTCGACGGCCTGGGCGATCTGGCTGAAGGTGTTGCTCTTGACCACCACCGTCGGCACGCCCTTGCCCAGGTCTTTCAGCTTGCCGCCTTTGGTCTGCACGGTAGTGCGGATGGCAATGACGGCGTCGGCCTGGTGGATGTCGCTGGTGATGTAGGCGGGGGCTTTCTTCTCGCGGATCGCCCGTTCCAGCCGGGTGCGGGCGATGCCGTAGGGATAGATCCGGACGACACTGACCTTCTTGACCGCATCCTTGGGCGTGCCCTCGCGGTCGGGCTTTTCGCGGCCGAAGAGGCCGGGCTCGCGCTTCTCCTCCTTGGCGGCGGGCTTTTTGGGTGCGGGAGGGTCGTCGTTTTGCCGCGTCGCCAAGGACGGAAACCGTTCGTTGAATCCCGGCTCGTCCAGGTCGGGGACCAGCTCTTTCTGCACGACCTCGACAGAGCCGCCCGTCGTCCGCACGCGCACCTCGGGCCGGGGGGCGATGCCGCGGAGCATCAGGTCCACCGTCTTCATCACGTTGTGGTGGACGGCCAGCTTGTCGAAGTCGAGGAGTTCGATGACGACGTCGAACGTCGGCGGGGCCTTGCGTTCCAGCACGGTCTTCTGCGTGCCGCGCCGCTTGGCTTCGTCGTCGCTGAGCGTCACCGCCTGGATGCCGCCGACCAGGTCGCAGAGCGACGGGTTGAGCATCAGGTTCTCCAGCGTCTGGCCGTGGGCGGTGCCGATCAGCTGGACGCCGCGCTCGGCGATGGTGCGCGCGGCCATGGCCTCTTGGTCATTGCCGATCTCGTCGATAACGATGACCTCGGGCATGTGGTTCTCGACGGCCTCGATCATCACGCCGTGTTGGCGCACCGGGTCGCTGACCTGCATCCGGCGCGCGCTGCCGATGGCGGGGTGCGGGATGTCGCCGTCGCCGCCGATTTCGTTGCTGGTGTCGACGATGACGACGCGCTTGTTCACTTCGTCGGCCAGCACGCGGGCCACCTCGCGGAGCTTGGTCGTCTTGCCGACGCCCGGCTTGCCGAGGATCAGGATCGACTGCCCGCTGCGGACGATGTCGTCGATGATGTCGATCGTCCCTTCCAGGGCGCGGCCGACACGGCAGGTCAGGCCGATGACCTTCTCGTGCCGGTTGCGGATGGCGCTGATGCGGTGGAGCGTGCGCTCGATGCCCGCGCGGTTGTCGCCGCCAAAGGCGCCGACCGCCTTGACGACATGGTCGATGTCGTGGTCCGAGACGATGGTCTGCGGCCAGCGTTCGACGCTGCCGATGAACCGGCACTCAGCTGGGCGACCGTAGTCGAGGACGACTTCGACCAGACTTTTGAGGTCTGGATGGACTTCAAGTTTTTCACGGACTACTGGCGGGAGAATCTCCAGAAGCTCGGGCAGCCCGTCATGCGACCAGGACATACGTCACTTATCATGACGCCTGTCCGCCGGGCTTGTTGTCCACATTAAGGCTTATGTTAAGGTCTCTTATCACGACCTGGTGATTTCACCTGGGTAAGAGCCCCTCTCCCTTCCGACCTGTCCGACGAAGCTCGGCGAAGTCTGAGGGAGAGGGGTTGGGGTGAGGGTTTCCGGGACACCCAAAGTATGCGAATTGCTCCTAATCCCTGGACTCAGCCAACGTCAGACTCGCTTCCTTCGACGCTCCGGCTGACCAGAACTTGACCTGGACTTTGTCGCCTGGACGCTTGGCACTGAGGGCGGCAAGGTAGTCCTGGACGCCTTCGACCTTCTTGCCGTCCACCGAGGTGATGACGTCCAAGTACCGGATGCCGGCGGAGGCCGCCGGGCCGCCGCGGACGACGTCGTGGACGATCACGCCGGCGGTCGGAGGGGCCGAGGTCGCGCCGGTCTGCTGTTGGATCTCGCGGCGAGCGCGCGCGTTGCGAAGCAGGCCGTCGCGCTGATAGAGCTCCAGGCCGGGGTCGCCGTAGCGGACTTTGCCGTCCTTGACGATGTCGCGGACGACTTCCTTCACACGGTTCACCGGGATTGCGAAGCCGATGCCAATTGAACCGCCGTTGTTGCTCGCGATGGCGGTGTTGATGCCGACCAGGTTGCCTTCGGCGTCCACCAACGCGCCGCCGGAGTTGCCCTGGTTGATCGCCGCGTCGGTCTGAATGCCGTCGACAAACAGCGCGTCGTCACCTTGGAGCGGCCGCCCGGTGCTGCTGACAATGCCGAGGCTGACCGTGTTGGAATAGCCCAGCGGGTTGCCGACCGCCAGCACCCACTCGCCGGGCTGCAGCTTGCTGCTGTCGCCCAGGGCCAGTGCCTTGACGTTGGGGTTTTCGATACGCAAAACGGCGAGGTCGGACCGCCGGTCGGTGCCGACGACGGTTGCGTCATATGACTTGCCGTCGGCGAAGGTCACCGACACCGTGTCCGCCAAGGGGCCAGCGGGTGAGCCGACGCGCACGACGTGGTTGTTGGTGACGACATAACCGTCGGCCGAGACAACGACGCCCGAGCCTTGGGAATAGGCCTGCCGGAACCGGCGGCCAAAGAAGTCCTCGCCTTCGGCAGTGGTCTGGATACTGACGACACTCTCGAGCGCCTTCTTGGCCGGCTCGCGGAAGTCGAAGCCGATGGCACCGCCGGTCGATGCGTTGATCATCCGCGCCTCGCCGCCACGGAAGACCACGTCACCGGCGGTCCGCTGCCGGAGGAACCGGTCGAACTGCAAAGCCCCGACCACAGCGGCGAAGACCGCCGCGAACGTCCCCGCGCCAACGAGCAACCACTTGAAGCCTTTCATATTCCTCATAACGATGTGTCCGGGGCCAAGCGTCACCGACCGGTACACTTTTCGAACTTTGGCCCCAGAACTGACTCCGTTGGTCGGCAAGACGACCGCCGAGCTCCGCGAACTGGCCGCGAACCTGGGCGAGCGCCCGTTTCGGGGCGGCCAGTTGGCGAACTGGGTCTACAAGCGCCATGCCGCGACGGTCGACGAGATGGTCGATCTGCCAGCCGCCTTCCGGGCCAAGCTGTCGGCAGGGCACGCCGTGACGACGCTGGTAGAGTCGGCGCACCGACGCTCGACCGACGGGGTCGACAAGCTCCTGCTGCACAACGGCGACGGGCAGGTCTATGAATGTGTGCTCTTGCCTTATGAGGACCGCGTCAGCTGCTGCCTGTCGAGCCAGGTCGGCTGCCCGATGGGTTGCACTTTTTGCGCCACCGGCCTGGGCGGGTTCGACCGCGACTTGGGCGTGGACGAGATCGTCGGCCAGTACCTGTGGCTGCAGCGGATCAGCCCGCGTCGGATCAGCCATGTGGTGTTCATGGGCATGGGCGAGCCTTTGCTCAATCTGAAGAACGTCGTCAAGACGCTCAACGTCCTGCATGAAGAGGTTGGCTTGAGTTATCGCCACATGACGGTCTCGACTGTTGGTCTGGCTCCACAGATTTTGGAGCTGGCCAAGCTGGGCCTGCCGATCCACTTGGCGCTTTCGCTGCACTCAGCGGTGGACGAGGTGCGGAGCCGCCTGATGCCCGTCAACCACCGCTGGCCGGTGGCTGAGGTGTGGGGAGCGATGAAGAAGTACCACCAGGCGACTGGGCGCAAACTGACCGTCGAATACCTCTTGATCGACCATGTCAACGACACCGTCGACCAGGCACGGGCCTTGGCCAAGTTGGTCAAAGGGACGCCGACTGTGGTTAACTTGATCCCGTTCAACTATGTCGATACGGACCAGGGGTTCAAGCGGCCGACCAAGGAACGGGTGCGGGCTTTCCGGTCGGTTTTGGAGGCGGAGAGGGTCAACGTCACCGAGCGTGTGGAGCGCGGCCACGACATCGCCGCCGCTTGCGGGCAGCTCGCGGGCCAGCACACGGGCCGGTTTGCCAGGAGGGCACAGGCATCCACTCTGCCGCTCGCCTCGGGTTAGCCGCCATGGTGGCTTTGGCCGGCTGTTCGGCACCGGCTCCTAAGCCGAAACCTCCGGCAGAGGACAAGGGCCCTGGGCTGACGGCCGTGCCTGTTTTGGCCCCGGGTGTGACTTTGACGGCGCGAGACAACAAGGGCAAGGTCACCTGGGTGTTGCACGCCAAGGAGAGCAAAGTCACGGTCGGCGGCAAGGGTTCCCAGGCAGAGGTGCAGGGGATCACGGGCGAGATTTACGACGGCGGAGTGGTTTCGAGCCGGTTTTCGGCCGACGCAGGCGAGGCCGACCAGACGACTCACTTTCTCAGTGTCCACGGCCATGTCTCGATCACTTCGGAGCCTGCCAATGGGCGCAAAGGGAGCGCGGTGACGCTGACCGCCGACCGGGCCAAGTGGCTGGACGACCGACAACTGGTCGCCGCACAAGGTAGCGTATGGGTTCGGTCGGACGTCTACGAGACAGGCGAATATAGGGAGCTATGGGCGAACAAAGACCTCACCAGAGTCGGTACACCCGACAGGTTCCAACGATGAGCGTCCGCACAGGTTTCGTCGTGCTTTGCGTCTTCGCCATTGGCGTTGTTCTGGCACAGAACAAGACTCAAGGCCAGCATTTCAAAGACCTAGCTGGCAACTTCCGTGTCGACGGCATCCTCTCCTCCGAGATCAGCGGATCACCCGCCGAAGGAGACATACACTTTGAATTCACGGGCAAGCCGCTCCAAGGCTTCAGCAAAACGCAGGGCCTGGAGTTCCGAGCCCAGAGCGCGAAGGGTGACTTGAAGACGGCGGAGAAGAGTTTCGTCATCCAACAAGCAACCCTGGCGGGTGACGTTTGGCTCAAAGTCAACAAAGAAGCGACGAAGGACAAGGCGGCAAACGAGATCGTGGTGACATCGGCCCAGGTCAAAATCGTCGACGGGGCCACCGAGGCGACTGTCACGTCGCCTAGCCGCCTCGAACTGGTTTCGTCGACACTGGGTGACAACACTCGGAAAGTTACCTTGACGGGCCCGAATGCCAAGGCGACCCTTGATCCTCTGAACAAGCCCAGCGAAGACCCTTTACGGACCGTCGTGATGACCGGACGTGTGACGGTCGTGGTGGACAGCTTTTCCAAAGACAAAGAGGGCCGCGAACGCAAGACGTACATCACGGCGACCGGCGACCGGCTGGATTACGACCGTGCGACACGCGAAGTGGTGCTGACGGGGAATGTGAAGATGTCGGGCCGTAGCACCGAGCCGAAGGCGACGGGTGGCGAAACAGGCTTTGAAGGCGACCTCTCTGGCGAGCGGTTCACCGTCAGGCTGGACAAGAAGAACGAAGTCCTCGGCTGGACGTTCGGGCAGGGCAAAGGCGGGTTCCGAGAGGGCGGATGAGGATTCGGGCCGAGAACCTGGTGAAAGCCTATAAGAAACGCCGCGTGGTCGACGAGGTGTCGATCCAACTGGACCAGGGCGAGGTCGTCGGCCTTCTGGGCCCTAACGGCGCGGGCAAGACCACCACGTTCTATATGGTCACCGGCTTGGTGAAGCCCAATGGGGGCAAGGTCTGGTTCGACGAAGAGGACGTGACCGCATGGCCGATGTACAAGCGGGCAAGGGCCGGGGTGGGTTATCTGGCGCAGGAGGCGAGCGTTTTTCGCAAGCTGTCGGTCGAAGATAACTTGCGCCTTGTCTTGGAGATGAACCATGTTCCCCGGGCGGAGGCTGACCGTCGGATCGAGAGCCTGGCTGAGGAACTGCACATCACCAAGCTGATGAAGTCGGAGGGGCAGGTGCTTTCTGGCGGTGAACGCCGCCGCGTCGAGATCGCCCGCGCGTTGGCCATCGAGCCCAAGTTCATCCTGCTGGACGAGCCGTTCACGGGTATTGACCCGGTGACGATCGAGGAGTTGCAGCACATCATCGCGCGGCTGTCGAAGCAGGGCATCGGTATCTTGATCACCGACCACAACGTCGAGGCGACTCTGAACATCACCGACCGGGTGTATATCCTGATCGACGGGAAGATCATTGCTGACGGCGACCAAGCCGCGATCCGGAACAACGAGCTGGTGCGCAAACACTACTTGGGGCAAGGCTTCGACAAGATCCGCGAGGACAAGCCGCCCGAGGAACCAGAGTGAAAAGGGTCGACGGCCTCGTGCTGAAAGAGGTGGCGCCGATGTGGTTTTTCAGCGCCCTTCTGTTCAGCGTCCTGATCTCAGCCGGGCAGTTCCTGTTCGAGCTGACCAAGCTGATCAGCGAAGGGGCTCCAGGCGACAAGGTCGTCCAATTGGCGTTCCTGATCTTTCCAGGAATCCTGGTCAAGACCTTCCCAATGGGCATGTTGCTCTCGACACTTCTGGCGTTTGGCCGGTTGAGCGGGGACAGCGAGATCGTGGCGTTGCGGGCTGCGGGGGTCAGCGTCGGGCGCATCATAACGCCGGTCGCCGTCATGGGGGTCGTCGTGGCTCTGGTGACGTTTGTGTTCAATGAGCAGGTCGTGCCGGCAGCCTCTTCGCAGGCATTGCGTGTGCGGGCCAGCTTGGAGGGGACGCTTGCCAAGAAGCGACAGCAGAGCGCGTCCCAGCCGTTTTTTGACAAGGGCAAGCTGATCGGATTCATCAACGCCCGCGACGTCGACCTGGCCTCGCAGACTTTGCGTGGTGTCAAAGTGGTCAGCCTTGACGAGGAGATGCGTGCCGCGAACCTCTTGGAGGCCGACACGCTGCAGTACACCGACATCCATGAGTGGAAGATCAGCGGCCACTGGATTCTCTATGATTTGAAGACCAAGGGCACCGCCGAAGGCGATGACGGAGCGTGGCCGCCCAACTCCAAAAAGCCGACGATCACCCTCGACGACGTCATCACCCGGACACTGAACGACTTAGACGTCTATGACATGCGGCAGACGAGGGAGAACATCCAGCGCATGCAGGCCGACCCGAACCACGACAAGGGCAAGCTGGCCAATTTGGTGTTCGGCTACTGGAACAAGCTGGCGGTGCCGCTCGGGGCGCTGGTGTTCGGCCTGATCGGTGCGCCGCTCGGCATCCGCAACCACCGGACCGGGGCCGCGTCGGGTTTTGCCTTGGCGATCATGATTATTTTCGGGTACTTCCTGATCGTCAACACGCTCGCGGTGATGTCGCAGGGCGGCTTGGTGCCGCCTGCTTTTGCCAGTTTCGCGCCCGTTGGCGTCGGGGTGTTGGCGGCGGTCGTCTTGATCAACAAGAGGAACACACAATGAACGTCGCCGCCATTGTGTTCGTCGTCGTCGTCGTTTTGGTCGGCGGTGTCGTCGCTGCATTAGGAGACGCCATCGGGCGCAACCTGGGCAAGAAGCGCCTGCGGTTCGGGCGACTGCGCCCCAAGCATACGGCCATCTTGGGGACGTTTCTGGCTGGCATGGCCGGCACTGGGTTGACCGTCGGCCTGCTGGCGACGCTGAGTGAGCCGGTCCGGGCCTGGATCGTCGAAGGCGAAAAGATCCGAGTCGAGCTTGGTGCCCTTAAAGGACAACTGGGCGAGGCACAGGCGACGGTGAAGACAACCCAGTCTCAACTCGGATCCGTCAAGGGCGAGCTCAAAGACCAGACGAAGAAGCTGGAAGACGAGAAAACCAACGTCAAGAACGCCCAGGCGGAAGCGGCTGACTTCAAGACTAAGGCCGCGAGCTTCAAGGCCAGCGTGGACGCTGTCCGCAAGTCTCTGGCCGGCGTGCAGGCGAACCTCAAGACAACCGCCGACAGCCTGAAATCGGTCCGCGAAGAAATCGCCCGCGCCAAGGTCGAGCAGACCAGGATCACCGGCGAGAACACCAGCATCCAGAGCAAGAACTTGGCGCTGACGCAAGAGAACACCAGGCTTGAGGGCGATCTGGCCAAGTTGCAGGAACAGGTGCCCACCCTGACTGCGAAGGTCACGGAGTTGGAGCAGGCTAAAGCCCTGCTGGACAAGACGTACAACGCCAGGCTGGCCCAGAACCAGAGCGACTTGAAGAGAGTGCGCGAGGAGTATGACAATGCAGCCCGCGAGCTCAAGAACGCCCGCGAGGACTTGGAATCTGTGCGCACCCAAATCCAGAGCTTGGGAAACGCCCAGGTCAACGCCCGTCGCAGCCAGTTGATCTACAACTCGGGCGACGAGTTAGCCCGGATCGTTCTGCCCGAGCGGAGCAACGAGGCAGAAGCCCGGGCGGCCCTCCTGGCCGCGCTGCGTGCTGCGGAATCGGACGCCAAGAGCAAGGGCGCCGCGCCGGTCCTGCAAGGAACAGCGACCGCTGGGTTCATCGAAATCGAGCGGTCGGGTACGAAGATTTCAGTAGCTGACCAAGAGCGGCAGATCGTCCAGCAGCTGGCGGGCCGCCGCGAGCCCATGGTGTTGGTGCTGACTTCCGCGCTCAACTCGTTCCAAGGTGAGTTTGTTTGGGTCGTCCCATCAGTGCGTCCGGACCCGGTGGTGTTCCAGGCCAACGAGATCGTGGCGGAGGGCCAGGTGGACGGCAGACAGAGCGAGGCGGAGATCGCCCAGCAGGTTTTGGCCATCGTGAACACCAAGGTCCGACAGGTCGCCCTGAGCAAGGGCATGATCCCAGCCACCGGGCGCGAAATGCCGTTGGGACAGGTGACGATCGACCAGATCTTGGCGATCGTCAGCCAGGTGCGGTCGAGCGAAAAGACCGTGCGCGTCCAGTTCCTGGCGGCGCAGACCACGCGGGCCGCGGAGCCGCTACGGCTCGTCCATCGGTTGCGACTATGAGAAACCTCGGCGACAAGACGGTACTGGCTATCGACCCCGGCAGCAGCAAGTGCGGCATGGCTTTGGTCAGCCGGGCTGGGGACGGAGAAGTGAGCTTGGTCTGGCGGTCCGTGGTGCCTGCGGCTGAGGTGGTGCAAAAGGTCAAGGACGTCCAGAGCGAGCAGGGGTTTTCGATGGTGGTCGTGGGTTCAGGCACTCGTTCTCGCGCCACTGTGGAGGCGTTGCGGGAGGCGCTGCCCAGCATCGGCATTCTGGTCGTCGACGAAAAAGACACGACGATCCAGGCGCGAGAGCGGTATTGGCAACACAACGTCCGACCTTGGTGGCGGCGCCTGTTGCCGGCGACCTTGCAGGTGCCTCCCGATCCGGTCGACGACTTTGTCGCGATGATTCTGGCCGAGCGCGTGCTGGGGATCGAGTAGCTGCTACTCGCCAGCCGACTTGACCGCGGTCGCGATCGTCTTCAGGAACGGCTCCTCTTGGTCAGGCCCGAATCCGCCGAATCCTCGGCTGATGGTGCCGTCTTTGCCGACGACCAAGACGTAGGGGGTGTAGTTGATGCCCCATGTCTTCTCGACCGAGCCGTCCTTGTCCCAGTAGAGCGTCCGTGAGCCTTCTCGGCCCTGGCCGCTTGGCTTGTCCCTGCCGAGCGAAATCTCCACAAACTTCGCCTCTTTGCCGAATTTGGACTCTGCTTTGGCCAGGGCTTTCTGCATCGTCTTGCTGATTTCGCACTCGGGAGCAGTAAAGACGACGACGGTGATTTTGTTCTGAAACTCGAGCTTCGTCGATTTGCCGGTGGCGACTTCAGTCACAGTGGTCTCCGGTGCAGGCTCGGAGGCAGTGATCGGCGAGTAGGTCGGGGCGACGTTGTAGGGGACATAGCCTTCCTTCAGCCGTGCTGAGATCGTGTTCTCGTTGGTCGCTAGCCGTTCATGCTTGGTGAAGTCGTAGGTGTACTCGGTCGTTCCCATCTGGCCAGCGGATTTGACGTAGAACTGCACGATCTGGCCGACCGCATCGACTGCCAGCCGGACGTTGACCGTCCCCATTTGCGACGACTCCTCGGCAGTGCTCTCATCGACTTGGGCTCCTCCAATTGTCTTCTTGACCGGCTGGCTCCACTTGAACCTCTGCATCGACTTTGGATCGATCAGAAAGCCGGGGTAGACCTGTGCAAGGAGTTGGGCGTTCGGTGGCGGCGGGATCAGCCTGCTGAAAGCCGGCCACTCCAGGTAGGTCTTGACATGGTTGGCGAAGAAAACGGTGGCGTCGGGCGTCTGGATGAACTCGTAGTCGTATCCCTTGCCGCTGCCGGTCAGGCGCTGGATGCCAGGCTTGACGACCTCCCAGGTGCAGTCTGCGATCTTGATCTTGCGGATGTCGGTGACCGAGAAGGTCGCCTTGTAGTGGTTGGTGCCACCGACAAAGCGGGCTACGCGCAGGATAGGGTCGTTGGCCTGCCAACCGGCCATCGCCGCGGCGATGAGGAATGGTGAGAACATAGTGCTTGGGACCCTTGGGCCATTATGCCGCTATTCTCGCAGGGTTGCCAGGCTGTCTTGGCTGCTGGTGTGGAATCGGTCCCCTAAGCTCGCTGGGCGGCGAGGATTTTGGGGCTGACTATGAATGAGACCAAGTTCGTCGTGTTTCAACTCGAAGGTGACAAGTTCGGGATTCCCATTGACGCTGTCGAGCGCATCATGGCCGACCAAAAGCCGACGCGCATCCCGCGGACTCCGGCGATGCTGTTGGGCGTCTTTGACTTGCGCGGCGAGGCCGTCGCGGCGGTTGACCTGCGGTTGCGGTTTGATTTTCCCGAACGTCCGGGCACCGCGAACTTCATCGTCGTGACGAGCGAGCGCGGCCGGGTCGCCCTGCGGGTGGACAAGGTGGACGGCATCATGGCCTTGGAAGAGGGTTCAATCGAGGACAGTCCCGAAATGCTGCGGACGAAAGACGACGACTTTATGTCGGGTGTCGCGAAGAACGGCGAGGAACTGATCGTGCTGCTAGAGCCGGACAACGTGATCCCGAAGAGCATGCGGAAGACGATCCTGAAAGTCGAAGCGGCAGCGGCGTAAGGTCGGCTGGCTAACCTGTGGTCAGCCAGGGCAGCAGGCCGCCCGAGAGGCGCCTGCTTTCCCAATTCCACTCGTATATGCCGACGTAGCGGGCGTGAGAGCCGCCCTGGACGACCCAGGTGGTGCCGTGCAATTCTGGCTCCGGGAGCACTGTGTGGCTGTGTCCGCCCAGGATGATGTCAAAGACGCCCTGTTCGGCAAGTTTGACGTCAATTCGGTGTCCGACGTGGCTTAGTAGAAGCAAAAGGTCGACTTCGCCGCGCAGCTTGCGTCCTTCGGCCAGGGCCGCCTCGACCGGGTCAGTCCACAAGTACTGGCTCGCCGGCGCGGTGGCCATGCGACTGGTGACCATCGCCACCATCGTGCCGACGACGCCGACCCTCATCCCTTTGCAATCGACAATCTGCGAGGGGGGAAAGACCAGTTGGCCGTCCTTTGTCGCCATGTTGGCGACGACGACTGGTGTGGCCATGCCAGCTGTCTTGGCGGCGAATGCTGCTTTGAGCACATGCGACTCTCGGTTGCCCAGGGTGCTAGCCGTGCAGCGGGCTCTGCGGAGGCAATCCCAATAGGGCTCGGGGCGGAGCGGCACGGCGAGGTTGCCTGCCTTGATGCCGTCGCCGGAGTCGAAATAGAGGTCGGCCTCTTCGCGCCGCTCTTGCAAAAAGGGCAGAGTGGACTCGTCGAGCTTGCCGTGCAAGTCGTTGGTGTGGAGGATTTTGAGTGGGCCGCCGGACACAGCGGTCGCCGCCTACTTGTTCAGCCGGTGGCCGATGAAGTCCAGGACCAGCATGAGGAGCATGAAGCCACCGCCGAGCATGATCGTCATCTTGGACATCTGGTCGTCAAAGCTGGCCTTGCCGCGGAAGGTGGTGCGGACTCCTGAAGTGCCGCCCGACATGGCGTCGCCTTTGCCGGTCAGGAAGACCAGGGCGACAAACAAGATGGCTACGACCAAGGCCAAGCCCAGCAGGATGTTGTAACCGATTTGCATGTCAGGTGCCTCCGTGAGAAGCGGGCTACAAAGATACCCGCCAGGGATCGGGGACCCTCAGGACACGCTCGATCCAATACACCAGCATCGACGCCGCCCAGCCGCCCATGACGACGTAGAAGATGCCGCTGTAGACCAGCCGCCGCCATGGGCTGGCGACGTGGTTGGGTGCCTTTTCGTAGTTGTTGAGGAGCTCCTGGCCAGCCTTGATTCCGGACGCGATCTGGGCGTCGGTCGGCGGCCGCGTCGTAAACCAGTACTGCAGGAACGATCCGACGGGCTTCCAGAATAGGAACATGGCGAGGAGCCCAAGCAGGATGCTGACCTCGCCACGGAGTTTTCCGGTCGGGCCGAAGGCGACGGCCATGAAGATGGTGAGACCGGCCATGTAGTTGGTGCCGCAGCGAGGATGGACGCGGGGCATGCGGCGCACAACCTCGGGCACCAGGTCCTCTCCCCGCTCGATGGCGTGGACGGTCATGTGCTCGGCGGCGTGGGTACCGGCGAGGGGCATGGCCCGCAGCAGCCCCATGAAGAGGAAGAACGTCAGGGCGTTGAGCGCGCCGTCGACGGCCGGGTGGGCCTGTAGCCGGAGAGGCACCAACAAGCCAGCCCCGGTCGCCCCGGCTTGGGCGACCAATAGAAGACACGCCATCAGGGCACCGGAGAGCACCAGCCCCCACCAGGGGGCTCCGCCAGAAGTCGAGCCGCTAGTGAGATAGACACCGACGGGCGTCGCCATGCCGCCGACCATCTTGGGGCGGTTGCGCTGGCGCGGCGGGCTGAAGAGGCGTGCGGCAGTCAGGAGGCCGACGACGCGCCCGCCGTCGTCGAGCACGACGACCACCGGTTCGCCACTTTCGGACAGCCGCCGGAGGGCTTCGGCCCCGGTCTCATAGGGGCGGACGGTCGGCACGTCGTGGCGGACGATGTTGTCGACGGGCGTGTCTAGGTCGATGCCTTCGGCCAAAGACTTCGTCAAATCGGATTGTCGCAATGTGCCGAGGTAGAGACCGTCTGCAACGACGGGGCAGGCGAGAAGGCCGCATTCTGCCATATGGCGCGCGGCGGCTCGGATGGAGACGCTGGACTCCACTGCATCGACCGGACGGGCCAACGCGCCCGCCGGCATCCCCAGGGGATCGGGCAGGGGCGGGGCGCTCATGCTCCTTCGGCGCGGGATTTGATTGCTTGCATCAGGCCCTCGATGTTCTTTGTCGCCAGGCTGTGTACGACCTTTTTGACCAGAGGGCCGAGGCCGGGGACGACGTATTCGTAGTCCAGTTGGCTATCGAAGAAGGTGCCTCCGTCCCGGTCTTGGAACGTCCAGTGGCCCTCCAGCATGTCGTAGTCGCCCTTGAGCTGTTTGAAGTGGCAGGTGTGGTGGGCGTCGTCCCAGATGTCTTCTTGCGTCCAGCGGACTTTGATGCCGAAAGCCGAGATCGTGCCGACCCAGTCGCTGACCACCCTGGGGCCGTCTTCTTCTGTGACTGTGAGTGAAACGACGTCGTCCATGAAGTCCGGAAACGCACGGTTGTCCTTGGCGATGGCGTAGACTCTATCTAAAGGCGCTTCGATCCGGATGGACGAGGTGATGGTGGGCATGGGTTGTCCGTCTCCGTGACGGGGAGTCGCCGAGTCTACCAGGCCGACTTTTTTGAGCTGACCACCGTGGCTGCCACCCGACCTCGACAAGCGACAATGAAGGCTCTCGTGCTGATGGAGCCCGGGCGCTTGGCGTTTGACGAAGTGGACGTCCCTGAACCTGGGCCGGGCGAAGTTTTGGTGCGCGTCCGGGCAGCGACGACCTGCGGCACCGACCTCAAGGCGTTCCTGCGCGGCCACCCGCAGATACCGATGCCGGGTGTGCTGGGGCACGAATACAGCGGGGATGTCGCGGCTGTCGGCGAAGGGGCGCCGTTCGAAATTGGGCAGGCGGTGATGGGCGTGCACTCGGCCCCTTGCCAGCAATGCCGCTGGTGCCTGGGCGGGCAAGAGAACCTCTGCGACACCGTGATGTCGACCAAAGTCCTGGGCAGCTATGCCGAATATTTGCTGGTTCCTGAGCGCGTGGCGCGGCTGAACCTGTTCGAGAAACCCGACCACCTGGACTACGCGACTGCATCGCTGTTGGAGCCGTTGGCCTGCGTCGCCCAGGCCTTGATAAAGACGCCGCCGAAGCCGACGGACCAGGTCGTCGTGGTCGGGCCGGGGGCGATCGGGCTTTTGTTTGTCGCCGCTCTTAAGCGACTGGGTGTCCAAGACATCGTGCTCGTCGGCCGCAACCGGACGCGCCTGGCTGTCGGACGCAAGATGGGAGCCCGGACGGAGAATTTGGAAGGGTTTCAAGCGCAGGCGGACATCGTTATTGAGTGCACGGGCAAAGTCGTGGTGTGGGAAGCCAGCCCCTCATGGGCCAGGCGCGGGGGGACGGTGGTCTTGTTCGGCGGCTGCCCGGCCGGCTCCACCGCCAGCTTTGACACCAAGCGGCTGCACTATGACGAGATCATCTTGGTCAGCCCGTTCCACTTCGGCACCCAAGCGGTGCGGCAGGCTCGGGAGTGGCTGATCGACCCAGAGTTTGATGTCAGCCCGCTGCTGACCGGCACGAGGACGCTGCAAGAGGGCCCAGAAGTCTTCCGGGACTTGGAAGCGGGCGTCGGCGTCAAGTATGTTTTTGTCCCATGAAAGTCGGCCTCTATGTGGGGGGTGGGCGTGTGGAAGTGTCGGACATGCCGGTGCCCGACTGTCCGCGCGGCGGCCTGCTCGTCAAGACCGAGGCCTGCGGCCTGTGCTCGGGCGAGCTGATGGACTGGTACATGGACCGCAAGGCTCCGCACGTCCTGGGGCACGAGGTGAGCGGGACGGTCGTGGAGTCGCAGGACGACCGGTTTCCGGTCGGATGCCGGGTCGCCCCGCACCACCACGCGGCCTGCATGCGCTGTGACCGGTGCGCTCGCCGGGCGTATGTGCACTGCGAGCAATGGAAGAAGACACGCCTTGACCCTGGCGGTATGGCCGAGTACTTCGCAGTCAGCGCCGCCAACCTGGACGACTGCCACCGGGTGGACGACCTGGAACCCCAAGCGGCCGCCCTGGTCGAGCCTCTGGGATGCGTCGTCAAGTCGCTTTGGCGGGCACAGTACCAGCCCGGCGAGCCGGCCGCGGTCGTCGGTTTGGGGTTCATGGGGCTGGCGCATATGTTGTTGATGCCAGCGGCGGTGGGTTACGACACCAACCCCGTGCGCGTGGCCAATGCTAGGAGACTGGGGCTCGACGCCAGGCATCCGGAGTACAAAGAGACGGCCGACGTCGTCATTGTCTGTCCGGGCAACCGTCCGGCCCTGGACTTCGCACTCTCCATCGCCGAGCCGGACGCCCGGATCGGGCTGTTTGCTCCACTGCCACCAGAGGAACCGGTCGCCCTGGACTTGGAAAGTCTGTACTTCCGCGACTTCAGGCTGACCTGCAGCTACTCTTGTGGTCCTGACGACACGGCGGACGCGGTCGCGCTTTTGCGCGAGCGTCGCTCGCTGGCGGAGCAACTCGTCAGTGATTTGGTGCCGCTAGATGAAATCCCCAAAGTGTACGGGCTGATGAAGAGCGGCGCTATGGTCAAGCCAATGGCCGTGTTCTCGTAACGACGACGCTGAGCAGTTTAGGGTGTAGTGCCGTCCAACGTGTCGCTCGGGCATAGCCCCAGTGGCCATGGTGCTCCTTAAGTCGGTGGCCGCCAGTCACAGCTGCATCTTGGCCCTGAAGTGATATCTATAGGGTTTGCGGCTGTCAAGGTTCGAGGATCATGTGCCAACATTGGTGGTCATGTTGGTTTCTGATTTTTCTAGTCAGAAACAAGATATTTGTGATGCGCATTGTGATAAGAGTAAACATTAACAAAAAGAGTATCTTGAACACAATTGACCAGAAATACGATTTGCTCTTGTAGTCACGGCTTGCAAAAATTATGATGAGAGTAAAGAATCCATCGATTTTACGCCGTTTTCATTGCGAGCGGTTTGGAGAAAACCAGACTATGGCAATATATAGTTGCGGGAACAACTTCGGAGACGCCCAAAGGGCGGTACTGAGAGTATAGAGGACGACATGCTTACTATGAAGTTTGAGTTCGACGGGTGTCCGGCAAGACGCCCCGGAAACTGCCGGAGGCGCGGAGCATGAAAGGGATGCGGCTGCGAGAACAACTCCTCGCTAGCGACAGGGCTTGGAGGTGCCTATTTCCAGGCAGTGTGCTCGAGGCTCCCAAAATGGAGCTCTCGGCTGCACATCCGGCGATCTGTGAACCGCTCACCGTCGAGTTGGCAGAGGGAAACGCATCCAGCTGGTATGCGGGTGTTTTCTATTCTTGCGGACCCGGACAAGACAGCTATTCGACCTTGATGGACTTTCTGGAGGAAAGGCTCCTGCATGTGGTGGCCTATGCCAAAGACACCGTCGTGGCCGCCGGCCTGGTCGCCGGAGACGAGTGGACGCGTTGGCACCTGAACTTCGACCGGATCGAACTGCGGTCATGGCGAGGGACGTTCGACGCCGACATCGAGCTGGTCGACGACGACGAATTGCCCTCCAAAACAGGCTGATTCTGAAGAATCTAGGCCAATTGGAGGTTGAGACAGCAACAATCCGGCTCCCGATGCGTCAACCTTGTGGAAGATGCGTTGCCTTGTCGCCGCTTTGGTTCTTGTCGCACCGACTGTCGGGGCTTTCGCCGACACCGGTTCGGCATTGGCGGGCCAAGCCAGCAGCAAGGCACAGCAAGAGGAAGCCAAGCACCAGAAGGACCTTGACAGCGACGTCGCGCTCGGCAAGGAGTACTCGGCCGAAGTCGAGAAAGAGCTGAAACTCAGCAAAGACGCCGACATGGACGCCCGGCTGCAGCGCGTGGCGGCGCCGCTCGCCGAAATCGCCCGCAACTCAAAGGTCGAAGTCCTGTGGGGCGACCCTCGCTTGAACCCCTTCCACTATTCGTTCAAACTGATCAAAGGCGACGACGTCAACGCGTTTTCAATCCCGGGCGGCTACATTTATGTGTATGAAGGGCTGATGAAGTTCGTCGAATCCGACGACGAGCTGGCCGCGGTCCTGGCTCACGAGATCGCCCATGCCGCCTTTCGGCATATGGCCACCATGAAGAAAAAGGGCAGCGGTTGGCAGCTGGCCCAACTGCCGCTGCTGATCGTCGCCGCGCTCAGCAAGAGTTCGGACGCCATGGCCGGTTTGATGGCGGCCCAACTGCTGAACCAGTCGTACCAGAGCGGGTGGTCGGTCGAAGCGGAGACCGCCTCCGACTATGGCAGTCTACAGTATCTGCAAAAGAGCCGGTTCAACCCAGTCGGAGCGCTGACTTTCATGGAGCGGTTGGCCCACAAGGACAGTCTGGGGCCGCGCGTGGAGTGGGGCATCTTCCAGACCCACCCGATCACGGAGCAGCGTGCGCGGTTCATGATGGCCAAGCTGAAGGAGTCTGGAGTCGAGATCCGGCGGAGCCAAGTCTCGACGACTTATTCGGCTCGGGCTACACCACGGCCCGATTCGTCGGTCGAGCTGTGGTTTGGGCAGAGCCTGATCCACACGTTCCGTGGCGGCGAGGCGGCGTCGCGCGCCCAGGAGGCGTCGGTCAGGTTGAACAACTTCATGGACTCGGTGCCCAGCATGGGAGACGCTTATGTCCAGGACACCTATGCCGTACGAGGTGGCGACCGGGTGCTGTTTTTGGTCGAGGACGACGACGTCAAGGGCGAGGGTGTCACACCTGGTGAGGAAGCGAAACTCAGCCTTTCTCGCTTGCGCAAGGTGGTCTATGACCTGGGCAACCGCCTGTTTCTGATCACGCGCGGCGGCTGACACGGCTGGGACCTGTCGCCGGTCCGGTACAATAGGCGTCGCTGCGCGGGTGGTGGAATTGGTAGACACGCTACCTTGAGGTGGTAGTGCTCACAAGGCGTGAAAGTTCGAGTCTTTTCCCGCGCACCAGCTTTCTTTTATTTCGCTTGATGGCCCTATTGAAGGGCCTCTGCCTAACGTAATATCAAAGGCATGCGAATCGACGAGATGATGGCCCAAGGGAAGCCGCTGTTCTCGTTCGAGTTTTTCCCACCCAAGACGCCGGCCGGGGAGCGTTCGCTGTTCAGTAATCTGGCTTCGTTGAAGGAGCTCGGGCCCGCCTTCGTGTCGGTCACTTGCGGCGCTGGAGGAAGCACGAAGGGGCAGACTGTCGATCTGGCCCGGCGCATCCGTGATGAAGTGGGGCTGGAAGCCGTCGTCCATATGACCTGCCTGGGCGTGCCGCGCGACGACTTAGTTTCTTCGGTGCGCCAAGTGAAAGACGCGGGGCTGAAGAACATCCTGGCTTTGCGCGGCGACGCCCCGGCCCCGGTGGAAGGCGCTTGCCACGCCGCCGACTTGGTCGCTCTGGTGCGCGAGGTGTATCCCGAGGCTTGCATCTTGGGGGCGTGCTATCCCGAGGGGCACACCGAGGCGGCTTCGAAACAAGACGACCTGACCCACCTGAAGCGCAAAGTGGACGCAGGCGTGGACGTGCTGGTGTCCCAGCTGTTCTTCGACAACCGCCACTATTTCGAGTTCGTCGGCCGAGCGCGGACCATCGGCGTCGGGGTGCCGGTGCTGCCTGGCATCATGCCGATCCAGAACGCCGACCAGGTCAAGCGGTTCACAGGCATGTGCGGGGCGACCGTGCCTTTGCATTTGCAGGGTTTGCTCGACCAATACAAGGTCTCGGACGCGGCGACCTTCTACATTGGCGTGGCGCACGCGGTGTCGCAGTGCAAAGAGCTTCTGGCCTCGGGGGCGCCGGGGGTGCATTTCTATACGCTGAACAAGTCTCCGGCGACCCGGCTGGTCGTTGAGGCTTTGCGACGGGAACTAGCCTAGGAAGTCGAAACCTCAGTCCCGCGCATGACCGTACCATCTGAGAGGTTAGAGTGACTGAGAAGCGGCAGTTGATCCTGGCTTGGTCAATAGGGTGCACGACGCTTGTCATGCTTGCTTACTACTTTCACTACCTCCATCGGCAAAGGCACATGCTCAAAGACGACCGGATCCGTGGCGAAGGCGTGGGCCTCGCCTTGGGATATGGCGTCTCCGTGACTTTGCTGGCGGCGGTCATCGGCGGAGTGATCGGCCTCGTACTTGGTGCAGTTCTCGACCGATAGCTCCATGAGCATAACCCCAAGATGGCAAAGAAGACGTGGCGACAAAAGTATGACAATGGGCACGACCCAGAGGTCGTCGTTCTCGATAAGCCGGGAATGGGGCTTGTTCCGGGGCAGAAGCTGCTGATCTCTTCGCCATCCGAAATCGACGGATTACTGCGTTCAGTTCCTATAGGTCAGACGACCAGTGTGGCTGAATTACGCAATTCCTTGGCCACGCGACATGGTGCCGACGGCACTTGTCCTCTCACGACCGGCATCTTCCTACGGATCATCGCCGAGGTGGCATTGGAAGAATTGGCGGCTGGGAAGGGCGTCGACGAGGTCGCGCCGTTCTGGCGGGTCGTCGATCCGAAGAGCCCGCTGGCCAAGAAGCTCAGCTGCGGGCCGGAATGGATCAGAACGCAGCGAGACGCTGAGACCCGTCCCTGATGCGTGGGTGTCCTGAACTGCGAAAAGCGAAGTGGTTGTCGGAGCAGCAATCCGGCTGCCCAGGTTTCGGCAATTGGTGGACATCGGCTGGCACCGACGCCTAACATCGGGGCTCCCGAGCCCAAGGCAGCCTAGCGTCACGATGCTATTCGTTTGTTATTCGCCTGTACTACACATGCTGTCCCACATGAAACGGGTTGTTGTGTAATACGTTCAGTCCGCCCGGAGGGCTTACACCAACATCCCGACCAGGACGCCTGAAACGGAGGCCATGGCCTCGCCGACCTTGGACGGGTCCTTGCCGCCGGCTGTCGCGAACTCGGGCTTGCCGCCACCGCCGCCGCCGACGATCTTGGCGACCTCGCGGAGCAGGTTGCCAGCGTGGCCGCCTCGGGCTCGGGCTTCGGCGCCGACGGAGCAGGTGATCCCGACCTTGCCTTCGGCGGTGTTGAAGACGACCACGACGCGACCTGGCGCGGACAGCTTGTCGACCACCAGCTTGGCGTCCTCCGCTTCGACCTCGGCCAGGTGCTCGGTGACCAGTTCGATGCCGGAGACGTCGGTGTAGGTCGCGTTTTGGCCCCCGGTCTGGACGACCATGCGGCCGCGCTTCTTCTTTTCCTCCTTGAGGTTGTCGATCGCCCGCTCGACGGCTGAGACCAAGTCTTTCGGATTGGCCTTGAGCAAATCGGCGGCGACTGCGACGGCATTCTCCTGCTCGCGTGCCCATTGCAGGGCGCGCGGGCCAGCCACGGCGGTGATGCGGCGGACGCCGCTGGCGACGCTGGCTTCGTGGAGGATTTTCACCACGCCGATCTGGCCGGTGTTGCGGACGTGGACGCCGCCGCAGAGCTCGCGGCTAAAGCTGGGCTCGGTCGGAGGCATGTCGCCGACCTGGACGACGCGCACGCGGTCGCCGTACTTCTCGCCAAAGAGCGCCATCGCCCCCATCCCGCGGGCCTCGTCGATCGGGACGTCGGCATAGACCTTGACCGGCACGGCCTCCCAGACCTTGTCGTTGACGATGGCCTCGACGCGCAGGAGCTCCTCGTCGGTCATCGCCTTGCC
>JAFDWT010000030.1 GCA_018268335.1 Armatimonadota bacterium | reverse complement strand
GATGGCGCCCTTCATGCCCTTTTCACGCGGCGTCAAGTCGAGTTCGGCACCATAGGCGGCCATCAGGCGGCGGCGCTCGATGGACATCGACTCGGGCATGGTCAGGATCAGGCGGTACCCCTTGACGGCGGCGACCATCGCCAGGCCGATGCCGGTGTTGCCGCTGGTCGGCTCGATAATCACCGAGCCCGGCTTGAGCTGGCCCGATTTCTCCGCTTCCTCGATCATCGAGAGGCCGATGCGGTCCTTGATGCTGCCGCCCGGGTTGGCGCGCTCGAGCTTGGCCCACACGTTGGCGTCGGGGCCGAAGAGGCGGTTGATCTTGAGGTGGGGCGTGCGCCCGATGGTTTCGAGGATGCTATTCGCTTTCATGTTGGTCTCAGATGAACGCGCCGAAGTCGACGAACTCGCGCGGCTTGCGCACGCCGCGCGGGCGCACTTGGGTGTCGTGGGTGACGACCGAGTTGGGCGGCACCGAGCGCGTGACCCAGGCGTTGCCGCCGATCACGCTGCCCTCGCCGACCACCGTGTCGCCACCAAGGATGGTCGCACCGGCGTAGATGACGACGTCGTCTTCGATGGTGGGGTGCCGCTTGGTTTCGGCCAGAGACTTCTCGACCGCCAAGGCCCCCAGAGTGACGCCTTGGTAGAGGACGACGCCCTTGCCGATCGTCGAGGTCTGCCCCACGACCACACCGGTGCCGTGGTCGATGACCAGCGGGACGCCGATGACGGCGTCCGGGTGGATGTCCACGCCGGTGACCCGGTGGGCGTGCTCGGCGACCAGCCGGGGCACTAAGGGGATCTGCTGCTTAGCCAGTTCGTGGGCGATGCGGTAGACAGCGACGGCATAGAAGCCGGGGTAGGCCGAGATGACCTCGTCGACCGACTCGCTGGCGGGGTCGTGGGCGTCCATGGCGCGGGCGTCTTCCCAGAGGTCGTCGTAGAGCGTCGGCAGCCGCTCGGCGAAGGCGCGGGCGGCCTCGTCGGCTCGGACGGCGTTGACTCCAGCGCGGATGAGCAGGTCTTCGAGCCGCGCCACCGCTCCTCGGAGGCGGGCCAACGGAGAGAGGCCCTCGCACTCGGGGTGGCCGAAGTGGTCGAAGAGGGCGGCCAGGCAGAACTCGACCCAGTCGTCCGCGAGGCGGCGGAGCGCGCCAGGGGCACGGCAGCGCTGGCTCTCCCGGGCGATGCGGCTGGCCAGGTCGGCCATGCCGTCAGTTTGGATTCCCGCCATGACTTCTACCTACGCCGCGATTATGGCCCTCGTCGTCAAGATTCGGTCTAGGCTCCGAGCGCCGCGACGGGGCATAGGCCCGGTGGAGCGCAGCGGAGCCGGGCCGTGGGATTGGCCGTGGGCCGTCGCGGCATTTTTTCCGCTTCTGAACAGGAACAGGGCTCAACGGAAAAGTCGTACTATGGAGAGGTCAGGGTCGACATGAAACGCGCCTTTACGCTGATTGAGCTGCTTGTTGTCATTGCCATCATCGCTATTCTTGCGGCGATCTTGTTCCCCGTCTTTGCCCAAGCCAAGGCTTCGGCCCAAAGCGCGCGGTGCCTTGTGCAGATGCGCCAGTTGGGGCTGGCTCTGACCATGTACATGGGCGACAACGACGACACCTGGGCGCCAAGCGTCGTCGCCGACGACTCGCTGCCCGTCGCGCCGCAGCGCACGTGGATCGGCTACGACAACACCAACGGCGACTTGTTGGGAGGCTTCTTTGGCCGCGCCACGCAGCCTGCCATTGCCTCGCCCAGAACAGGGCTGATCGACAGCTATCTGAAGAACTACGACATCCGCAAGTGCCCATCGATGCCCGGCCAGTGGCAGTTGGCCGTCGCCTACAACTGGTTCAACCCCGGCAAACCGAGCGACTTCTACACTTCACATCCTGGCGCGGCAGGACAGGAGTACGGCCCCGGTGCCCGGACCAGCGTGGACCTGCCGGATGGCCGGACTACCACCACCGGCGCGAACGATAGCGAAATGGAGGAGCCGTCGTCCACATTGGTCCTCTGGGAACACGAAGCGCGAGTGCCGATGTGCAACTTCTTGCAGGCACCGGACTGGTTCACCTCCCCGCCTAACGACCCTGTTCTCCGCGACCATTTCCACTTCCTGCATCGAGACGCCGCCAACACCGTCTTTGGCGACACCCATGCCAAGCGGCATAGCTACCCTCAGCTTCGGCGACGTATGTTCAGCATGCGAAAGGACATATACGAAGGTCTTTGAAACCTCTTGTCAACCGCTGTGGTTAGATAGGACGTATGCGGCTATGGCCTTTGGTGTTCGTCCTTGCCTTGGCCGGCTGTCAAGGAGCCAAGGAACCGCAGCCAACCATAGCTGCAAGACCAAGTAGCCTCACGTCGGTCTCTAACGGAGCCATCGGGTTCCGTATCGCGCCAGACGGGCTGCCCGAGCCCACGATGTGGGTGGCCTCCAAACTCCTGGATAAGGCTCCGGAACCGCTCACTTCCGTGCCCTTCCCAGGAAGGTTTTCTGTCCGGATCATGGACACTCTGTCGGACGATGCTCGCCCGACTCAGTGGAGAGTCACGTCTGCCTTCCAGAGACCGGCGTCGAACAGCATGGTTGTGCACTTGTCGGCGAAAGGCGCCCGGCTTGAAGTCGTGTACACGCTACACCCGACAGCACCAGCTTTTCATGTCTCGATCACGTGCACAGGCGAGGAGACAGTCGAAGTGCGATTTGTCGACAACGATTCGCCATTTGTCCGGCAGAACACCTCTACGGACACCTCTAGCTCCGAGCCAAACAACAAGAGGCCGTTCATCCTATTTCGCAATAGTCCAGGCTATGAGACTGACTTTACACTCGGCGACAAGGACGTGCCACGGTATTCCAAGAGGCTGGAGGTCCCCCATGTCCAGATCGAGGGCGACGACGAGGCAGCCGCCGCGCTGAACGGCATGATAGCTCGTTTGGTCGGCAGTTACCGGGCCGGCCAGTGCTGGGGGCCGTTCGGGTTGACCGATGGCAAATACAACGGTCGAGCTTTCTGGGACCTCGACGTCTGGGTGCAGCCGGCGATGGTGTTTCTCGACCGTGAGACTGCCCAGAAGGCGGCTGAATGGCGGCTCTCCTGCTTGCCACAGGCAAAGAAGAACTACGACGCCTGGGTGAAGGCGGGGAGGCCAGTGAGCGACAAGAAGAAGCTCGCAGACATTTCAGGGAATGCAGCACCAGATCTAAACAAGGTCGATCCAGGCGGAGCCCTGTTTGCTTGGGAGTCGGCCATGGACGGCACCGAACTCAGCACGGCTCCGACACGGTTTGAGCACCATATTTCAGGGTCGGTAGCACTTGGTCTCCGTTTCGCCCAACTCTCGGAACTGGTCACCGAGGAGGAGGCGATGCCCGTTTATCTCGCCGCCAAGACTTTCTATTGGTCGCGCAGTTTCCAGCATGGGGAAGGGGGTCGCCGAATCCCGATGACGGTCAGCCCAGACGAATGGCACGTCGTTGACAACGACCTCTATACCAATGAAATCGCCAATTGGGTGCACAAGCACGGGCAATGGGCCGACGAACCATACCAGTCGCCGCCTCGAGTCGATGGCGCCTACCTGGCGTTTGACGGCGACGAGATGAGGGGGTACCAGCAGGCTTCCGCTCTCCTCGCCGTTTGGCCTCTTGGCGCGATCACCGACCGTACCGAAATCGGCAAGATGTACGACCGCTTCGTCGGCAAAGAGGCGCCGCAAGGCCCGGCGATGACCAAGAGCTTGAACGCTCTGATTGCCGCCCGACTCGGGCGAACTGACGAAGCTTACAAACAATGGGTCGACAGTTGGAAGCTCTACACCGACGACCCTGCCCTTCGATTCCGCGAGAAGCAGAAGGTGGGGGACGGCTACTTCCTGACCGGCGCGGCCGGATGCGTCAACGCGTTTATCTATGGCTTCTTGGGCCTCAGCATGGAGCCTTCCGTCCCACCGAACCGTGACGCCGATGGGAAGCTGCACGACTCGGTGCTCCATATCCGGACACTACTACCAAAACACTGGAAGCATGTCGTCGTGGATGGCTTGTGGGTGCAAGGCAAACGGATCCGCCTCGAAGTCGGACCTGGGAACAAGTCGGTACTCTCCGAGATTCCATAGGCTAGGCGACTGCCACCAGGCAAGACTAAATTGACCGTCTTTCTCAGGATTGAAGCGGCACCATTCCTCTTGTTTTGTCCGTCCAAATCCACTTCGCAGAGACGCGGGTGAATTCCTGATGGAGGAACTGGCCCCAGATTATTGTATTGACATTTTTGTAAAGATTTCATTTTCAGCCGTTCTTGAATGGTATTTTGCTGGCTATTATGTGGTGTGGCAACTTGGCCGACCGCACACAACGCATTGGTCGTTGAGGAGAGCTTTAAGCGGATCGCTGCCCATGCCGACCTCATCACAGAGAGGTTCTATGCGAAAGTCTTCGATGCGGCCCCTGAAGTCAGGCAACTGTTTCCCGACGACATGCGAGTCCAACGGAACAAGATCATCGAGTTGTTTGCGTTCATTGTCAACAACCTAGACAAACCTGATGAATTGAAGCAGCGTCTAGTGGGCCTGGGCCAGCGGCATCAGACTTATGGAGTCCACAAAGTCCACTTCTTTGTCGTCCGCGCCGCTTTGCTCGAGACGCTCCGCGAGTGCGAGGAAATACGCCTGACGCCAGCGGAGCGCCAAGAGTGGGATCATTTGTTCTGCTTCATGGCGGCTGGAATGGGTGTCAACCTTCCATCTTTCTCCTGAAAGACCTTGGCCTGGCACCCAAAGGAACCGGGCAGTTGTACGATAGGGCATGGCGTACGCCTTGCCTTCCAACTCAGAGTTGCGGGCGGTCATCGGGGACCGTATGAGGGCCAATCAGGCGAAAGAATCAGATTGGCTCGAAGATCCGAACCGGTTTTTCCTCAGAGCCACACGCAATATCCGCGTGGAGGTATTGCCCGAGGACACGATGTCGCCTGGTTTGGCGGCCCGCAGACACGGTGGAGTCGTCGAGTTGTGGCCGTATGTCTTTCGCGAGATTTGCACGAACGGTGCGATCATGGCCCGCTGTGGATCTGGCAGGCAGATTGACCTTGCCGACCCTGACGCGCGGGATCTTGTGGCGGCGACCGCCGACAGATGCCTCAGCGAACAAGCGTGGGCGACATGCCGGGCTAGCATCGCTGGGACTGCCAATCAGCACCTCGACCTGGCCATGGCCCTGGTTCCTCTGATGCGGAGAATGGGTAACTACGACTCGTCATTCCTTATGGATGTCGTTCAGGGGCTCGGGCAAGGCAGACGACTTTTCGACATCATGCAGGCGGTCACGGCTTCGGCCCACAGGACGACGGACCCCGAAGAGAAATGGCGACGCGAAGAGGAGGGTGGAAGCCTCGCCTTCTTGAGCGCCGACGACCTGGATCCGCGTATTGGATTCGCTGGTGCTTCATGGGACCAGCATATGGACATGGCAGGATCCGGTCGGCGATTGGCTGGGTCGCGCTAGGCCCATGGGTGACCAGAGTACAAACTGCGGGAATGAAGTCGATTGGCGTCTTGGTCGTTTGCCTACTGGGAATTTCCGGTTTTCTCATTGGGTGTGCGTCGGCAGCTCCCGCCGATACATCGGCGCAGGACGTCGAAGGCGACAAGCCGGCTGCGAAGAAAGTGGAAGCCCCGGTGGCTGCGACGACGAACCCAGAAGGCGTCCAGACAGCTGTGGTGGCCGTGGACGGCAAATTCTCGCCGGCTGTGTTGCACGTCAAGAAGGGCCAACCGGTGGAGGTGACCTTTGACACGAAGAACCGTTCGTGTGCCGAAACTGTGATTTTCAAGGTCATCGACCAGACGATCCACCTGAAGGACGGCGAGAAGACGGTGCTCAAGTTCACGCCCAAAGACGCGGGCACGATCGACTATGCCTGCAGCATGGACATGATCAAGGGCAAGATCGTCGTCGAGTGACGGGCGTGACCATTCGCCGCTGGAATGATGGCGACTCGGTGGACCGCCTGACCGAGCTCTTGCACGCCGCATATGCGGAGTGGGGCGAGGCAGGTGTTTACTTTTGGGCTGTCGAGCAGTCGAGCGATGACACTCGTGAGCGATTGGAGGGTGGTGTCACTTGGCTGGCTGTTGAAGGTGAGGAGTGGGTTGGGACGGTCACTCTCTATCCTGGGACTCGGGCGGACATTCCTTACTACGGCCGGCCTGGGCTGTGGTATTTCGGGCAGTTCGGGGTGCTTCCGACCTACAAGGGGCGGGGGGTCGGCAGAGCTTTGTTTGATACCGTTGTCGCCCATGCGGCGGGCGCGGGCGGACTGGAGCTGGCTTGCGACACTAACTCGAAGGCGTTGCGGTTGATCGGCATGTACGAGGCCTGGGGACTGTCGCAAGTTGGACACCACACCTGGCCGAATGGGGGAGTCAGTATTGTGTTGGCTCGATCTCTGGTCTAGATTCGCTCTGGTTTAGTCTTTGGAGCCATGCTGGACTTGATTGTGCTGACTTGTCGTCAATTGCACGGGCGAGGCAAGAGTATGCGCTCAATACTGCTTGGTTTGCCAATTCCTCATAAGAATGCCAGGGCGAAAACAAGTGCATGCCCTGCACTATAGAGACATTCTGCTGGTTCGGTTCTCACTAGTAGGGGAATCACCTGGTATTTGAGAGGAAACATGAATATCAAAGTTATTGCGGCCGGTGCCGCACTCATTGCTTGTCAGTCGGCCTTTGCCGGAATTGCCTACGACAACTTCGGCCCTGGAGACACATATAACACCAACGTTGGATATACTGCTAACAACTCTTTCCAGTCTGCTTGCCAATTCACCAGCGCAGACTCGGGAAGACTTTTGAGCGTCACCGTTGGTTGGTCTATCTTTGATGGCCCCAATTCTGGTGTTGTCACTTTGTACAACGATAACTCGAATCAAGTTGGATCGTTCATCACGTCATGGGGATTTACGAACCAAGGTGGGCCATTCCCTGGGCAAAACACGCCTGTCACACTGACGAACGCATTCCCTTCCATCACATTGACGGCCGGTCAAAAGTATTGGGTGGAAGTTGCACCTGGCAACTCTGCCACCTATGGTATATGGAACTTTAACAACACTGGAGCAGGTGGTTTGCGAGCCAAATCACAAGATGGCGGTGCAACGTACACGTATGACAATAACTTCGCAACTGGTTCAATGCGGATTGAAACTGTGCCTGAGCCCGCCAGCATGGTCGTTCTCGGACTAGGTGCCCTTGCTCTCCGACGACGACGCAAAGCCTAAGGCCCTGGTTCCGGCTCAATCTACTGTCCAAGCACTCATCAGTGCTTGGACAGTTTTGTTACCTCGTAGTGCGGACTTCACCGCCAGCTCAATCAAGGTAAGGCTCCTTATCGGACGGACAAGTCGTATTCGAATAGATCACTAGCTGACCCGGAGCCCCTAGTCAGCTTTGGTCTCACGTTTCTTTGTCGTCCGGACGTCAATGTATAGTGCCTGGATGTCGTCGAGCTTTGGCGGGTCTGACTCTTGCCCCAGGATGTCCGTCCATTTGAGCTTGGCGATCGTCTCCTTGCTGATCTCACCGCCATGGGAGTCGATGATGGCGACCGGTTCGGGGAGGGCGGCCGTGGCCTTGTGGGCACTGTAGACCAGGTGCGTGACCACGAACGGGCCGTCGTCACTGACGCTTAGGCGTAGGCCGTCGCCCGATGGGGTGCACCGGACTTGATGGATTTCGCTCCTGACATAGGTTCCGAGCCAGACGAAGCCCAGAGCCAGACCACCGACAATGGACAAGGTCACCCAGAGCAGGTTCCACCAGCCGAGGCGGATGACGCGACGTTCGAGTTCTGCAGGGTCCATGTGGACAGTGTAAGGGTTGAAGACCGGCAATGGCACGAGGACCCGTGGCCTTTAAAAACGGGCTTGTATTGGCGCACCGTCGACTTCTTCGACTAGGGCCACAGGGGAGTCAGGTCGATCTGAAGGGTGACCGTCGCGCTGCCGTTCATCTGGTGGACAGTGCCGGACAGGTGTCCGTTGTTGTCAACGGCGACGTTGCCGTCGATCTGGGCCGTCATGCCGCCGGAGAAGTCGCCGGTCAGATGGCCATTGTCTTGAACGGACCCGGCGACGTCGAAGTTGAAGTTCGCCGTCGTGTTGTGGCCTGTTCCGGTGACCGAGCCGTCGTTGGCCACGGTCAGGTTCGCGGTGCCGGTTTGACTGATGTCGGATGTGTAATTGCCGACCCAGTGGCCGGCGAACGGCGAATTAGCGCTGGGCCCGCCGCTACTCCCGCCGCATCCGGCCAAACCGGCGAACAGGAGGGCTGCACAAAGTGTTTGGCGCATACCCGTTAGGCTGGGCGACACCGGGAGATGTTGCACTTCCGGGGCCGTTTACCTGTCAAATCGTCTTGGCACGGCTGCGTGCGGAATTATCAAATTGTCAAATTAACACGTTCACTTATTGATGTTCGGGTGTCTGACGGCTGAGAGTCTGGTCCTGGTAGCGTCCATTCTTGAGGTGGCCGCAGGTGGCGTTGTCAGCCTGCTGGCGGCGATTGAGCGAGTCTATTGCATGCTTGCGGGCGATGAAGTGTCCCTGACCTGGGCAGACACGTCGGCTAGTTGTTGTGGAGTCGGGTCCGGATCTGTAGTTAGGCAAAGCCGTCGGCTTTCGTACAGAGCGCTCGATGATCGCACTGGTTTCACCAGTGCCACCCATCCGGAAGGCCTGCCCACCAGGCAACCCGGTCTGCCGCGTCGAGAAGCGACAGCCAGAACACTCACAATCAGCGCGGCCAGACCGGGGCACCCTACGGCGTGCATGTTCCGAAGTGAAAACAAACCTAGATGGCCGCAATGTCATATATTCATCGAGGAGGATCAGGGACATCGTCGAGCATTACCGCGCTTTGGGATTAGCGACGAACTGGATGACGCCGCTGTGGTTCTTGCCCAGCGCGGCTATCGTTGTGGTTAGCCGCAAGCAGAAGGGACTGCGGCCGTACTTGCCTCGCCAGATGCTCTCTTTGATTCTCTTCACCCTGGCAACCTGCTTGTTCGGCTGGCCCATGGGTTGGGTCGTGGCAGGCGTCATGTTCTATGGTGTCTTGTTCGTGCTCTTTGATAAAGAATTGAAGGCAAACCGCATTGTCCGTGTTGCACTTGCGGCGGCTGGAGTATTAATGGCTTGGTCGTATTTATCAATCTTTTCCGAGAGACGGGACGATTTGACGATAACAGACAGCAGTGTGAGCTACCAGATGATCGACGAGGTACGGACTGTGCCTCGAACTGGGCTCAAGGTCTCGTACATCACTAAAGAGCCAGAATATGGCTGGGGTATGTCGCGCACATGGATTGTGCGAGATGCGAATGGCGATGGCCCATGGGTCAGCTCATACCAGACCTTTTGGGGCCCCAACGGATTGACTCGCAGTGACGAGGTCGGCAAGCGGCTTGCCGAGTGGGCGAATGTGCAGCCGGTCGACGACACAGTGCGCATTCGCGGAGTTCGCCACTAGGCGACGCAGTCCAGGGTAAACCACGCAGATGCGTGGTGGGGTGCTTTTCCTTCTTCTCTGCCTGGTGGTGAGCGTCATGGCCCAGTCGGTTCCTCTCAGTCAATACAACTGCCTCCAGTGGCGGTGCATCGGCCCGTTTCGTGGTGGGCGAACTGTTGGGATCGACCTGGTCTGGTCCAAGCCGAGCGTCTGGTATATCGGCGTCAACAACGGGGGCGTGTGGAAGTCCACCGACTATGGCCACACCTGGAACAGTGTCTTTGACGACCAGCCGACCGGCTCGGTCGGGTGTCTGGGCATCGCCCAGAGCCGGCCGGACACCGTCTATGTCGGCAGCGGCGAGGGGCTACAGCGGCCCGACTTGAGCGTCGGCGACGGCATCTACAAGACCACCGACGGCGGTAAGACGTGGAAGAACACCGGCCTGAGCGACGGCCAGCAGGTCAGCGGAATCAGCGTCGACCCCAAGGACCCCGACCGCGTTTTTGTCGCCGTGCTGGGCCACCCCTATGGCCCCAACAAGACCCGCGGCGTCTATCGCACCACCGACGGCGGCAAGAGCTGGCAGCCCGTCTTGCAGATCGACGAGAACACCGGCGCGGCGGCGGTCGCCATCGACCCGGTCGACCCGCAGACGGTCTATGCCGACATGTGGGCGGCGCGGCAAGGGCCGTGGGAAAACGGCGAGTGGCAGGGCACGACCAGCGGCCTCTTCAAGAGCACCGACGGCGGCGCGACGTGGAAGAAGCTCGGCGGCGGCCTACCGACGGTGGCGGACAAGGTCGGCAGGATCGGCTTCAGCATCTGCAAGGCCAACAACAAGCGGATCTATGCGACGGTCGACTCGCCCACCAAGGGCGGCCTCTATCGCAGCGACGACGCGGGGGCGAGCTGGACCCACGTGGCCACCGAGCCCCGGTTGTGGGGGCGAGGCGGGGACTTCGCCGAAGTCCGCGTCGACCCCACGGACCCGGACAAAGTGTATGTGGCCAACACCTCGACCTACCGGTCGACCAACGGCGGCAAGGACTGGGTGTGCATCAAGGGCGCGCCGGGCGGCGACGACTATCACACCATTGTGATCCACCCCACCCAGCCCGACATCATCGGCCTGGCCGCCGACCAGGGGGCGACGATCAGCGTCAATGCCGGAGAGACGTGGAGCAGTTGGTACAACCAGCCGACGGCGCAGTTCTATCACGTCAGCACCGACAACGCCTTCCCCTACCGCGTCTACGGCGGCCAGCAGGAGAGCGGCTCGGCGGGCGTCGCCAGCCGGGGGCCCGACGGACAGATCACTTTCCGCGACTGGCGGCCGGTCGGCGCGGAGGAGTACGCCTATGTCGCTCCCGACCCGCTGGACCCGAATATCATCTATGGCAACAAGGGGACGAAGTTCGACTGGCGGACCTTCAAAGTCGAGAACATCCGGCCCAAGTTCGAGGGGATGCGGTTTATCCGGACGATGCCGCTGATCTTCTCGCCCAAGGACCCCAAGGTGCTGTTCCAGGCGGCGCAGTGGCTGCTTCGGACGACCAACGGCGGGGAGACTTGGGAGAAGGTTTCGCCCGACCTGACGCGGGCTTCATGGGATGTACCGCCGAGCTTTGGCGCTGTGAGCGACCAAGGGAAGACGATGAAGCAGCGCGGAGTGATCTACGCCGTCGCGCCTTCCCCGCTCGACGTCGGGATTATCTGGTGCGGGACGGACGACGGGTTGGTGTGGCTGACACGCGACGGCGGGGTGCATTGGACTGATGTCACGCCCAAGGGCGTGACGAGCTGGAGCAAAGTGAGCCAGATTGACGCCGGACACTTTGAGGCGGGCACCGCCTACGTGTCGGTGAACCGGCTGCGATGCGACGACCTCAAGCCCTATGTCTACGTGACCCACGACTTTGGCGCGACTTGGCGGCTGGCGGTCGGCGGGCTCGATGAGAATCCGGTGAACGCGGTGCGCGAGGACCCTGTGCGCAAGGGATTGCTGTACGCGGCGACGGAACGGGCGGTGTGGTTCTCGGCCGACGACGGGGGGCATTGGAACCCCTTGCGGCTGAATATGCCGGCGTCGAGCATCCGCGACATCGTGGTGAAGGACGACGACCTAGTCGTCGGCACTCACGGCCGGTCGTTCTGGATCTGCGACCAGGTGAACGTCTTGCGCCACTTAGGCGAGGTTTTGGTTCCGCCATCGGTGGGTTATCAGGTGGAGAACAACCTGAACACGGACACTCCCCTGCCGCCGGAGGAACCTGCCGGTAAGAACCCGCCGGACGGTGTCTGCATCGACTATGTGTTGCCGGCCTCGGCGAAGGTGGTGACCTTGGAGTTTGTCGACTCTGCTGGCAAAGTGGCGCGGTCGTTTTCTAGCGAGGACAAACAAGTGCCGCTGAACCCGAAGGCGATCACCGTCGACCCGCGCTGGGCGCGGCCGCTTGTCGGCTTGGGCACGGTGGCGGGGGCGCACCGGTTCGTGTGGGACCTGCGGCTGGCGGCTTCGGGGCGGGGTCTGTCGATGCAGGCGATCTGGTTCGACACGCCTTTGTCGAAGGGCGCCTTTGTCACGCCGGGTGCCTATATGGTCCGGCTGACGGTCGACGGGGTGCGGCACGAGCAGCCGCTGGCGGTCAGGGCCGACCCGCGGAGCGACAAAGCCCACTACCGGTGGACCGAGGCGTTTGACGACCCGGATTGAGGCATGAAGGGGTTCATGCTGCCGTTCTTGGGCGAAGTTGGAACCGCTATTGCAGTCTTGGCGGTGGTGTTCGGTTCGATGGCGTTGGTGTTCTGGATCGGCGGCAGGCTGCGGGGTCGGCCGAGCAAGAAGGGGCCGATTCCGTTCATCGATCCTCGCATGGGGCAGTTGCCTACCGCTTTGCCCGACTTGTTTGACGAGCGGACGATGTATGGCAACGTAAGGCATGGGGAGAGGATCGCCGACGTCCGGGTCACCAGTGAGGCTCCGGTCGACCCGATGCTCAGCGACCCGATCGACCAGAAGCCAAAAGATCTGCGATCCTAGACGTGCGCCATAGCTGGCAAGTGGGCGCGTTCGAAGTCGACCACGAACTGGCGTAGGCGAGACCAGTCGGTGTAGACGTGGTCGCGGTGGGTGTCGGTGTCGCCGCCGTGGCTCTTGGCGATCACGCGCATGACGACACGCTTGAACCAGTCGTAGTGGGTGTAGAGCAATGCCCCGGCCACTGGCTGGACGACCATCGGGAGCCAGCCGGTCTCGGTGACGAAGGAGTCGACAGCGGCCTTGGTGTCGGCGCGGCTTTCTTCATCCGCAGCGGCGGCTGAGAGGCTGACCGACAGGAAGGCGTTGGGGCGGGCGTCGATGCTGGCGAGGTGCCTTTGCACGAAGTGCACCAGCGACTTTTGGTGGTGGCCCTGGTGGACGGAGCCCAGCAGGATGCAAGCGTCGAACGAGGCGACGTCGACCCCGGTCATCATGGCCGCCGCGTCGGCGAGTGTCGCGATGTGGCCAGTCTTGCGGAAAGTGTCGGCCACGAACTCTGCGACTTTGCCCGTGTGGCCGTCGGTGGTCGCGTAAACGAGAAGGATGTGTGCCATTGTTCCTCCTGGTTAGAAGTCAACCAGCACTTGATCCAGGTCCCTGGTCCTCCTATTCAGAGTACGACCAACATTGAGTGCGGGCCAAAGAGGAAATGGCCCGGGCGGAGGGACTCGAACCCCCGACACCCAGTTCCGNNCTCTATCCACTGAGCTACGCCCGGTCGGGCCGAGGATACCCCTCGGGGCCTGCCCGTCCAGGGCCCCAGAACAGGTAGAACCACGCCCGTGACCGCTGTTCGCGAACAACTCGCCTGTGACGGGCGGCCCGACCTGGTGTTCGACTTCGTCCGGCCCGAGTCGGCCACTCCGGCCCCGCTCCTGGTGTTCATCCACGGCGGCGGCTGGATCAGCGGCGACCGCACGATGTATGCCGACGAGGCGGTCTGGGCCGCGCAGCTGGGTTTTGCTTCGGCTTGTGTCAGCTATCGGCTCGCGCCCTTGCACCCCTTCCCCGCCGCTGTCGCCGATGTCCAGGCTTTTGTGCGCCATGCCCGCCGACACCACGCGGAGTTGGGAGTCGACCCCACGAAGATCGTCGCCATGGGCAACAGTGCGGGTGGTCATCTGGCGGCGATGGCGGGCCTTTGTCCGACCGACCTTGGCACCGGCGAGCCGGCGGAAAGAGCCGACGCTGTCGTGTGCATCTCGGGCATCAGCGACCTCCGTGAGCCGGACACTCGGTCTCTGCCGATCGCGATGTCGTTTGTCGAGCAGTTTATGGGCGGCTCCTATGGCGAATTGTCGGAGCAATTCGCCAAGGCTAGCCCGCTCGCTTATGTGGATTCTCAGGCGCCGCCGTTCTTGGTCTACCACGGCGACGACGACGAGATCGTGCCGGTCGAGCAGTCTCGGGCATTGGCGGCGGCCTTGCGGGAAGCCGGTGCCGCAGTGGATTATCACGAAATGACGGGCGAGGGCCATTCCTACACTTTCACGGCCTGGGAAGAAATCCGTCGTGGCTGCGC
This sequence comes from Armatimonadota bacterium, assembly GCA_018268335.1. Lineage (GTDB taxonomy): Bacteria > Armatimonadota > Fimbriimonadia > Fimbriimonadales > Fimbriimonadaceae > JAHBTB01. The sequence goes on along the minus strand of JAFDWT010000030.1, from coordinate 9,697 downwards.
CGCGTTTGTGAGGGGCCTGTGACGGTCGATCTCCGCAGCGACACGGTGACGCGGCCGACGCCGGAGATGATGGCGGCGATCGCCTCGGCCCCACTAGGCGACGACGTGCTCGGCGACGACCCGACGGTGACCGAACTGGAGGCCCTGGCCGCCGAGATGACCGGGATGGAGGCGGCAGTGTTCGTCCCCAGCGGCACCATGGGCAACCAGATCGGCCTAGCCTCGTGGACTAAGCCTGGAGACAGCGTCTTGATCGAGGACGAGGCCCATGTGCTCTATTACGAGTGCGGCGCACCGGCCGTGTTGTCTGGGGTGGTGTTGCGCGGTGTGCCTTCGGAGGGTGGGCGGATGTCCATCGAGGATCTGGAGAAGAAGCGGCTGCGCGGCGACATCCACACGCCGGGCACGACGCTACTCTGCCTGGAAAACACCCACAACCGCGGCGGCGGCTCGGTGCTTTCTGTCGCTGACCACCTTGCGTATCGGGCCTTTGCCGACCAGCACGGCCTGCGCGTCCACTTGGACGGAGCGCGGGTGTTCAACGCCTCGGTCGCGCTGGGAGTGGATGTGCGGGAGATTACGGCCCTGGTCGACTCGGTGAGCATCTGCCTCAGCAAAGGGCTTGCCTCGCCGGTTGGTTCGGTGCTCTGTGGGCCAGCCGACTTCATCGGACGGGCTCGCCAGTGGCGCAAGCGGCTGGGTGGCGGGATGCGGCAGGCAGGGATTCTGGCCGCTTGCGGATTGGTCTCGCTACGGACGATGGTGGACCGGCTGGCCGACGACCACGCCAGGGCGCGGGCGCTGGCTTCGGCTTTGACTAGCATGCCCGGCCTCTCGCCGCATGACCCGGCGACGAACATCCTGATGGTGGACACGGTCGTCGCCGCCGACCAGTGGCAACAAGCCCTGGCTGTGGCCGGGGTCATGTGCTTCCCTGTCGGCGCCAATCGGTTGAGGCTGGTGTTTCACAAGGACATTGACGACGACGGAGTCCGACACACCGCCGAGGCGTTCCGTCAGATTGCGGTAACCCTAGTCTGACCGCGTTACTTTTTAAGGACGCGCTGCTCCAACGGCCCCTCGCTGGTCTTGTTCAGACCGATTTTTGCGAATGCAGCCTGGACACGCGGGTCGGACATGACGGCCTTATGGAACGTGCCGTCTTTCGCGTTTTCGATGTTCAGCATCATTTGCCCGATGTCGATGCCTATCACGTCGGGCGACTGCCATTTGCGCGACGGATTGAAACCAGTGGTGAAGCCGTAGATCCCGTATGTCTTGGGATATTGCTTGACGATAGCCTCGGTGGCCTCGAGGCTCTCCTTTGGAGTGAAAAGGACGCTGGCGGTGGCACAGGCGGGGGCCAGGGTGCCGTTGTCGGTCACCCAGACGGGGGCGCCGTTGGCGTTGTAGCCGTCGGGGTTGTCGCAGGCCGACAGGCCCCAGACCTTGTCGGAGTAGCCGACGAATTTGCCCGGGTTGGCTTTGCAGAAGGCGATCTGGGCCAGGGTCGCGTTGCGGCTGTCGACCCAATAGTCGAAGCCGAGCCGGTCGCGCCGACCGGCGAAATCGTAGAAGCCCTGCGCCATCTGGTGGAGGAAGAGTGGGCCACCGGCCAGCAGTTTGTAGCCTGCGTATTCGACGACCGGCCGCTTCCAGGTGTCCCAGCTCTTGACCGGCATCTCGGGCCAGAGGGTGTAGGCGATGAGTTGGAGGTGCATCAGCTCGTTGAAGCTGTCCCATCGGGCGTTGATGAACCCGTCTTCGGGCCGCCAGCCCATGGTGAAGTGCACCGAATCAGGCTTGGCGCCGCCGTCGGTGAGCATCCACTTCCAGTCGATTCGGTCGGTGATTTTCTTGAACAGGGCGTCGAATTCCTTGTCCTTGAAGTACGTCTGGGCGACCAGGGCACCGTTCAAGAACAGGGACGTGTCGATCGTGCTGGCTTCGCTATTCCAGACGCGCTTACCGGTTTGCCAGTCGATGAAGTGATAGAACCAACCGTGCGCGTGCTGTGACTTGGCATACACCTGCCGTAAGGTGTCCCGCGCCCTTTCGAGAGCCTCATCTTTGCGGATCCAGCCATGCTTGGCACCAACGGCGCAGGCGGCCAGGGCGTAGCCAGTCGAAGCGATGCTGCTGACTTCCCCGTTGCTGGTTGCCGAGTCGTCGAAGTTGGGCGCCCGGTCGAGGGAGAAGTGGGTGCGAGGGTTGGGCGTCTCCCAAAAAAACTTGACTGCTCTGCGGGACAGGTCGTCCAATAGGGCTTGGCCTTGCAGGGGTTGTTGGTTCGAGAGGGCGGCCACTACCGCGATGAACGCTGTCGTCATAGGTTTGTCAACTTGGCCGCCTTGGGGTGCGGCGCTCTGGTGGAGGCCCGTACGTCGAGCTCTAGCGGAAACACGATTTGCTGGGCAGAGTCATCGACCGGTCCACGCAACTTCTGGGCGAGCAACTTGGTCGCCGCCCGGGCCATAGCGGCGACGGGCTGGTTGACGCTGGTCAACGCTGGTGTCACCCGCTCGCAAGCGGGCGAGCTGTCGAAACCGACGATACTGACATCGTCGGGCACGTCTAGGTTCAGCTCGCTCAGGATGCGCAAGCAAGCAAAGGCGACGTCGTCCGACCAGACGAACAATCCAGTCGGCCTGTCCGGGCCCGTCATCAATTCGATGAACGGTCGGGGGTCGTCGGTGGCGGAGGCAAAGTTGAGGACATGGCGGCTGTCGAACTCAATACCGTGTGCCTGGAGCGAGTGGCGATAACCAGCACCTCGCTCAGCCGAGTCCACGCTGTTGACCGACCCATGCAAGAAGGCGATTTTCCGGTGGCCTAGCCCAATCAAATGGTCGGTGGCAAGTCGGCCCCCGGCAAAGTTGTCGCAGTCGACGAACGGCACTCCTGGATGGGCAGATCGACTAAAGAACAGAACTGTCGGGAACCGACGGGCCAAGACGGCGGACAGCGTCGGATCGTCGGCGTCGCGGAGCATGAGGACGCCGTCGACCCGCCCGTCGGTCAGAGCGTCGGCTTCAGCGGCAGGGTCCAGCGCCGGTTTGGTGTGCAGAAGCACGTCCAAGCCTTCCTCGACACATCCGTCGCAGACGCCACGCATGACTTCGTTGATGAACGACGAGGAGGCGCTGAAGTAGTCAGCGTATTGGAAGACGACGGCGACCGTGTCGGTCCGCTGTCGACTGAGAGCACGCGCAAGACCGTTCGGGCGGTAGTCCAGTTCACGCGCTGCGGCGAGGACCCGCTCGGCAGTCTCCGAGCTGATCCTCGCCTGGTCGGCGCGTCCGTTCAGCACATAGCTCACGGTCACCTTACCGACGCCCGCTAAACGGGCCACATCGTCAATAGTCGTTCTTCGCGCCATTGCTGAACGCCTTCAGCAGTCCAATCTTACGCCAAAAACTGCCAAAACAGTGCAGTTTGCGCCGAATATCGGCTGCGGACTCACCACCGCCCTCGTAGCAATGGCATGAAGACACCGCCGACTACTGACCGAGCTTGGAAGCCGACCATGCGGCCAGACTTGGTGTCGTACCAGTCGGTCATCGGCACGCGGCTGGGGGTTTCGCGGAGGAACTTGACCATTGGTTTACAGAGGTCGACCACGTCCTCTTTCTTGCCGGTCAGCGACGACGTCCAGACCACCCAGTCGAGCTTGGTGTAGTCCTTGCGGCTGTCCAGGGGCAGGCCGTACTTGTTCAGCTTGGACTTGTACAGCGCCATCTCGCTGGTCTTGAGGCTGGCTGGAAACAGACCGAGGCCGAGGATGTCGTCCCAGGCGATGTTGTACTTTTGGCTCCACGTGCCGGACTTGTCGAAGGTCAACTTAGTGCCCGCGCCGTCGACCGCCATTTCCATCCATTTGGCCGCATATTCCTTGGCAACTCTGGCGTACTTGGCTGCTTCGTCGGCATGGCCTTGCGCATCGGCAAGCTGGGCGTACGCGCCCAGGGCGACGATCGCCTTGGCCGAGAGGTTGATGTTGTGGGCCAGATGACCGGCGAAGTCGTCGGTGCAGAGTTGGTTTTCGGGATCGAGGCCCTTCTCTTCCAGGTAGGCAGCCCACTTGCTGAGCTGGGGCCAGAACTCCTTGGCGAGCGACGGCGACTTCTCGGCCTTGGCGAGTGCGGCACAGAGCAAGATCATGTTGGCGCTCTCTTCGACAGGCATCTGGTTTTCTTCCGTCCTTTCACCGCCGCCATACACTTGGCCGGTAGCGAGAGGGTAGGTGCCGAGGTCGTGGGGTGCGAACGGGAACTTCCAGCGGTCGGTGGCGGCATATTCCAGCACCGGCAGCAGCATGGCTCGGCACAACTCCGGTTGGAAGGCGAGGAGTTGCGGGGCCATCGGGTAGATGACGTCCACAGTGCCGATACAGCCGTTGCTGAAGTTCTCCTTGGGATACAGCATCGGCCGGCCCTGCTTGTCGAGTGTCACCTTGCTGGCGGCCAAGCACTGGCGGTAGGCCATCACGCCAAGCGTCTTGAGCTCTTCCCCACCTCGATCGGCGCACTCTTGAGCCAGCTTGGCATCGAACTTCTGAGCCTCTTTGGCGAGCTTGGTCTCCTCGACCATGGCCTTCCGCAGGGCGCTGTTGATGTCCTCTTTGTGCCGCCAAACCGCTTTCTGGTGGTCGCCGAGGAAGTTGATCGACTCCACGTCGTCGTAGGCGATGTAGGCGGTCCAGTTCTTGGTGCTCTGCCCGACGGTACCCAGGTCGGCCACGAGGGACAACGAGGGCCAGCCGTCTTGGACGTCGCGGGGGAACTCGCTGGCCGCCATGGACCGCGGCGTCTGGCCGCGGTCGAATTCGGCGCGGGCTTGGTCTCCCGGGACGACGGCGGCGCTGACGCGCGGCGACTGCTTGGCGGCCAGGTAGAGGTGGCCCCAGTCGATGCGCAGGTCGTCACCCTTGCGGGCCAGGATCTTCTGGTCTTTGGTGCCGACTCGCGTCGCGACCATGCCGTCGACGGCGTACTTCTCGCCGACGACCTGCTGGTTCGGCCGATCGACGGCCAGTTCGGAGGTCGCGTCGAGGTACAGCTTCACCGGACGCTTGGTGCCGTCCATCATGCGGACGGCGTAGCGGACGTAGGTGACTGGGCGGGTCAGGCGAGCCAGGTCTCCCGGATGGACGGGAGACAAGAACTCCAACTTCACTTCAATGCCCGAGCCACGGAACAGGAATTTGGTCGCCGTGGCCGTCACCTGGCGGTCGATCTGCTTCAGGGTCGGCATCGCTGACGGGGCGGCGCCCATCAGGCGGTAGGTGCGGCCGTCAACGCGGACCATGCTTTGTAGGGCGTGGATCGCGCCGGTCCAGTGGCGGGGCCAGTCTGCGGCCAGTTCATCGGTCTCCGACCAGATGCTGAAGTAGGGATCGTGGGCAACCAGCGGGACAGCGGGTAGTCGTCCGCCGATCGAAGGAGACTCTGTGCCGACGGCGATGGCAAATGCCGCGAGACCAATCATGGGCCCCATTCTACGCGGCAGCGGCGCCTTGGGCACCGTCGATGGGAAAACGGGCACAATAAGCTCACGTCTATGAAGAAGATCGCAGCCACAGTCGGGATGGTCATGGTGGCTTCATTGCTGGCCTATGTCGCCGTCGCCCAGCAGCCGAAGCCTGGTCAGAAGCCTGGTGCTGGCACTCCGCCACCCCGGCAGGGTCAGCGGCGGGGGCCAAATCCGGCGGCAGGGATGATCAACGCTTCCAAGCAGGTTCCCAACGCCTATATCATCCTCGGGCGGGCGCTGCCGATTTACGGCGGCAACCGCGTTGCGGCTATGCGCCTTTGCGCTGTCGCCGAGAAGGAGATTCTTCTTGGCCTGAAATCGGCAGACAAGCCCACGGCGGTCGGCCAGGACAAGCAAGCCGACAACGAATCTGCGAGCAAGTATTCGGCTAAGCAAGTCAAGCAGAGCAACGGTGCACTGACTCGGGCGGCAGAAATTTTGGAACATGTGCAGCTCGTGTTGAAGAAGGACAAGAACGAGTTTGACGGCCATCGCAAGGCGGCCGTGAAGGCGATTGACGAGGCGATAGCCAAGATCAGGGCAGCCCAAGCCTTGGCCCGGTGAACGGCCCCCGCCAACGTGCCTGATCTTGAGGTCGAGAACCTGTCTTGACCTCAAGACGCTGAACTGCGGCGTCTCGACACCGTCCCTTTGCACCAAGCCTGGCCACAGAAGCCGGGCATCAAGGAGAAAGGTCCGAGACTATGAAAAACCTCACCATCGTCGCCGCATGCCTGGTTCTGGCCAGTTCCGCTGTCGCCCAGCAGGGCCGCCCTGGTCGATCTGCCAATCTACAACCGAAGCAGACCAACCAAACCCGTCGCGGTGACGCCAGCGATATGGTCCTGCGCAAGGCTGCCAAAGAAGTGGCGCGGGCGCGAGACCTCCTTGGGCACGCTCTGCCGATTTACCAAGGCCATCGTGTCGCCGCTATCCAGGAGACCAAAGACGCCGACAAGGAGATTGCCCTTGGCCTGAGGTTCGACCGCAACCATGAGGGTCGCGGCGCGGGCGCGCAGGCTGCCCAAAACGACAACGACGACCCGGCCAAGCACTCGAAGGAGCAGGTGGCCCGCAGCAACCGGATGCTGGTGCAGGCGGGAGAAATCCTGGTCGGCGCTAAGAAGCAGTTGCAAGGCGCCGAGCACGACTACGGCGGACACCGCGTGAAGGCGGTCCAGGAGATCGACGAGGCGCTCAAGCAGATCGAGACAGCACTTTCAGTTGTCGGTTATCGCCGCTAAGGCGGTCATTGTTCTCCCCAGCCTGCGACCCTGGCTGGGGAGGGCCATCAGCTCCAGGATTGGAGTTCCACCGCGTTGCCTTCGGGATCGGTGACGTAGCACCAGGTGACGTTACGGCCGTCTGCAGTTCTGAGTGTCACCACTTCGCCGACCGGTCCGCAACCGTCGGTCAGGAGATGCGTTCGCAGGGTATGGACGTTTTCGACTTCAAAGGCCACATGCCCATAGCCGAGCTGATTGACCGCTTTGGATTCCGGCACCACCGGGTCGGCATAGGAGTAGATTTCGAGCGTCGGCCCGTCTGGGCCATGGCCAGGAAGGCGTAGATGCACTCCCGACAATTGCGCCCCGGTAAGACCGGTTCCTCGGTCAAGATCCTGGCCTGTGTAATCCCTCTCCGGAGGTACAACCTCGCACCCAAAGTTGCGGATGTAAAAGTCGGCCAGTGTGCGCCAGTCGCGGGCGATTATGTTCGTGTGGGCGAACCGCATCTGGTCATTTGAACTTTGGGGTCGGATAGTCGCGCGACAGCTCTTCGCGCACCGCACGGATCCAGTCGATCCTCGCTTGGGTCTCGCGGAGCGCTCCGTCGAAGGCCAATTGGCCGAACCGGTCACCGGAATCGACGTGCTCATGCACCCTTGCTTCCAGTGACTTCAGGAGGGCCACGAGCTGCGTTTCGGCGCTGTCAATGAAGGCGAAGACGTCAGCCTTGGAGAGGATGTCCAAGAAATAGGCTCTCGACCGGATGAGGTCCAGACTCGTGCAGATGTCCGTGGTCGGAATCGGAGCACGCACCCACTCGCGCAGGGCGTCGAGGCCCGTCTCGGACAGCCGGTACTTACGGCCTTCGTAAGCCAACAGCCCGGCTTCGGCCAGGCGGTTCATCAGGGGATAAATGGAGCCAGCCTTGCTGCGGTAGGCCATGGTCTGCGAAGCGGCCAGTTCCAGCACCACCGCATGGGCGCGACAGGGTTGGAGCTTCAGCAGGACGCCGAGCACGGAGTGCTCGAGCGAAGTCAGTTCGCGGCCAAGGCCTCGATTTGTGCCGCCTGCAACCGGCAATCCGCCGCCTTCACTCATGTCGAACATCGAACGCATATCCAAACAAAACATAGGCCGCTGTCCACTGCTATTGGACAAACTGGCACTATGGTTCCCGCGCTCTTGGTCTTGTCCACGGTTCAGCCTACCGCGACGACCACTGTGTTTGCCTCGGGTGACGGTGGATTTGCTCAGATCAGGATTCCCAGCCTCCTGCAGACGAAACAGGGGACACTGCTCGCGTTCGCCGAGGGGCGGGGTGGGACGGGCAGCGACCAGGAGAAGAACAAGATCGTCTTTCGCTCCAGCGGCGACGACGGCAAGACGTGGTCCAAGCTGGTTGTCTTGGCGGGCATGGATGACGCTGCCCTGAATAATCCTTGCGCCGTCCAGGACAGTACTTCGGGGAGGCTGGTCTTGATGTTCCAGCGCTATCCGGCAGGGTTAAAGGAAGCGGACGGCAAGCTCAAGCCGGGGACCAGCGGGCCCGACGTTGTCACCAGTTGGCTGATGACCAGCGGCGACAACGGCAAGACTTGGTCCAAACCCCGCGACATCACGGCACAGGTCAAGAGGCCGACCCTAGCGACAACGATCGCTAGCGGACCAGGTGTGGGGATCCAGCTGACCAAAGGCAGGCACAAGGGGCGGATGATCATCCCGTTCAACGAGGGGCCGTTTTACAAATGGCAGGTGTATGTCGCCTATAGTGACGACGGTGGACGCCGGTGGCAGAACGGCTCCAATGTTCCTGGTGCCATGGTCACTGCGGCGGGCAAAACGACGAGCCAAGTGAACGAAGTGCAGTGCGTGGAATTAGACGACGGTTCTGTGCTGATGCTCGCCCGTCACTGGGCTGGTGCGGCCTGCCGCAAGGCTTCGGTGAGCAACGATGGCGGCGAGACATGGAGCCCGGTGCGCGACGTGCCGGAGCTGACTGACCCGAGCTGCATGGGCAGCGTCCTGAGGGTGGAGGCCGCACAAGACCAAGGCGTGCTTCTGTATTCAGGACCAGACGCAACCGATCGGAGCCGAGGGACACTTTGGACCAGCCGCGATGGCGGCAAGACTTGGCCCGAGAAGCGCCTGATCGAGCCCAAGGGGTTCGCTTACTCTGTGCTGGCACCACTTTCCGGCGGGCATGTCGGCTGCCTTTATGAGACCGACGACTACAAGCGTATCGTCTTCACCGCATTAACTGTGCCGTAGCATGTGGGTCTAAGGCTAGACTGTTAGCAAGCGATGACGAGGTCGCTTGCCTGCCTGGTCGCCTTGTTGGTCGCCGCCGTGTTGCCGGCGACGACTGTTCGTTTCTGGGCGGTCGTCGGCAGCGCCGACGACGCGACGATGTACAAGCGGCTGGCCGCCGAGTATGGCAAGCGGACGGGCGTGACGGTTGAAGTCACACCCTTGGCTTGGGGCAACTTCCTGAGCAAATACTTCACCGCCATGGCGGCGGGCCTGCCGCCCGACGTCGGGGCGACCAACCTCGGTGGCCCCTTTGACTACGGCACCGTCGGCGGCTTGGTCGACCTACGCAAGGAGTTCCCCGCCGAGTGCCGCGAGTTGGAGCAGCGCTTCAACCCGCAGATTCTGCCGATCTTCACCGTCGGCGACAGCCTCTACGGCGTCCCCGCCGACCTGAGCACCGTGGTCATCGTCTACCGCAAGGACATCTTCGCCAAGCAAGGGCTCGGTGTCCCGAAGACATGGAGCGAGCTGGAAACCACTATCCGCCAGCTGGAAGGGGCTGGTTACCGCACCTACTTCAACTTCACCGTCGGCGCCCAGTGGGCGCTCTACATGTACACCATGCCCTACGGCCTGACTGGCGTGGAGCAGAAGCCCGACGGTTCGGTCAAGCTGAATTGGCGCGA
>JAFDWT010000002.1:4513-4782 GCA_018268335.1 Armatimonadota bacterium | reverse complement strand
ATTCCGTTCCTGGAGAACGACGACGCCAACCGCGCTCTGATGGGCGCGAACATGCAGCGGCAGGCCGTTCCGTGCTTGAGGTCCGACGCGCCGGTTGTCGGCACGGGCCACGAAGACAGGGCCGCCGTCGACAGCGGGGCCGCTGTCGTCGCCCGCCGCGACGGCATCGTGAAGACGGTGACCTCTGAGAAGATCGTAGTCACCGCCGACGACGGCACCGACGACCATTACACGTTGCTCCATATGTTCCAGAGCAACAAGTCGACCTG
>JAFDWT010000002.1:0-4422 GCA_018268335.1 Armatimonadota bacterium | reverse complement strand
GTCGCGTTCTTGCCGTGGGGCGGCTACAACTACGAAGACGCCATCTTGCTTAGCGAGCGGCTGGTCAAGGACGACGTGTTCACCTCGATCCATATCGAGCGGCACGAGTCGGAGGCTGTTGACACCAAGCTGGGGCCGGAAGAAATCACCCGGGACATCCCGAACGTCGGCGAAGAGGCCCTGAAGGACCTCGACGAGAACGGCATTGTCCGGGTCGGCGCCGAAGTGCGGCCCGAGGACATCCTGGTCGGAAAGGTCGCTCCGAAGGGCCAGACCGAGATGACCGCCGAGGAACGGCTGATCATCGCTATCTTTGGAAAGAAGGCCGAGGAGACCCGCGACGTTTCGCTCACCTTGCCGCACGGCGAGAAAGGCACCGTCATCGACGTCAAGGTCTTCAGCCGGTTCAAGTATCTCAGCCCGTCGATCAACCACATCTATAAGGAGTCGAAGAAGCGCGACCGCCTGATCTGCGACCGCACTGAAGAGCCTCTCCTGCAGATCCCTGGTGACGAACTGCCGGCCGGCACCAACATGACCGTCCAGGTCTATGTCGCCCAGAAGCGCAAGATCATGGTCGGCGACAAAATGGCCGGACGCCACGGCAACAAGGGTGTCATCAGCCGGATCCTGCCGGTCGAGGACATGCCGATGCTGATGGACGGCACGCCGGTCGACATCATCCTCAACCCGCTCGGTGTTCCGAGCCGTATGAACATCGGCCAGATCTTGGAGACCCACCTGGGCTACGTCGGCAAGCACCTCGGTGTGCGCTACGTCTGCCCGGCCTTTGAAGGGGCCACTGAGCGTGAGATCCTCGACGAAGTCCAGCGTTTGGCCGAGACGCTGCGGGCCCGCGCCCTGCAGGCTTATGTCAACAGCGAGCTCCAGTTGAACCTGAAGATCGCGCCGGACATGACGCTGCAGCAGATGTTCGACACCCTGGAGACGAAGCTGCGCACCCTGGACCAGGACAACCTGGAGCGGGTGAGCCGCATTGTGGCCGCCCCCTCGACCAGGTCGATGGAAGAGCTGATGCAGGTGGACGCCGAGAACTTCGAGCCTGAGGAGGTCCGACCGACCGGCCCGGCGTTCAAGGCGGCCGACATTGTCTACAAGTCGATCATTGAGAACGTGGAGCGCAACGTCTTCAAGCGCGCCGGCCTGGACCCGCACAGTTGCAAGAGCATCGTGCGCGACGGCCTGACTGGCGACGAACTGCCCAACCCGATCACCGTCGGCACGATCTACATGCTGAAGCTGGAGCACTTGGCAGACGAAAAGATCCACGCGCGCTCCATTGGCCCGTACTCGCTCGTCACCCAGCAGCCGCTCGGTGGTAAGGCGCAATTCGGTGGCCAGCGCTTCGGTGAGATGGAGGTCTGGGCCCTCGAAGCCTATGGCGCCGCCTACACGCTGCAAGAGTTGCTCACGATTAAGTCGGACGACGTCATGGGACGCGTCAAGGCTTATGAGTCGATCGTGAAGGGCGAGACGATCCAGGAGCCTGGTATCCCCGAGTCCTTTAAGATCTTGGTGAACGAACTGCGTTCGCTCTGCTTGAAGGTCGCGGTGGAAGACAAGACCAACAAGGAACTCTCGCTGAAGGACTTGGACGAACTGACCGGCGGAGACGACGTCCGCTTGGCCCGAAGCGTAGGCTTCTTCAACTAAACAACTTGGAATGGCGGGCGGCCTGACACCGACAAGTGCCAGGTCGCCCCAAGACGATACGACAACAGACATTAACGAACGACATGGCAGATTCCAACCTCTTTGACAAAATCCGTATCGGCGTCGCCAGCCCCGAGGATATCCGCAGTTGGTCGCACGGCGAAGTCAAGAAGCCGGAGACGATCAACTACCGCACGTTCCGCCCCGAGCGTGACGGCTTGTTCTGCGAGCGCATCTTTGGACCGACCAAGGATTATGAGTGCGCCTGCGGACGCTATAAGAAGATCAAGTACAAGGGCATCATCTGCGAGCGCTGCGGCGTCGAGGTGACGCGCAGCAAGGTCCGCCGCGAGCGCATGGGGCACATTGAGCTCGCTGCGCCGGTCTGCCACATTTGGTACCTCAAGGGCGTTCCGAGCCCGCTCTCGCTGATCCTGGACATCAGCCCGCGACAGCTGGAGAAGGTCATCTATTTCGCCAGCTTCATCATCATCGACCTGGACAGTGAGAAGATCGCGGAGCTGTTGCCGACGATCCTGAGCCACGTCGAGAACGAGAAGCTATTCATCCAAAAGCAGATGAAGGACCTCGAGGTCGAGAGCTTGAACCGGCTCGCGACCGAGATGGTCAACAACCCCGACGAATACTTCGACGAGGGTTATGTCCGCGAGCGGATGAAGGCGAACTACGACCGCATCCGTGCCGAGTACCGCGACGCCGATGAGCGCGTCCGCGACCTGGACGTCGCCGCCGAGCTGCTCGGCAAGCTGGAACTGAACCAGCTCATCGACGAGGACAAGTGGCGCGCGGTCAGCAAGATGCTGGACGCCGTCGGCCGACGCATGAAGAAGGACCTCGGCGAGCTGGTCCGCGCCAACATCGGCGCCGACGCCGCCAAGGAGCTCCTCCGCCGCGTCGATCTGGAGCGCATGGCCCGCGAGCTACGCCGCGAGATCGTCGAGACCACGAGCCAGCGCCGCGCCCGCGCCATCAAGCGCCTGGAGCTGACCGAAGCCCTCATCGGCTCCAAGAGTCGGCCGGAGTGGATGGTGCTCGAGGTCGTCCCGGTCATCAGCCCCGAGCTGCGCCCGATGGTCCAGCTGGACGGTGGCCGCTTTGCGACCTCCGACCTCAACGACCTTTATCGCCGCATCATCAACCGCAACAACCGGCTCAAGAAGATCATCGAGATCCAAGCGCCGGAGTCGATCATCAACCACGAAAAGCGGCTCCTCCAAGAGTCAGTGGACGCCCTGATCGACAACGGTCGCCGCAGCCGCCCGGTCGTTGGCAGCAACCAGCGCCCGCTGAAGTCCTTGAGCGACATGCTTAAGGGTAAGGAAGGCCGGTTCCGCAANNTGAAGCTGCACCAGTGCGGCTTGCCGAAAGAAATGGCGCTCGAGCTCTTCAAGCCGTTCGTCATGAAGGTGCTGGTCGAGCGCAAGATCACGCAGAACATCAAGACCGCTAAGCGGATGATCGAGCGGATGCACCCGGCGGTCTGGGACGGCCTGGAAGACGTCATCAAGGAGCATCCGGTTCTGCTGAACCGCGCTCCGACGCTGCACCGCCTTGGTATCCAGGCGTTCGAGCCGATCTTGGTCGAAGGCAAGGCCATCCAGCTTCACCCGCTGGTCTGCCACGCCTATAACGCTGACTTCGACGGCGACCAGATGGCCGTGCACGTTCCGCTGAGCATCCAAGCCCAGTCGGAAGCGCGCGTCCTGATGCTCTCGACGCAGAACCTCTTCTCGCCGGCCGACGGCAAGCCGGTCACCTCGCCGATCCAGGACATCGTTCTTGGCTGCTACGCGCTGACCTTCACCAACCGCCGGTTGCAGAACCGGCTGCTGGAGAAGACCAAGCTGCACCAAGAGGACCCGGAGAAGAACCCGGCGCCCTATGTCTACAACAGCATGGACGACGTGATGTACCACTTCAACTCGCCGACCGGCGAGAACAAGCCCGACCTGAACGAGCTTGTGAACGTGCGTCTCCGCCGCCCGATCTTCCGGCCAGACACCGAGATCGACTTCCGCGACCCGCAGACCGGCGTCGAGTACCGGTTCGTGACCACGACCAACGAGTTCGAAGAGGAGGTCAAGACTCTCGAACCGCTGGAGATGGACTACGAGACGATGGTCGTGACGACCACGCCGGGCCGCTTGCTGTTCAACGAGATCCTGCCGCACCCGATGCGGTTCAATGAGAAGTACCTCCAGGTCGAACTGACCAAGAAGGCGATCGCCAACACGATCATCGAGTGCCACCGCCTGGTCGGCACGGAGGGAACGATCCGTTTGCTGGACGACATGAAGGCTCTTGGGTTCCAATGGGCCACCAAGTACGGCATCAGCATCGCGTTGACCGACATGGACCCACCCAAGCGGCGCGAAGAGATGCTCGGCGACGCTGACACCAGGGCCAACAAGATCCTGGAGAATTACCGCCGCGGCCTCACCTCGTTCCGCGAGATGCAGGAGAACCTGACCCGCCTCTGGACGGAAACGTACGACCAGATCGGTAACGCCATCGTCGACAGCATGGAGCAGGAGAACCCGCTCTCGATCATCACCGTCAGCGGCGCGCGCGGCTCGATCAAGCAGCTCGCCCAGCTGTCTGGTATGCGCGGCCTCATGTTCAACCAGTTCAACGAGGTCATCTACGAGCTCCCAGTCAAGAACTCGTTCCAAAAGGGCCTCTCGATGCTCGAGTTCTTCGTGACCACGCACGGCGCCCGCAAGGGTC
>JAFDWT010000029.1:2384-28998 GCA_018268335.1 Armatimonadota bacterium | reverse complement strand
CCTCCGTGTGGCCGGGGTGATGTCCGTGCACCCCGGTTCTCCGGAACTCCGGAAGAGCCTATTTATCGGACACTTCGGATTGGTCGGTTGGCCCGACCTTCAGTGATTCCTGAGGGGTGCCACTGGTGAAACCAGTGCGTCTACCGAGCGCTCCCACCGTAACCACAAACCCATCACGCCGGACTCAAATCCACTGGCCAAGGACAGTCCCCGCCTACATAGGCCAAGACCGACGACCACCGGTAGTCCTCTGGATACAGACACAGCCCGCGCCTCACCGGGTTGTTGTGGATGTAATCGACAAACTTCCGGTTTTCTGGTTGAGACCAGTAGTTCCGGTCGTATCCGCCACCGGGTTGCCAGAACTTAAACTCGTCGGGCCTCCCGCGTCGGGGCACACGGCAGACCTCGCGCAGTTCTGGCCGGGCGGCGAAGCATGCCTTAGCCGCCTCGGACTTGATGCTGGTCAACACCGCCGCCATGTCGTAGACTTCTTCCCGAGGCCACACAAGGACGTGGCAGTGCTCCGGCATCACGACAAAGGCTCGCACCTCGAATCGCAGACGCTCTCCAGCAGCAAATAGGGCACCCGCCACGATGTCAGCCAACTCAGGATCGGCCAAGAACGGAAGGCGCCGGTAAGTCGAAAACGTCAGGCCGTGATGATGCCCGGCGTGTTAAACGTCTCCCGCTTCTTCCTCGTTTCGGCCAAGGACCGATTATGATGAAGAGAATGGGGTTGCAGCTTCGGAGAGACCGTTCGGCAGACGCACTGGTTAACACCAGTGGCACCCATCCGGACAAGTCGCCCGACAGTAAGGCCACCCGTCCTATCCTCTCGGGGGTGGTGGGTTGAACTCAAAGCACTCAGCAGACGCACTGGTTTCACCAGTGGCACCCATCCGGAGGGTCGGGCCACCCGTCCTGAGACGAGTGAGTCGGGCCACCCGTCCCTTGGAGTCTATGTGACAACATGTGCCTAGACGTAAAGTGCGAGGTGTCTTATCGAAAGGCGACAGCTTACACTGCATTCGCATTCATTCTGACGATATCGCTTGTTTTGCTGAGTCTCACCCTGAGATCCTTATCAGATGGACTGGCGACCATTCTAAGCTTCACTGGGCTCTTTGTCTTGTCACTGCTGCCGACACTTCTGACACTTCTGTCACTTCGCAACTGTAAAGTGATTCTATATGAAGACGATTCTCTGGAGGTCACGACCTTATTTGGAAAGACCCATGTTTATACATGCTCCGATCTCAAGTCAATACAACACCTGCCTACGCGAGGCGGGCAGTATCAAGTCAAGTTCCCTGATGGCGTGACCTTTACCCTGACCACTTACTACGAAGATCACTTATGCATGTATCGACTTCTCAATAATGCCGTGGAGGGAGGGGGCGGGTGGCCTCACCGTTGAGTGACTCTCCGGATGGGTGCCACTGGTGAAACCAGTGCGGACACTGACCGCTTTTGATTGCACGGAACGTCATCCCGTGCACTTTTGTCAATCCAGAGTCCGACTGAGGTCGGGCCACGCCGCTCGAGAACGTCGGTCTGTGATGGTGCCTGGGCGTGTTGAATGTCTCCCGCGTCTTCCTCAGCCTAGCCACGGACCGAATATGATACGGAAGATGGATGGGCAGCTACGAATAAGCCGTTCGGCACTCACACTGATTACACCAGTGGCACCCGCCCGGACTTGTCATCCAACGGTTTCGCCACCCACCAGAGGGTCGGGCCACCCGTCCTACTCCAAATGAGAGGAATAAGCGTTGGCATGAGATGGGGCCTCGGCGGCTTTTGTTTGCTTGTCGCTATTGTTTGTTTTGCCGCATATTGCGAAAGCCTGATTCCACGACCTGATCAGAGAGTGATCAAGGTATTGCACAACACGAATCTACATGTTGATGCGATGTTATTCACGTTAGATGGAGGGGCAACTACCCCAACGTCGTACAACATCTGCTTGACTGATACAGGATTGAACGACACTAGCAAGAATATCGTATTTACAGCAGACCGCATTAGCGAATCTGATATAGATATTGCCTGGAAGGGGAATGTCCTTCGTGTACTCTACTCCGGCAATGGCCGCACATTTCGACGTCTCGATAGCTGCATAATCCAGGGCCAGCTAATTGCAATCGACTATGGAAATGACAAAAGTTCAAGATAGTTACTCTGATTTCTAGACGGGTGGCCTGACCGTCGTTGCCTCCGGATGGGTGCCACTGGTGAAACCAGTGCGACCACCGAGCGCTCACAACGAAACCGACCAACACGAGACGGACAAATCTCTTTGCCGCCTCCCCCATATGGAGATCAGAGTCGCACTATCTCTGACGCCGTGGCCCCATTGTTATTCGTTCGATAACCGAATGTTACATATCGGGAACGTGTTAAATTGATAATTTGATAATCTGCAGCGGAAGAGTCCGGACGCCTCTTCCTTCGTTGGTTCCGGCTCGGAACCGCTGACGCCGACCTGCACATCACATGCAGGCAGGCGAGAACAGCTACCCGTCTGATCCGGAGACAGCAGGCGCGGAGACGGCGGCATCCTTGTCCACCCGCACTGCCTCGTAGAGCAAGGCTGCCAAAGCGGCGCCGACCAAAGGCGCAGTCAGGTACAGCCAGAGCCCCGGCAAGGCGTTGCCTCCGGCGACCAAGTCGGGCCCCAGTGACCGGGCCGGGTTCATCGACCCGCCGGTCAGCGGCCCGCCGACAAGCACGCCGACGACCACAATCGTCCCGATGGCGACGGGGGGCGTCGTCCCTGGCACCCGCTTGTCCGTGGCCACCGCCATGATGACCAGCATCAGGAGGAAGGTGATCAGCACCTCGATGCCAAAGTTCTGCGCGATGGAACCAGTCGGCACATGCGTTCCGTGCCCGGGGCCGAAGAGCAGGGCGACGACCACCGCCGCCGCCAACCCACCGGCAAACTGGGCCAGCCAATAAGGCAGAACTTCGCGCCGATCAAACCGGCCGGCGACGGCGAAGCCCAGCGTCACCGCCGGGTTAAAGTGGGCCGCCGAAACCGGACCAAAAGCAGCGATCATCGCCAAAACCGCCGCCCCCGAGACAAACGCCGACGGCACCAACCCGCCCGCCCCGCTGGGCAGCGCCGAAGTCGCCGACAGCGCCACCGGAGCAAAAACGATCCCAAAGGTGCCAAGGAACTCGGCCAGAAGTCGCTTCTTCACGCGCCACCCCACTCGTCGAGCAGGGCCGAGACGCGCTCCCGAATGGCGTCCCGGACCGCCCGGACCGCCTCGATCGGCTGCCCAGCCGGATCGTCGAGCTCCCAGTCCTCGGCGACCAAGAACTTGACCGGACAAGCCTCGGCATCGACGCCGCACCCCATCGAGACGATCAGGTCGCTCTCGGCCACCATCTCCGGAGTCAGCAGCTTGGGGGCCTGTCCGTCCATCGGGACGCCGATTTCGGACATCGCCTGCACGGCGACCGGGTTCAACGCCTTGCCCCCGACCGTGCCGGCCGACGACCCGACGACATCCAGTCCCCGCTCGGCCGCCAGGGAATTCGTGAACGCCTCGGCCATCTGCGACCGGCCGGCGTTATGCACGCAGACGAACAGGACCCGCTTGCTCACCGCGGCTTGACCGCCCGGATGAACCCGCCAAAGATCTTGCCGTCCAGAGCCGCCTTCTCCTCATCCGAGAGGGCACCGACGCCCTTCGGCGCCCAAGAGCCTTCCAGCTCCGAGAACCGGTACCGTCGAGTCGGCTCGATGCTGGCTTCGACAAACCCTGCCGCCACCAGCTTGTCCAGATATTCGCCCCGCTCCAACGCCCCGGCGATGCAGCCGACGTAGGCTTCCATATCGCTGCGCACGCCTTCTGGCAGCTCGCCGTCCACGACGACGTCGGACACAGCGAACCGCCCTCCGGGCCGGAGCACCCGCATTGCCTCACGCAACACGGCGTCCTTGTCCGCCGAAAGGTTGATGACGCAGTTCGAGATGATCACATCGACGGAAGAGTCGGGCAACGGAATCTCCTCGATGTGGCCCTTCAGGAACTGGACGTTCTTGGCACCTGCCTCAGATTTGTTCTTCTCGGCCAGGGCGAGCATTTCGTCGGTCATATCGAGGCCATAGGCAAAGCCGGTCGGCCCGACACGCCGTGCGGAGAGCAGGACGTCGATGCCGCCGCCGGAGCCGAGGTCGAGCACCGTCTCGCCCTCGGCCAATTCGGCCAGCGCTGTCGGGTTGCCACATCCCAACGAGGCCAGCAAAGCTGACTCAGGAATCTCGGCCGCTTCGACATCGGAGTAGAGGTCACTCGTAATCGGGTCGCTGGTGTTCGTGCAGCATCCCTCGACGGCAGGCTTGCCGCAGCATTCTGCCTCGGCAGAGGTACCGCCGCAGCAGGAGGCGGAGGTCGCCTCGCCCAAGACGCGCAATGCGGCGGCGCCGTACTTTTGTCGGACGAGCTCGCGCACGTCGGATCGATCAGTCAGTTGTTGGTTGGACATGGGTGTTCTCTTTCTTTCAGTCGTTGCAGCAGGACTTTGCCGCCCGGGGGTCGGTGAGGCCGACGAGGTATGCCGACAGGGCCAGGAGCCCCTCAGTGTGGAGGGTGCAGAGGGTGGCTTTGCCCCGCTTCTCGAGGCGGACCAGACCCGAATCCTCCAAGTCGTGTAGATGGTGCGAGATCGTCGAGTTGATCTTGTCGGCGCCGGTGATGTGGCAGCAGACTTCGCCGGCAGTCGGGCTCTCGACGTCGCCGTCGTCCCGGATCGCAGCCTGGCCGCAACAACAGCCGGATAAGAACTCGACGATGTGAAGCCGGGTCGGATCGGCCAGGCTCTTGAGTTTTCGCACTATCATTTCGTCTGCCATCGAAACAATAATACGGCACAATTCGCTCTGGATCGAAATGACTAGGACCATCGACCGTGGCGCTGAAAAAAAGGGTGGCCCGGAACCGCCCAGGCCACCAAGGTCCTTTACACTTGCGTGTCATGTCCTCGTCGGCCGCACGTCTGGCGTGGTTACCGCGAGAAAGTCGTTGACGTCAGCGCTTCATCTTGTCGTCGCCCTGCTTGGGCACAAGGCGTAGCATTTCTTTCATCTTCTGCCGCTGCTCCGGGGTCATGTTCGGGTCTTTGTCAATGACCTCGATCCGGTGTTTGTTGGCGGCCTCCACAGATTCGGGCGTGATGACGTTGGTGTCTTGCTGGCAACCGACTAGGGTGGCAGCAAGGCCGATGACGGCAATGAGGATGTGTCGTGTCTTCATGGCTTTGGAGTGGCAGCTTGGCGGACCGACCGCCAAGCTGCCTGAGTCACCTTAGTGGATGCCCGGGAAGCCCCAGCCGCTACCGTTCATATAGTCATAGAACCAGCTGTGGTGGTTGATATTGCGTCGGTCCACCCAGATGTTTTTGAACCACTGGATCGCGCCTTTGCCGATGCCCTTGGCATGGCCGTCAGCGAAGACCATTGGAGCCACACGGTTGTAGCGATAGCGAGCGTGCGCCGCGCACTCCCAACCACCGGCCCAGTTCTGCGGACAGTCGTTGTCGAAGTACGGGGTGTAGACGTCGCTACCCGGCGTGTAGGCTTCGACGCCGTCGCGATACACGGTCGAAGGGTCGCCAGGAGTGGTGCAGATCGGGCCGATCCACATGGCCTGCCAGTCGTGGAAGAACGGGTAGTTCCAGCCCGCGCCGGGGTTGTTGGCACCCTTCTCCATCATGATGACCTTGTCGGCCGGAGCGTCGATGACGCCAGCAGGGACGCCCGGGTTCACATTGGTGTCGCTGCCGTCGTCATAGTTGCTGACGAAGATCGACATGTGCACACCATAGGTGAATGAGCCTTCGTTCGGCACGTTGGCCGGAGGGATCGGGCTGCTTGGGCTGCGGAAGATGCCGTCGCCCGCTGTGTTCTGCACGACGCCTGTGCCGCTCGTCCAGTTCTTGCCGTTCTTGATGTACGGATACACCGTCGTGGCATAGCTGTAGTAGTTGTCGCCAGAACCGTACTCCGACATCGGGAAGGTGTCGTCGTAGTCGTTTTGGTACTGCATGACAGCCAGACCGAGTTGCTTGGTGTTGCTCAGCGACTGGGTCTTTTTTGCAGCGACTTTGGCTTGGGCGAAGACGGGGAAGAGAATGGCCGCGAGGATCGCGATGATCGCGATGACCACGAGGAGTTCGATGAGTGTGAATGCTTTGCGCATGGGATATTCCTCAGCTTTGAGGGCTTGGCCTGCCGCCTCGCGGCCTGCCGGTCGAGTCGCGCACGTCGAGCGTGCAGGCGAACACCTGGTCGTATTGGCTGGGCGGCCGCCCCTCGATCAAATCGAGCAAGGTATGGGCAGCTTGTCCGGCCATGAGTCGGATGGGTTGTCGCACCGCCGTCAGGCGGGGTGACGTGAGTTCGCAATACGGTGTGCTGTCGAACCCCACGACGCTGAGGTCGTTGGGGACAGAAACTTTGGCCTCGGCGGCGCGGCGGAGGATGGACGAGGCGATCCGCTCGTTCCAGGCGAAGATCGCTGTCTGGTCGCCGCGTTTGCGGTGCCAGTGGGCAAACTCGTCGGCCTCCCGGCTCCAGGTGACGACGTCTTCGTCCTGGACGTCAATGCCATGGCTGGTGCAGGCCTCCAGAAAACCGCCAAGCCGGGCCTGGGCGTCGGGAGTCGTCTCCTCGTGTCGCTCTAGGACGAAGAGCATGCGCCGGTGCCCGAGGCCGACGAGGTGGTCGACGGCGAGCCTGGCGCCGCCGGCATTGTCGCACGAGATGAAGACGGTGTCGGTCGGTGCTTCGGGAGGTGGGGCGTGCAGGGCGACGAAGGGGATCGGACTGGAACGGAGGCGGTCGATCGTGGCCCGTTCGGGCGGCATCTTGCACCAAATGACGCCATCCATACGACCGTCCCCGACCGAAGCAAGCGGGTGTTGGCGGTCGATCTCGGGCAGGATCATCAGGCGGTAGTGGCGCTTGAAGAGTTCGCTCGCCACACCGTCGAGCAGGTGGACGTAGTACTCCGGGCCGTCGGAGATCGACCCAAAGTTCTCGAACACCAGCCCGACGGTCTTGGTCCGCGACATGCGGAGCGATTGGGCTAAGACGTTGGGGACGTAGTTCAGCTTGATAGCGACATCGCGGATGTGCTGCGCGGTGCTGGGGCTGACACGGACGCTCTTGCCGCGGCCGTTGAGCACCTTGGAGACAGCAGAGATGGACACACCCGCCTCGTCGGCGATCTGCCGCAAAGTCGAGGAAGTTTTCCTGCTGTTTCCGTTCGGTTGGCTCATGCCGCCTCGTCGTGCTGGCCGTTACGAATGGCCAGTTGATGTAACCTTACATCACTATACACTGTATTCACGGAGAGGCAATCTTGCGACTTTTGTGAAGTTGTCGATCAGCCTTTTCGGAACCCTAGGTCTCGGTAGGAGATGCGGGCCAAACGGTCCGCAGCATGGCTGAGGGCGACGGCGCCGACCTCCACTTGGGAAGGTGCCGTCCATTCGACTTCGCCGATCTTGGTCGGCTGCGCGCCGTTGCCTGCCCAAGCCGTGACAGTGTTTCCGATCCGGCGCAACCTGAACTTCGCCCCAGGAAACGTCACTCTTCCTGAAGCGACACCCTGGGCCTGACCACCTTTGGTCTTACGCAAGGCCAGCTGTACCTCGCCGCTGGGAAATGTCGAAAGCATGACCATCGGAGCGTCGCTGCCCAGGCCGTCTCTCGCCATGAGCCCGGCCTTGGTATAGGTGTCGATCTCTTCGACATCGTCGATGGTCACTTCGATGTCAAAGTCGCCAGCCGTGCTCATGTGCAGGAAGCGGAAGTCGTCCTGGCCCCCCCAAATGTCGTTTCCGCCGCCGTAGAGGTCGAAGCCGTTCGCCGACGACTTGACCAAGCCGCCTTTGAGGGAACCGCCGATGTCGGTCGAAACCCACCCAGCCCAGCGCTCGTCGGCGGGTGCCGTCCGGCGTGGCAGGGGAAGTTCGGGGAGAGGCGGTTGGTCGACGTGGTGGGCTGTCAACGCATCGCGCAAGGCGCCCCAAGGAGCCATCCCGGTGCTGAGACTCAGCATGTACTTTTCGATTTCAGCCAGTGAGTCTTTGTGGACGTTCAGCTCGTGCATCGGCTTGACATTCGTGACCATGCCCCAGCTGGCGTCGCCGAAGCCACCTTCTTTGCTGAGCACCTTGTATGTCCAGACTGTCGTCATCCAGCCATACGAGGCGTGCAGGTCGTAGTAACGGCGCATCATCTTGGCCCCGCCTGAAGAGTTGAACACCACGTTCATTTCGCCGACGAGGAACGGGACGTTGACTTGGTCGACCTTGACTGCTACTTCCTTCAGGTTGGCGATGTGTTTGGCTTGGCTGACGAGGTTTGGCGAGCCGTTACCAAACATGCCCGGGTAGTAGTGCATCTGGAAGCCGACGTTCTTCCATCCATGCGATTTGGGGTTGCCGTAGTGGTCGAAGTTGTCCCAGTGGCCCATGGCAAAAATGAGCTTGTCGGGGTCTTGTTTGCGGATGGTGTCGTAGCAGTAGGTGAATACTTTGACCTGGTCGGCTTTACTGCCTCCCCAGGGTTCGTTGAAGACGTCGTAGGCTACGACGGCGTTCCGGTTACGGTAGCGCTTAGCGATCTCGCCCCAGAGCCAAGCGAGCCTTTGCTGGTTCTGCGGCACAGACCAAAGTTTGTTTTGGCCAGACCGGCCCGTGTGGTCGTTTTCGGTCTGGCCGCCTTGGGCGCCGTGCATGTCCAAGATCGTGTAGATCCCTTGCTTCTCGGCCCAATCGACTGCTTTGTCGACCCATTTCCAGGCGTCCGCGCGTAGGTGCATAGGGTTGGCGTCGTCCTCGAACTGGCGGTAGTTGAGGGGAAGGCGGACCAAATTGAAACCAAACGACCGAATGGTCCGGAAATCTGCTTCGGTGATCCAGTTAGACCTGTAGGCTTCCATTAGTCGGTTCTTTTCAGCGACACCGAACCTCTTGGACAAGACCCCTTCTAGTTCGTACTGGTCATGGATGGCTCCCGGACCCTGGTCAATGTGCATGATCCAAGGTTCAATCACAAACCAGTTGCCCAAATTGCACCCTTTGAGCACCACTTTTGCACCCGCTGCATCGACCATGTCTTTGCCTCGAGGATGCAGTGCGGGGAGACTTTTGAGCTGAGTCAGAACGAGGCAGGATGCTATGAAGGCGACCATGACTTCTTTGATGCAAGGATAAATCATTTTTTGATCCCATTTGGTCAAACAGGGACCCCCGACTGCACTTGCTTGGCCCGTCGGTAAAATCGCCCGCCTATGGCGTCACCATCCAAGCGGCTCGACAAGATCCCCCCGTACCTGTTTGCGGAAGTGGCCCGCGCGAAGCGCGAGGCGATCGCGCGGGGCGTGGACGTCATCGACCTCGGCATCGGCGACCCCGACCTGCCGACGCCGCAGCCGATCATCGACGCGCTGAGCGAGGCGGCGAACGACCCCAGCACCCACCGCTACGATGAGAGCGCCCGGGGCTACATCCCGTTCTTGGAGTCGGCGACCCGGTGGTATGGACGGACGTTTGGCGTCGAGCTCGACCCGGCGAACGACGTCTGCCAGGTGATCGGCAGCAAAGAGGGCCTCGCCCACCTGGCTTGGTCGTACATCGACCCGGGCGACTACTCGATCACGCCTGATCCGGGCTATCCGGTTTACAAAGTCAACACATTGATGGCCGGCGGCGAGGTCTACGAGACGCCGCTTAAGCGCGAGAACGGCTATATGCCGGTTTTGGCCGACATCCCGACGGACGTGGCGAAGAAGGCTAAGCTGTTCTACGTTTGCTACCCATCGAACCCGACCGCCGGCGTGGCGACGCGGGAGTTTTATGAGGACGCAGTGGCGTTCTGCCGGGACAACGACATCGTCTTGGTCAACGACATGGCTTATGCGACGGTGACATTTGACGGCCACGTCAACCCAACGGCGTTGCAAGTACCGGGCGGTAAGGACGTGACGGTGGAGTTCCACTCGCTCAGCAAGATGTACAACATGACCGGCTGGCGGCTCGGCTTTGCCATCGGCAACCCCGACGTGGTGGCGACGTTGCAGAAGCTGAAGAGCAACATCGACAGCAAGCAGTTCGCCGCTGTGTCCAAAGCTGGTGCCGTGGCCTTGGACTCAGTCGACAACACCGCGACGATGAAGACGTACCAACGCCGGCGCGACTTGCTGTGTGACGGCCTGGCCGAACTCGGATGGCACATCGACAAGCCGAAGGCCACTCTCTTCGTCTGGGCGCCGGTGCCGCGGAATGACATGACGAGTGCGGAGTTTGTCGCGGCTCTGATCGAGAAGAC
This sequence comes from Armatimonadota bacterium, assembly GCA_018268335.1. Taxonomy (GTDB): domain Bacteria; phylum Armatimonadota; class Fimbriimonadia; order Fimbriimonadales; family Fimbriimonadaceae; genus JAHBTB01. Next base: position 18,644 of record JAFDWT010000029.1, on the reverse strand, counting down.
CGGCGTCGTGACGGTGCCGGGCGGTGGAGCCGGGCCTTCGGGCGAGGGCTACATCCGCATGGCGCTGACCCTGCCCGGGGACAAAGACGGCGAGCGGTTCGCCGAGGCCGTCCGCCGCATCCGCGAGTCGGGGCTTGTCAGCTGAACTGACCTACGAGCAAGCGGTCGCCGCCCTCAGTTCCATGATGGAGCGCGGGTGGCGGCTGGAGCTTGACCGGATGGAGGAGCTTTGCCATCGCCTGGGCGTCGCGCACGGCGGCTCGCCAAATTACGTCCACGTTGCCGGCACAAACGGCAAGGGGTCGGTGACGGCCTACGTCCAAAACATGCTGGCCGCTCAGGGATACGTAACTGGAGCGTATTACAGTCCCTATGTTTATGACCTCCGCGAGCGCGTGCAAATCGGGCTGGACTCGATCGAAAAAGACATGTTTGCTCGGCTTATGTCGCGCATTGTCGAGGTGGGCGACGCGATGGTGGAGACCCCATTCGGCGGGCCGACAGAGTTTGAGGCCAAGACTGCCTTGGGTTTTCTGGCTTGGCAAGAGGCAGGCTGTGAGGCCGTGGGCCTGGAAGTTGGGCTTGGTGGTCGCCTAGACGCGACCAATATCGTCGACCCGGCCTGCTCGGTGATCGTCAGCATCGGTTATGACCACATGCACATTCTCGGCGACACCCTGGGGGCGATCGCGCGAGAAAAGGCTGGGATCATCAAGCCAGGTCGACCGGTAGTGGTGGGGGACTTGCCAGAGGAGGCCTGGGAGTCGGTGTCGGTGGTCGCAGAGGAGAAGGCGGCTCCCGTTTGGAAAGTCGGAAGGGATGTTGTTGTCGAGCGAGACGGTGATTCGTGGGCTGTCACAACACCGGCCGGGCGGGCGGGTGGCCTCAAGCCGGGCATTTTGGGGTCAGTCCAACCGCACAATATGGCGGTCGCCTGGGCGGCGGTCGAAGCAGCGGGGCTCATGCGGGACCGGATGGCTGCGGCACGAGGTTTGGAGGAGACTCGGTTGCCTGGTCGATTTGAAGTCCACCAGCATGGTGGCCGCACTTATGTTCTCGACGGGGCGCACAACCCCGCTTCGGCACAAGCCTTGGTCGCGAGTCTCCGACAGGTCTTTCCGGGTCAAGAGGTCGGCTTTGTCGTCGGCATGCTCCGGGGCCACGAGCCTGGGCCTTTCCTGGCCGAGTTGGCACAGGCGGCGGGGAAGTGCGCGGTCGTGCCTGTCAATAACGAGCGCAGACTTGATCCGGGTGAGGTGGCCGAGGCGGCCAAGCCGATTTTCGGAGCTGTCGAGTCGTTTGCCGACGTTGCGTCGGCGGCTGAGTGGCTGGGAACGTCGGTCGTCGTCGTCACGGGAAGCTTTTATCTCTTGGGTGACGCGAAGGCGTCTTTGACACTTTGAGCTGGCTATGGAGTGCGCCGGCTCTGGCGGGGCTTTTCCAGCGGCGAACTCTGTTCGCCGAGTCGCGGCCAGAGTCCGCGACGAAAAAAGCGCGGTCGGGGCCCGCGCACTCCATGTCGCCTAGCCCAGTCCGAAATACCGCTCGGCGATTTGGACGGCGTTTTGAGCGGCACCCTTCAGCAGCTGGTCGCCGGCAACAAAAAGCGATAAGGAGTTCGGGTCGCTGATGTCTTGGCGGATGCGGCCGACGAGGACGTCTTCGATCCCGCTGGCGTCGAGTGGCATGGGGAAGACGTTGTTCGCCCGGTCGTCCACGACTCGGACGCCAGGGGAGGCGGCCAAGGTCTCGCGGACGCACTCGACGCACGGGGCCGCGCCTTCGAACTCGACGGTGATCGACTCGCTGTGAGCGCGTAGCACGGGGACGCGGACGCAGGTCGGGTTGATGCGCAATTCGGGCATGCCGAGGATCTTGCGCGACTCCTCGACGACCTTGTTCTCTTCCTCGTTGTAGCCGTTGTCACCGATGGCCGTGTTGTGGCTGAAGAGGTTGAAAGCGTACTTGTGGGGGAAGACCTCGGGCTTGGCTTCGCCGCCAGCGAGGACGGTGCGAGTCTGCTCCTCGAGCTCGCGCATCGCCGCTGCACCCGCGCCGCTGGCGCTCTGGTAGGTGCTGACGATGATCCGCTTGATCGTGCCGAGCTTGCGCAAGGGCGCGACGGCCATCAGCATGATGATTGCGCTGCAGTTGGGGTTGGCGATCAGCTTGTCCGTCGGCTTGACGGCATCCCAGTTGACTTCGGGCACGACAAGCGGCACGTCCGGGTGCATCCGGAAGGCGCTGGAATTGTCGACGACCAGGGCTCCTGCCTCGGTGGCGGCGGGTGCCCACTCACGGCTGCGGCTGGCGCCTGCCGAGAAGAAGGCGACGTCGACGCCATGGAACGCCTCGGCCGAAACGGCTTCCACTACGTGTTTCTTGCCTTCGTGCTCGATCTCGACCCCCGCAGAGCGCGGGCTGGCGAGCAGTTTGAGCTCACCGACGGGGAACTTCCGGTCGGTGAACAGGCGGAGAAACTCTTGGCCGACGGCGCCGGTGGCGCCGAGGACGGCCACGTTCAGTGGCTTGGACATCGCGGGCCTGATGATGGCTGGTTTGAGCCTGCCCTATAGGTCATATAGGACAAATACGACCTATAGGGACAGGATCTGGCTCGCGCGCTCCATGTCCTTGTCGCCGCGGCCGCTCAGGTTGACCAGGATGCGTGTACCCGGCGCGAAGAGGCCGGGGCGTTGGAGCAAGGCGAATGCATGGGCGGACTCGAAGGCGGGGATCAGGCCCTCGTTTTCGGCGAGCCAGCGGAAGGCCTTGAGAGCTTCGTCGTCGGTGGCGGCGGTGTATTCGACGCGGCCGGTGTCCTTGAGGAAGCTGTGCTCCGCGCCGACGCCGGGGTAGTCGAGACCAGCCGACACTGACTCGGTCGGCATGACCTGACCGTCCTCGTCCTGCATCAAGTAGCTGTAGGAGCCGTGGAGGACGCCGGGAGACCCGGCGGAGAGGGGAGCGGCGTGCTTGCCGGTCTCGATGCCGTGGCCCCCGGCCTCGACGCCGATCAGGCGAGTCTGGTCGCCCAGGAAGCCGTAGAAGAAACCGATCGCATTCGAGCCGCCGCCGACGCAGGCGATGCCGACATCCGGAACGACTCCGTGCCTCTCTAGGTACTGGGCGCGCGCTTCGGTGCCGATGACCGACTGGAATTCGCGCACCATCGCCGGATAAGGATGCGGGCCGGCGGCGGTGCCAATGATGTAGTGGGTGTCGCGGACGTTGGTCACCCAGTCGCGCATGGCCTCGTTCAGGGCGTCCTTGAGCGTCTTGGTGCCGCTGCTGACGGGGATGACCCGGGCGCCGAGGAGCTTCATCCGGAAGACGTTCAGTTCCTGGCGCTTGCAATCCTCTTCGCCCATGTAGACGTCACATTTGAGGCCGAACAGGGCGCAGACGGTGGCGGTGGCGACGCCGTGCTGACCGGCGCCGGTCTCGGCGATGATCCGCTTCTTGCCCATGCGCATGGCGAGCAGAGCCTGGCCGAGGGCATTGTTGATCTTGTGCGCGCCGGTGTGGTTGAGGTCTTCGCGCTTAGCGCTGAGTACGTAGCCCGTGAGAGCCGAGATGCGGCGGCAGTCGGTGACCGGCGTCGGTCGACCGACGAATTCGCGCAGGTAGGTGTCGAATTCCTGTCGAAACTCGGGCGAGGCCCAAGCGGTCTGGAAGGTGGCTTCGAGCTCGTCAAGGGCCGGGACGAGAGTCTCGGGGACGTACCGGCCGCCAAAGGCGCCGAACCGACCGGACGTGGGAAGCACGGCAGACATAGAGAACATTCTACGTCGCCCAGGAGGCTGGTTCAGGCCGGAGGGCCGCTGCCAGGTTGCGGAATTGTCCGGTCCAGGAGCAACTTGCCGCCGAGGAGCACGCCGCTGACCACCAGGATCGCGCCACAGGCGACCACGGGAAGGGGGACAGGAGTGTGCTTCTGCCGGAGGATCTCTTTGCCGCCTTCCGGGCTCGGCGACGGGATCTCCAGCAGGGGAGTGAACGCCATTGGGACAAAAGTCAGCACGAGCCCGACCACGAACTTCTGCGTCTTGTCCACGTTAGGTACTTTCCATGAAAATGGTTGGCCCCGCCTCGGCGGGGCCTGGCGGGTCTTAGTTGTTTGAGGCTGGTACAGCTTTGTCGAGCCAGACTTTCCCAGCCATGAGCACCGCGGCGACGGCCAACAAAACTCCGCCGCCAATCCAAAGCGGTCTCGCTTTGGCTCCTTCTTGGGACTTGACGTCGTCGTCGGCCTTTTTGAGCACTCGGTCGGCCTCGGCGCTGGCGACCACTCGGCTCGCGCCGTCGTCCGAGGGAGCCAAGCCGATATCCGCTTTCTGGTCCTCTTTCAGTGATGACCCGCCTGACGGCGTCGGTGCCGTCACATCTCCCCTTTGTGCGGCCTCCAGCTGGGCGTCGGTCAGTTCGCCATGGAACTGGGCTCCCTTGGGTTTGTCTTCGATAGGCGCAAAGCACATGGTTGCCAGCGCAAGGACGACGAATACGGCGATGTTTTTCTTGGTGAACATGGCTTTAGTGCAGAATCAAGCCTCGGTCTTGCCAGCTGTTGCGGATCATCGTCGGGCTGCGGGGCAGGTCGATGTCGATCAGGGGCTTTTGGTTGAGCGACCGTTCCTTGATGCGGTGGTCGTAGTTCATGCGGATGGGAAGGCTCCAGGTGACGATGGCCTCGTCCTTGGCGATGATCGTCCCGTTCAAAGTCATTCCGCCACCCGAGGTACCGACGTTGCCGCCGCCGACGAAGTTGGTGTAGAGGACGGCGTCGATCTGGTTCACGCCTCCGGCCGCCGCCGCTTTGTAGGCCGAGCTCGTTGAGCCCGTCTCCAGGAGCGATTGGTACTTCTTCTTGCCCCAAGAGTCGGTCTGAGTGGCGTCGTAGGCGGGGATGAGGTTGCCGTTGTCGTCGTACCGCGGCTTGGTAAAGGGCGGCGTCATGTAGTTGAGGGGATACGAGCCGAAGGCCGTCGTGTCCCCCATGATGATCGACTGGCTGGCGGCCAGGCCGAGAATGTCCTTCTTCTCTATCGAGTTCTCGACCGCGTTCATGTCGTTGCCGCGAAAGTCGGGCGGGTTCTTGTACTTGATCGAGCCGACGATGTGGACGTTGCGGCTGGTGTAGAGCGTGCCTTGTCCCTGGACGTAGCCCGAGATCGCCACGTCGCCGTTGACCGTCACCGGCCCATGGACACGGATCGGGTTGGACGACGTGCCGATCAGCAACGCCGAGTTGGTGACGACGCCTCCTGACGAAACCCGCTGGTACTTGCCGGTAGAACTGTTGTAGACATCCACGTAAGCACCGCGATAGTTCACGTTCGGCGACCCGTCAGCGTTGAACTCGTTCGACGTGCCGCTGGTGCCCGAGTAGTTCGGATTGGCGGTACCGTCGCCAAATGTGGCTTTGTCGTCCGTCCACGCCTTGCTTTTGGCAAACCGTTTGCCGTTGCCATCGGCTGCGTCGGACACGCTGCCGAAGTCGCTGAGGTCGGGCAAGGTCAGGGACTTGCTTGGGGTGTTGTCCAGGGTGGAATACGTCGGCGTGCCGCTGGTGTTCGTCCAAGCACGTGTGCCGTTCACGTCCTGCATGGCAGCGCCAAAGACATCGTTGTTGACGATGGACGCCTGGTCGTTGTAGACCAGTCCACGCCACTTCTCAAATTCGGCCGAACCGACCGCGCCGTGGATGGCAGGGTCGTAAGGCTGGCGCATGCGGCTGCCATGGGTCAGGCCACCGTTGATCTGGCTCTTGTAGCCGCTGGTCGTCCATTTGTACGGTGCCAGGTTGACGACACCGGGAGCGCCGGGGACTAGACGGTCGTTGTAGCTGGCGATCACGGATCCGTTCAGGGTGCCCGAACCATTGGTGAACGTGAAGTCACCATTGCTGCGGGCGTCGCCATTGATGTAGAGCTGGTCGGGTGCAAACCCCGTCATCCAGCCGAAGTTGTTGACGAAGTAGGTGTAGTCGAAGACCTTGCTTCGGTCGAGCGTATAGTCGACGGTGACATCGACTGTGCGGCGGTGTTCGTCGGTGTCTTGGACGCCGTTGCCGTTGGTGTCGATCCACCCGACGGCCCTGATCGTCAGAAGCCGGTCGTAAGTGCTCCCTCCGGGTTGGACGACGGAAATGACGCCAGCGGCGAACTTGCCGACGCCTTCGACGGAGCCCGACTGCGATGCCTTGGGGTTCTCCGAGGTGGCCCCGCTGACGGCGGCGTCCATGCCGGAGAAGTTCTGCGCTGTTTTGAACTGCCGCCAGAGCGACCGAAGGACGGCCTGCACGCCAGATTCGCAAAGGTGGGAAGTCTGCACGTCGTGCTCGTTCTTCTTGGCACTGCGGAAGGCATAGGTGGCTCGGTCCAAATAGACGGCCAGACAGACGGCCAAAAGGGACATGAGGCCGAACACCACGGGAAGGGCGCTCCCGCGACGCTTGTGGAGTCTTTGGAGTTTTTTCATTTCGTGATGGAAGGCACGTTGCGGAGGAAGACGGTCTCACGGTGCCGGGCGTGGATGGTCTCCGCGCCCTTGCCGCGGCTGCGGGTCACGGCGCAGACGGTGATACTGCGGATCGTACTGTTGCCGTCAGGGACGAAGATCTTGTAGCTGGGCGCGGTGTATGTTCCCGACTTGATCACGACAGTGCGGGCGTTGTCCGCTCCGAGGAACGGGTCCATGGTGATCACACCTTTGGCGACTTGGACTTGCGTGTTGGCATCGCTGACCCACAGGCCACCGTTCGAGTAGTAGATCCGGCGGTTGACTCCGTCCCACGTGAGCGGTACGGTGAACGAGCCGGAGACAGTCTTGGTCGGTAGGCGATAGGAAAGGCCCATGCCGTCGGCGTCGACGGTGACGTACATGGCCTCGCGGAGCTCGTCACTGACCGAGCGGACGGCGTTGCGGCTCTGCTGCTGGACGTCGATCCAGGCTTCGCCACGCGCCCAACTGCCCATGCCGGCCAGATAGGCTCCGACGGCGGTGAACAAGACCATCGTCGTGATGACGCTGGCCACCAGGGATTCGACCGTCGAAAGGCCGGCGACAAGACGCCTCTTCATAGGTTGGCCACCAGGCTCGAGACCATGGTCGACCGCACCTGGCCGTTGTCTTTCCAGAAGACTCGGATCGTCGCTTGCTTGAGGTCGATGTCGACGGTGGACAACTGGACGAACGACCGGCCGGAGGGGAGGGCGTTGAGGGCGGTGTCGCGCTGGGCCAGGTCAAAGTTGGTTGTCTCGTAGCCGGACTCAGTGCCGCTTGTCAGGCCGGCCGCCTTGAGATCGACGGCGGTTGAGCTCTGGACGATCCCAGCGGTGACGAGGCTGTCGGAGGTGAGCTTGGCATAGCCAAGGCCCTTGATCGACTCCAACTGTTTCTGCGCGAGGCTGGTGGCGATCGAGATGAACTCGGCCCGGCCTCGGCTGCGGTTGGCGACTGGGACGGTGGCGGCAAAGAGAAGGCAGCATGTCAGGGCGATGAACGAGGCATACATCACTTCGACAAGCGTGACGCCTTTGATTTTCTGCCGACGACGGCATGGCGGCGGTTTGTGCATATCTCTCTCCAAAGGAGCATTTCCACTCCGCCATACATTGTCGGTCTGGCATATTTGATAATTGAGATTGACATGTTATTGCTATATAGTAAGCATTAGTGTTTCAGGAATATTATATAGTTTCCAATCTATGTAGAATTAATGTCGCTTGGCTCACATCATTGCGCTGGCTACATACGGATAAAACTACGACGCGGCCCGGCACACTGTGCCAGGCCGCGTCGAAACGGCGGGGAAGCCCTTTTGCTTTAGAGACCAGCAGCAGCGATCGCAGCGGCTTGCGTGCTCGGATCCTGGAACGCGGTGAGCGTCTGACCCTTGAACGTCGGCGCAGCGTTGACGGCGTTGGCGACGTAGTCGGCGCTGGTGCCGACGGGGCCACTCGGCCACTTGTTCATGTAGCTGGGAGTGAGGTCGGCGCTGGTCGGGACGTCGGTGGACGTCTTGCCCAGGTCCATAGCCCACTGCTGCTTGGCCGAGTCGATCTGCTTCAGGTTGCCGACGACCGACTGCAGGCGGCTGTTCTGCCGGGCCTTGATGAAGTTCGGCACGGCGATGGCCAAAAGGATGCCGATGATCAGGACGACGATCATGATCTCGACAAGAGTGAAACCTTTGCGCTTGCTGTTTCGCTTATACATCTTTACGTTTCCCCGCGTGTCCTCCCACGCGTGGCGGGAAAGGAGCACCAACATGAAGGGGATTCCATAGTGGTGGGCGTCCGGGGTCCGGTCGAATTGCCAGGTTCAATTCCAGGACTGTCGAAACATGGCGGCAGCTCGCCACGTCAAATGCCGCATGAGGGTCGTCACCACTCTTCTCCTTGTCGGTACGGCGGCGTTGGCGCTTGCAGACCCGTTCCGACCGAGCATCAGCGACCAGATCAAACTGGGTAAGGAAGCGGCGGAGCAAGTCAGGAAGAAGGAGAAAGTCCTCCCCGACACCGATGGCCGCGTCAAGGAACTGCGCCGGTTGGGCAAGATGCTTGTCGACCTGATCCCGGCCAAAGAGAAGAAGGACAGACCGTTTGTCTATAGCTTTGACGTCGTCGAGAGCAAGGAAGTGAACGCCTTTGCCCTGCCCGGCGGCCCCATTTTCTTCTACACAGGACTTCTCGACAAGCTTAAGAACGAGGACGAAGTCGTCGGGATTTTGGGCCACGAGATGACCCACATCCGCAACCAGCACTGGGCCAGCGCCTATGCCGACAACATGAAGCGGCAGCTGGGGATTGTTGCCATTCTGACCATCGTCAAGGCGAACAACGACATCTTTAACATGGCGGGTGCCGCCGACACCGTCTTTGGCAGTCTGCCGTATTCCCGCAAACACGAGTCCGAGGCCGACACGGTCGGATTCGACCTGATGGTGCAGGCAGGCTACAACCCGCAGGGCATGGCCGACGTCTTCACGATGCTGGGAAAAGTGAGCAAGGGCGGCGGGCCGGAGTTCCTGAACACACACCCCGATAGCGCCAACCGCGTCAAGGCGATCGAGAAGAGAATCAAGGACAGCGGCAAAACTTTTCCGCCTGAGAGGCCGCGCAAGCCCGAGGCGACCGGAGTCACTTGGAAAAAAGGCTGGGCGACGCTCGGCGGCAAAGGTTAACTGACCGGCTCGAACTCGACGGTCTGGACGTCCTTGCCCATTGCGACCGTGCTCGTCCTAGCCGCCAGTGAACCGGCGATCGCCCGGAACGCCGCCGCTTGCGGCCGGTACGGATACGCCACCAGGCTGGGCAGGCCTCGGTCGGAAGCCTCGCCGACGGCGGCGTCTAGAGGGACGGAGCCAAGGTAGGCGGTCGAAAGCTTGGCCGCCAATTGCTCACCGCTCTGGCCGGCGAACAGGCGGTGCTCCGTGCCGCAGGTCGGGCACACGTGAGCCGCCATGTTCTCCACGACCCCAAGAATCCTTGTGTTCAAACGCTCAAACAACGCCGCTGCCTTGCCAGCGATATTGGCGGCGACGCTGTGAGGCGTCGTCACCAGGACGACGCCGGTAAGCGGGACGAGTTGGGCGAGCGACATCGGCGCGTCACCTGTGCCGGGAGGAAGGTCGACCAGCAGGTAGTCCAGGTCGCCCCACATGACGTCGGCTAGCAACTGGCGCACCGTGCCCGCCACCATCGGCCCGCGCCAGAGCACGGCCTGGCCCTCTTCGAGCAAGAAGCCCAGCGACATCATCCGCACGCCATGCCGCTCGATCGGCATGATCTTGGAGTTCCGACTGAGCGGCCGCTCGTCGGGCACGCCCATCATGAGAGGGATGCTGGGGCCGTAGACGTCGGCGTCCAGCAAGCCGACCTTTGCGCCCGACTGGGCCAGCGCGACGGCCAGGTTCACCGTCACCGTGCTTTTGCCGACTCCGCCCTTGCCGCTGGCGATGGCGACTACTTGTCGCACTCCGGGAAGGAGGTCTTCGGCCTCCTGACGCCTGGCCCGCACTTGGGCGGTCATCTCCACTTCGACGTCGTCCACTCCCTCAAGGGCCAGCACCGACTCCTCGGCTTGGGCTTTCAGAAGGTCTTTGACCGGACACGCTGGGGTCGTCAGTTCGATCGTGAAAGAGACCTTGCCGCCCTCGACCACTACATCTTTGACAAAGCCGAGGGAGACGATGTCGCGGTGCAAGTCAGGGTCTTGGACAGCCCGCAAGGCGTCCAGCACTTGGTCAGAAGTGACTGCCATGGGTTCAAACCCAAGGTACCAGGGCGGGCCCGTCCGAGGCGGGTCTGGCGGAGCCAGTAAACTCCGCCTCCAATGCACTTCACCAACCGGCTGAACCCCTTTCTGTTGGGCCCGTTCCATGTCGGCGGCATGGAACTTGGGATCCGGTGGTATGGCATGGCCTACGTCCTGGGCTTTGTCTTCGCCTACATGGCTTTGAACCGGGCGATGCAAGCGGGCAAGATCAAAGGACTGGACAGCAAGAGCCTTGAGAGTCTGGTGTTCGGCATTATCCTCGGCGTCTTGGTCGGGGGCCGCATGGGCTTCGTCGTGCAGAACTTGGGCCGCTGGAAGGCCGACCCGATGTTCCCGCTCAAGCTCCAGGAAGGCGGCATGGCGTTCTTTGGCGGCTTGATCGGCGTTGTCATCGCCTTGGCCCTGTTCGGACGTAAGCACAAAACCGACTTCTACGCCTTGGGTGACGTCTTGGCGCCAGTCACCGCTCTTGCGCTCGGCATCGGCAGAATCGCCAACTTTGTCAACGGCGAGCTTTGGGGCAAGCCCACGAATGCCGACTGGGGCGTGGTCTACCCCCACAAGGATTTGCTCTATCGACACCCCAGCGAGCTGTATGAATGCGCGACCCACATTTTCCTGGCCGCGTTCTTGTGGTGGCTGGGACGGACAACGGCGGGTTCACGGCGAGGCGTCGTGTCGGCGGTCTTCGTGATCGGCTATGGCCTGTTCCGAGTCGTCACCGAGATCTTCCGCGACCAGGACTACTATGTCGGACCGTTTTCTGCGGGCCAGATCGCCAGTGCGCTGACCGCTCTTGTGGGCGTCGGAATGTTGGTTTTCAACAAGCGCAGCAAGCCGGTCGCCGACAAAGACGCATCAGAATCTCCCGCTGCAGTTGAGAGTGCGGAAACTATTCATCTACAATAGGCGTTATTCCAACAGGGACTAACGTCCTATAAATGTAGAGCGAATTCCGCACGAACAGCATGGCAGAGCTCAGGCGACTCCTGGACGCCGTCCACATGGCGACCAACAAGCTAGCCTCCACTGGCGATACAAAAGCCATTTTAAGGGAGGTGCTGGTTCTGTGCATCGAGGCGGTCGGCGCGACGGGCGGGACGATCTACCTGCACGATGCCGCCAACAAGACGCTGCGGTTTTTGCACGTCGTTCCCGAGGAGGTCGAGCGCAAGTTAGAGCGGCTGGACATCCCCGACGACTACGGCGTGGCCGGGCAAGTTTTCCAAAGCGGGGAAGCGCTCACCAACACCTACGGTAACACCGGCGACCCCCATAATCGGGCGATCGTCCGCAAGACGGGCGTGACCGTGCACACGATGATCACAGTGCCGCTGGCGATCCAGGGACAGAAGCCGATCGGCATCGTCCAACTCGTCAACAAGAGGGGTGGCGACTTCGACGAGACCGATACCGCGGTCCTTGACACCATCAGCGACGTCTGCACGTTGGCGATCCTCAACTCACGATTGATGGACCAGCAGCTGCGCGTGGCGAGCCTGGAAGGTATGGGCCGTGCAGCCCACGACCTGGCCAACAAGGCCGGCGTCTTGGTGACCTTCCTGCCCGACTTCGAGCGCAACCTGGAGAGCCTGCGGCGCGTGCTGGACGAACAGAACGTGAAGGGTGAGGCCAATCTCTACCTGGACCTTTTGGAAATCACCTACCGCGACGTCTTCGCCCCCTACAGCGACCGTGTGTTCCGCTACGCCAAGCTGATCAACGACTTGGCAGCAGGCAAACAGTTGCTGCCGAAGAAGCGCAAGCAAGACTTTGCCCAAGTAGTGCAGGAAGCGGCCGAGTTCATGGAGGCCCAAGCGCGGCGCAACCATGTCGAGATCGTGTACGACCTCCAACGCGACGCTCCCGACTTCGAATTTGATGACCTCTTTGTCATCCGGATCGTCGAAAACCTGGTTGGCAACGCCATCAAAGCTGTGCGCGAGGTCATTCCGCCCGAATGGCTGGCCGAGCACCAAGGACTGGAAGACACCTACTTCGGCCAAGTCCGGGTGCGATACCGCCACGCTTCTGGCAGCCACGTGTTCGAGGTTTCGGATGACGGCCCGGGCATGTCACCGGCGGTCGTCCGGTCCATCTTGTCGGGCCAAGCGCGGTCGAACTGGGACAACAACGTCGGGAGCGGACTGGGCATGAAAGTCGTCCTGGAACTGGTCGCCGCCCACGGCGCCAAACTGGCGATCCGCAGCAAGATGGGCGAGGGATCGACCTTCGAGGTCGAGTTCATGGGGCCCGAGAAAGGCCTACCGAAGGCCTCAGCCCAGCAACCTGAACTGCAGACATCACGCAAATAGCTGATAGGAGCTACGTGATGTTTGAGAACCTCTTGGCGGATGGCTATCTTGACCAAATCGGCAAACTCGGGCCGATCCAGTTCGGCGGCGGACTTCTGGGCTCGCTTCTCCTAGGCCTGTTCCTCTACGTGATCGCGACCAAGCTGCGGGCCGAGAACGCCTGGCTGGCCTTTATCCCGGTCGTCAACGTCTTCTACATGACTTACGTGGCTAAGCGGCCCTGGTGGTGGCCGGTGCTGGCGCTGGTTCCTTGCATCAACCTGGTATGGGTCTTCTTCCTCTTCCCGATGACACTGGCCAGCCTGGCCGAGGAAAGAGGCAAGTCGGGTCTTCTCGGCTGCTTGCTGTGGATCCCTGTCGTCAACTGGTTCGTCCTGGGCTACCTGGCCCTGTCCGACTGACTCAGAGCCCCCTCTCCCTTCTGAGGGAGAGGGGGCTGGGGGTGAGGGTTCCGGGTCGGCTCACTCGCCGGATTTGGTATCCTTCCGCCATGCCACTGACTCCCGCCGTCGGCGACCGCTACCTGTTGACTTGGGCCGAATTGGGCAAGCCCACGCTCAACGGCGACGTCAAGGTTCCTGGGCTGGGGGTCGTAATGCTGGACGACGCCGACATCCACTACGCCCTGAAGAACCCCGACCAGGCCGCCTTCTACGTCCGCAAATCCAAGGCTCTCGGCTCGAACAACTACGTCGTCGTCAGCCGCGTCCAGCCCGCTTGAGGGCTGAGCGTCGTAGATAGGACATATAGGTCATATATGACTTATCTCTCGCTTCACCGCAAATAGCTCGCGCCGTTGATGTCGATCACATCGCCGCTCAGATAGCTGGCCTCGTCGGTCAGCAAGAACGCCACGACGGCGGCACAATCGGCAGGAGTCGCCATGCGGCCGAGGGGGATCCCCGATAGGATTTCTGGCAATCGCTCCTTCATGCCGTCTCGGGCCATGGCCGTGTCAACCCAGCCTGGAGCAATCGCGAAATGCTGGATGTTTAGCTTGGCGTGCTCGACCGCCAGTGCCCGCGTCAGGTTGATCAGGGCGGCCTTGGAGGCCGAGTAGGGCGCCGCACCAGCTTCGCCGCGGTGGCCGACCCGGCTGGCGACGTTGACCACCTTGCCGCCTCCGTGGGCGACGAACTCGCGGCAGGCCGCCCGAGTCAGCCAGGCCGGTGCCTCAAAGTTGACCTTCATGCACCGCGACAGAGTCGCGGAGAAAACGTCGTCCGAGGCGTGACAGTAGTCCAGAGTCACATACACGCCAGCGTTGTTGACCAAGGCGTCCAGTGGCCCGTTCTCCATCACGCGCGACCACAAGCCGCGCACTTCGTCGAGATTGCCCAGGTCGGCCTGATATGCGCCTGCCGACCGGTCGCCCAACTCCTTGACGAGCGACTCGGCGTCGCGGCGGTTGTGGCCGTAGTGGACGGCGACGTCCCAACCGTCTTGCGCCAACCGTTTGGCGACGGCGCGGCCGATCCCGCGGCTAGAACCGGTGACAAGGACTCTTTTGTTGGGCATATGCAAAACCTCAAAGCCCCCTGTTGCGTCCACTATGGACATGAGGGGCGTGATGCGATTGGATTTTAGAACTTTGGCAGTGTCGGCTGCTGTCGTGGTAGTCGGGATCAGTGCGGTCGGGGTGGCGGGAGCCACACAAAAGGCCAGCCAAAAGCAACCGAAACCGGGCAAGGTCACGTTTGCCGAGCACATTGCACCGATCGTCTACAAGAAGTGCGCGAGCTGCCACCGACCAGGTGAAGTGGCACCGTTTAGCCTGGATTCCTATGACGAGGTGAAGAAGAGGGCGGACATGGTGGCACTTGTCGCCGGATCCCGCCAGATGCCGCCTTGGAAGACAAAACCGACTGACGTCCCTTACGCGAACGAGAACCGGCTGACCGATGCCGAAATCCAGATGTTTCAGCGCTGGGCCGAAGACGGCGCGCCCAAGGGCGACATGAAGAAAGCGCCGTCGCCTCCGCCAGCGGTCAAAGACTGGTCGATGGGCAAGCCAGATTTGGTGCTGCAAATGCCCAAGCCATTCAAACTGGGTGCCACTGGCACGGACGAATATTGGAACTTCGTGATCGACCCAGGCATCAAGGAGCCCGTCTATGTGCAGGGCATCGACGCCAAACCTGGCAACAAGCGTGTCGTCCACCACATCATCGCCTACCTAGATGACAGCGGCCGCAGCACCAAAATGGCCCAAGGGCCAAAGGCGCGGGACGGCGGCTATCTGACGACCGGCGGCGGTATCGGCACCAACCCGAGCGGCTCGTTCGGCGGCTGGGCACCCGGAGTTGCTCCGTCCATGTTGCCCGCTGGTGTCGGCTATCTACTCAAGCCTGGCACCAAGATCGTGCTCCAAGTCCACTACAACAAGTCGGGCAAGGAAGAGATCGACCAGACCAAAATCGGCCTCTACTTCCTGAAAGGCCAAGTCAAGGCGCCGGCCAAGATCGCCTGGTTGGCCAACCCACTGATCAACATCGCGCCCGGCGACAACCATGCCACGTTCACGCAGACCGTGACCCTGCCTGCCGACGCCGTGCTCTACAATGTCATGCCTCACATGCACAAGCTGGGCAAGGCGATGAAGGCGACGGCTGTTTTCGCTGACGGCACCAAGAAGGTTCTGGTCGACGTGCCGGATTGGGATTTTAACTGGCAATTGGTCTATGCCTTCAAGCAGCCGATGTCGTTGCCCAAGGGCACCAAGATCGTCATCGAAGCGACCTACGACAACTCGACGGCCAACCCGTTCAACCCCAACAACCCGCCCAAGCGCGTGACCTGGGGCGAGCGGACCTCTGACGAGATGATGCTCCTGGTCGCGACGGTCAGCACCAAGGGCAAATCGGAGTACATCGACTGATCAAAATCGCCCCACATTTTCACTGGACATGGCCTGGCCGGGAACGCTCTCTGGCCAAGCCGTGTTGAACCAGACCGAGAGGTACACTCGACCAGTCCATGCTCTTCCGACGGGGTGACCCGCAGCGCGAAAAGTTCCAGAAGCTGGCCGAAGGTGTCTACCCTTCGTTGTACGGCACAGCCCTCCGGCTGACCCGCGACAAGGACGATGCCAGCGACCTCTGTCAAGAGACGCTCGTCCGCGCATATGAAGCCTTCGACAGGTTCGACGGCAAAAACTTCAAGGCGTGGATGCTGCGGATCCTGACGAACTTGTACATCAACCGGTACAGGCGGAGAAGACGCGAAGGCCTGACGAGCTCGCTGGATGACGAGGACAACCTCGTCGAGCCCGTGGCTCCGGCCGACGAAGCCCCCGACCGGCAGATGTTTGACAACATGCTGGGAGCCGAGGTCGAGACCGCGTTAGCAGAGGTCCCCGAGGTGTTCCGCATGGCAGTGGTGTTGAGTGACATTGAGCAGATGAGCTACGACGAAATAGCCGAGGTGACCCAGGTTCCTGTTGGGACGGTCCGCAGCCGGATCGCCCGTGGACGCGCCGCGTTGCGCCAACGCCTCGAAGAGTTCGCCCGCGAGCAAGGCTATCTGCGCCCCGGAGTTTCAGAATGAGCGACTGGCAAGAACGAATCCACGGCTACGCCGACGGCGAATGCGACGCCACCGAGAAGGCGGCGGTCGAAGCCCAGGTTCAATCGGACCGACGGGCCGCCAATGAACTTCTGTGGGC
>JAFDWT010000029.1:0-2292 GCA_018268335.1 Armatimonadota bacterium | reverse complement strand
TTCTGCGGCGTCTTCATGGTCGCCATCGTCGCCGCCGGTGTCACCAACCGGGCGATCGGCGGGCGGGTGCTCAACGGCACACAGATGTCGTCCATCTTCGACTCCCTGCGGCCGGTCAGCCAGACTAACACGCAGGTTCCCAACCGCTTTGGCGTCCAACTTCTCGCCGACGCCCCGGTGGTCACGGTCCCTGTCGGCATGGCCATGGTCGACGGCAGGGCAGGGGGCTATAACGGCAAAGCGGTCGAGTCTTTGACTTTCCGCGACAAAGAAGGCTTGCTCAGCCTGCTCATGGTGGGCGGGCTAGAAAAGGTGGAGGGCATTGAGCCGTCGCCGTTCGGCGACAAGTACAGCACCGGCTTCTTCAACGGCCGGATGTGCGCCACCTGGAAGCAGGGGCCCTATACCATCTTGTTGATGGGTGACCGGTCGGCAGAGGAACTCAAGGCGCTCGCCCGGCGATTGGTCCCTGAAGACGAAGGCGCGGCCAGACGATAATTGACCCTGTGCCATTGGTCGGCAGCCTCGGAAAGGTCAAAGTGGTCTACTTTGACTTGGACGACACCCTATGCGCCTATTGGGATGCGGCGAAAAAGGGGCTGCGCCACGCGTTCTGCGAGCACCCAGAGCATGGTGCCTCTCTAGAGGACATTTCCGCCGCCTGGGCCGACGCGTTCACCGAGTTCGTCCAGACCATCGGCAAGACGCACTGGTACCAGAAATACTTGGTCAGCGGCGACCTCACGCGGGTCGAGCTGATGCGCCGGACTCTGGAGCGTGTCGGCGTCTATGACGAGGGCTTGGCACAGGCGATGTCGGACACCTATTACGTCGAGCGTCACGCTGCCTTGGAGTTGTTCCCCGAGTCTCTGGAGGTCCTGCATGCCCTGTTCGGCCAGTACCAACTGGGGCTGATCACGAACGGGCCTTCGGACATCCAGAAGCAAGAGATCCAGACCCTCAACATCGGTCCGTATTTCCAGCATATCTTTATCGAAGGTGACATGGGCTACGGCAAGCCAGACCCGCGTATCTTTGCGATGGCGACGGACCGGACCGGCGCCAAGCCGTCGGAAGTCCTCTTCGTCGGCAACAGCTACAAGCACGACGTCGTCCCAGCCCAGATCGCGGGCTGGAAGACAGCTTGGATCCGTCGCCCCAGCGACGTCGCGCCGAGCAATAAGACCGGCAAACCCGAGGAGCTTCCCGAGGGTGCAAAGGAGCCGGACCTGACGATCACCGACCTGCGCGAACTGTTGGCCTGATCCGTCACTCCGCGCCGGGCGGCAACGCTTGGAACTCCCGTCTGATGTCGATGCGGAGCCACATCACCAGCAGCCAAACGCACAACGGCGTGAAGACACACGAGCCGAGGCCGATGGCGATATTGACGACACCAACGACCCAGCCGCGCTTGTCGCGCGGCACAAAGAGCACGGCGACGTCCCCCACGCAGAAGAAAGCACCGATGGCCATGGTCGCGAACTCCATGAGGGAGAAGGTCGCCGGCGGCACCTGGGCGTACATGTCCGCGCCGATCCAGGCCGACCACACCGCCTCCCGGTTCATTCGGGCACTCAGGGAGAAGAGGAACAAGCCCAGGTTCATGGCCGACGACAACAGGCAATAGACCACATAGACGGCCCAGACTCGGCGGCACCTGTTCGACTCGGGCATCATGCTACAAGACGGATTCCAATGGCCAGCCGACACACACCTTTCGACAGCCTTGTCCTCGCCGCCGTGGTGGCAGAGGGGCAGGAGTGGGTCGGCGCGCGCATCCAAAAGGTTTGGCAGCCCGAACCTTTGGTCGTCGTCATGTCCTTGTACTACGGCGTCGAACGGTTCCTGCTCTTGTCAGCCGAAGCCGACTCGGCCCGCGTCCACCTGGTTTCGCGGCGTGTCGATGGCTCTGGCGACCTGCCTGCCTTTTGTACGTCTTTGCGTAAGTCTTTGACTGATGGGCGTGTCGTTTTCGTGCGTCAACGCGGTCTAGACCGAATCCTAGAGATTGGCGTTTCGTCCTCGGCAGGCGACTTCCAGATCGTCGCCGAACTGATGGGCAAGCACAGCAACATCATGCTGGTCGACTCATCGCGAAAGACCATCGCCGCTGCAAAGTGGGTGGGGAAGTCGCAAAGCAAACGGCCCGTGCTGCCTGGGCAGCTCTACGAACCGCCTCCGTTTGAGCCTCGTCCGCTACTCACAAAGGCTTCCGCCGGAGACGACCTGCGCGAATTTGAGGGTTGGTCCCCGTTCCTCGGCCGCCTCATGGAGGCTGGATTGACGTTG
>JAFDWT010000028.1 GCA_018268335.1 Armatimonadota bacterium | reverse complement strand
GCCACCCCGGCCACCAGGCCGAAGAGGCTGGGCCAGGGCACGTCGCTCATCTGCCGATGACCTTTCGGGCGATGCCCACCAGAGACCGGCCTTCGCTCTCCAGCTGCTTGGCCTCGGCCACCAATGACGTCCAGTCCGTGGAGAGCGGCTGCCTGGCCGCCTCCTCCAGCTTCTTGATGTAGGACGACAGGTGGTCGCTGAACCTGTTGAAGCCAAAATACAGCCCCAACAGCAAGCCCAGCGAACCACCGATCAGGCTAGGAAAGAGATCCGCCATAAGCCGCCTGCCACAGTCCGTAGCCCACGTTGTAGCGTGCCCGCACGCCATAGTAGTAGCGGTCGCGCATCCAAGCCGCCTCGCCACCGCTATTGCTCTCCAGTGAGGTGAACTCCACTGGGACGTCGGAGCGCTGTTGCAGGATGATGCCCTTGATCGGCCGTTTGGTGTCCAGTAGGAACCAGTTGTCCTGCGCGGCACCGGTGATGTACGGGCTGACGATCAGTCGCAGTCTGCCCTGGAAGGCATTGACGTAGTCGGTGGGTGGCGTGCCCGTGCTGGTGGTCGCCTTGGCGACGACGACCGGGCTCTCCACCAGTTCGATGGCGTCCCACATGTTCTTGGGGCCGACGACCAGGGTGTCTGGGACGATACCAAGAGGAACCCCGGAGTCGTCCTGATACTGCATCATGGCACTGACACCGGTGGCCAGAGCAGCGGCGCTCAGTGCCGAGGACGTCTTGTTGCTGGCCGTCCCACCGGGCACCGCGTGGGCGGTGTTGAAGAACGACAGGCCGTCGTACCCCAGGCCGACATTGCCGGCAGTCAGGGCGCCGACCACGATCTGGTGGCGGTGCTGGCTGACCCGGCTGGCCAAGTCTTGGATGCGTAGGCGCACCAAGCCAAGCTGGTCGTCCTCGATTGCGCGCCGCTCGACGGCGATGCTGGACTCGAACGTCTTGTCCTCGATGGTGACGCTATAGGGCGACATGCCAGCGGGTCGGCGTTCGTCAATCAGTTCGCGCATCGGCGGCGTCGCGCCGAGCCACGAGTACTTCTGGATGGGCAGGGTCGTGCTGACGACTGTGGCGATCTGTTCGGCGATGGAGTTCTCCACCTGCGAGCGGTAAGCGGCCTCGAATTCAGTCTTCAGGCCGGGAGCGATGAGATCAGGGATGTCAGATCGTTGAAGTGGCAATGTGTGTTTCCTTTTGGGAGTGCGCGAGCTCGCTCGCGCTTTCAATTCCGGCGAGCTTGCTCGCCGTGTCGGTACGGCTTCAGCCGACGACCACCTCTCCCCAACTCCGGTTGGGGGAGGTCGGTGAGCTCCGGCGAACCGGGAGGGGGGAAATGGTGGCTACAGAGAGTAGTTGTCGACCCGGACCCGCACGCCGGTTTCGCCGGTCGATGTGGTCTCGACCGCCACGATCGTGCCGGTCTTGTAGAGGTTGGTCAGGCCCGCGGTGGCGACCTGGACGTCCCAGTCGGTAACGGCGTAGACCTCTTTGCCCAGGTCGGCGACCGTCGGCGTGAAGCCGGCCATAGCCCGATAGACAAAGGAGCCCGACTTGGTGACGTTGACGCTCTTGTCGCCAGCGGTACCCGAGCTGTTGTCGACGGTGTCATTGGCGACGCCGACGAACTTGAGGCTCGCGGTGCCGTGGGCCATCGGGACGATGTAGCCCGATGCGTTCACGCCGACCGCCGCGCCCTTGTAGACCTTGGTATTGCTGACTTTGTACGAGACGACCAGTCCAGGCCGTTCGTAGGTTTCGAAGCTCTTGGTGAGTGCTGCCATGTTGTTGTGTTAGTGGGTGGCCTGACGGTTACGGGCGATAGCGCCCATGTCTAGGCCGGGAAAGTGGCGCTCATAGAAAGCGCGCTCGTCGGGGGCGAGGGTCGGGCCGCCGCCGGGGATGCTTGCGGGGGTAGTCTCGAACAGTTGATGGGCCGGGGCCGACTCGATCAGCCGCTCGACCAACTTCGCCATCGGCACGGTGTCGCCGTCAAAGTGGACGTCGCCCTGCTCGCACAGCAGCGCTTCGGCAAAGGCTCTCTGGGCAGGGACAAGCCGACCGGCTTGCAGATAGTCGGCGACCTTCTGCGCCGCTCTCTCCCTGTCGCGCTCCGCTTGCAGTTCCGCGAACCGCGCCTCCCAGTCCTCTTCGTCGTCCCAAAGTTCGGTGGTGAAGACAATGTCGTCGCCAAAGATGCGAGCCGACTTGACCCGTGGGCGCCGCACGAGGCTGACCTCGCGGATCTCGGTCAGGTCGGGGGACAGGCCGAGAGAGAGCGATTTCGCTCCCGATTGGCGGATCAGCGAGTCGGCCTCGGCCGTCATCGCCAGGGTGCCAACCAAGTCACTGCCCTGGGCCTCGACCTTTGTCAGGTAGCCCAGTTCCAACGGCGATTTGGCGTGCTCGATCAGGATCGGCACCGGCAGATCGAAGTTTTCGGCTAGGGCGCCCAGTTGGTCGGGCGTGATGTTGACTCCCTTGTCCGGATAGTCACCTGCCTCGAACAGCTTGGCCCGGCGCTCTGTCCAGGTGTTGTCTTTGCCAAAGTAGGGCGGCGGCGACAGGCCGGCGTCGGCCAGGTCTTGTCCGAGCTGGGCCTCCTCGACCGCGCCGAGCGCACGCCGTTGGCCCAGGTGCCCCGGGCCCGCCGCCGCCGCCGCGCGCAAAAGCTCGCGTTGATGGGGTGATAGTTCTTTCGGTTTCTTCTTCAACCGTCGTCTCCAGAGCCGCTTGGGCTCCGGATATTAGGAGACATGCGTCTAGTCTGTCAACCAAACACCTCTCCCCGACTCAGGTCGGGGGGAGGTCGGTGAGGCTCCGGCCGAACCGGGTGGGGGGAAACTCCGAGGCTCCTAGAACATCCCCATCGCATCGCGGACTTCGGCCATCGTCGCAGCTGCCCGTTCTGTCGCACGGGCAGCCCCGTCGCGGAGGATGTCCTCGATGGTCGCGTCGTCCAGGGCCGCCCGGCGTTCGCGCATGGGGCGGAGGTATTCGTTGAGGGCTTCGGTCAGCTCCTTCTTGTTCTGCATACACCCGCGCAGACCCTGGCGGTCTTCGTCCCACTGCGTCTCCCAATCCTTGCTGTAGAGGCGGAGGTATTGGCAGACGGCGCAGCCTTCGGGGACGCCGGGGTCGTCTTTCTTGATCTTGGTCGGCGTGGTGAAAGCGCTCTTGATGCGCGCTGCAGTCTGATCCTCGGTGTCGCTCAAGTAGATGCAGTTGTCGTACGACTTGCTCATCTTGCGCATGTCCAGACCCGGCACCTTGGCCCGGCTCTCGTCCTCGGGGATCATGTACTTGTAGGGCGTAAAGACGTCCTTGCCGTACAGCCGGTTGAACCGCAAGGCGATGTCGTTGCCAATCTCCAAGTGCGGCGCCTGGTCGCGGCCCACGGGGACTCCGTAGGGTTTGTAGAGGAGAATGTCGACCGTCTGAAGGACGGGGTAGCCGAGAAGGCCATATGGTTCGCGCTCTGCGGCTCCCAAATCCTCTTGCTTCTCCTTATAAGTCGGCACCCGCTCCAGCCAGCCGAGCGGCGTCATCATGCTGAACAGCAGGTGCAGCTCGCTGTGCTCCCGCACGTGCGACTGCACAAAAACCGCCGACTTCGCCGGGTCGATCCCCGCCGCGATGTAATCCTTGGCTACTTCGCGGGCGTTCCGGCTGACCTCCCCCGGCTCCTCGTACATCGTCGTCAGCGCGTGCAGGTCAGCGACCATGCAGTACATGTCGTAACCCTGGTTCTGCAAATCCACCCAGTTCCGCAACGCCCCCTCGTAGTTGCCGATGTGCAGGCGAGGGTTCGAGCTGCGCATGCCGCTCAAGATGCGTTTATTAGCTGGGAGTTCCATAAGTGACTACATTCCAAGGTCGTGGCCGAGCAACACCCGGGCCAATGTCGAGCGCAGCGGGCCCATGATGATACTGAGCGGCGACGAGCCGTCGGGAAACCGGATCAGGACAAGCCCGAGAAAAACGAACTGCCCGATGGTCAGATTGAACCGAGTCCAAGCGAGCCGGGTCTTGTCCGGCATGAAAGTCCCCAACAGCCACATCCCGTCCAGAGGCCCGATGGGGATCAGGTTGAACACAAAGAGCGACACGTTGATCATCACTCCGAAAAAGAGGAAGTACAGCAAAAACGGCACCGACACCACGTAGGCGCCGACAAGCCGGAGCAAGACGGCAAACACCGCCGCCTGCACCAAGTTGCTCATTGGCCCGGCCAAGACGGCAATGAAGTGGTCCCACTTCGGGTTCTTCATGCGCCGGGGGTCCATCATGACCGGCTTGCCCCAGCCGATCCCATATCCGGCCAGAGCCGTGATCAAGATCATGATCGACCCAAGCAGCTCAAAGTGCTTGAAAAGGTTGAGCGTCACGCGGCCCATTGCCCGCGGCGTCGGGTCGCCAGCCAGATCGGCGAACTTGGCGTGGCAATACTCATGGATCCCGATCGCCAAAAAGATGACGGCGATGATCGCCGCGACCATTTCGACGTCGATATGCCCGCCCAGTTGCGCCAAGGGAAGCAGATTCACAAGCCCTCCGGCAGAATCTCCCGCGCGAACATCTCGTCCCACGACTCGGGCCGCTGCACCAGCACGGCTTCCCCGCTCTCGCGGACGAGCGCGGTGCCGGGCCGCTGGTACCGGTTGTAGTTGCTGGCCATCGCACTGTTATACGCGCCAGTCACCAGGACTTGGACAAAGTCGCCTGGCCGCAGGTCTTCCGGCAACATCACGTCCTCGAACAGCATGTCGGTCTCGCAGTGCTTGCCACTGACCGTGGTCGGCCTTGTTGGCCCGAAGGTGCGCCCGTCGCCGCTGGTGGCGACCAAATCGTATTTGGACCCGTACATCACGGGCCGCGGGTTGTCGCTCAGTCCGCCGTCGACGGCGACATAGACGCGATGCCCCTTGGTCGGGCTCGGTACCGTCTTGACGACACCCACCTCGTACAGCGTCACGCCGCTCTCGCCGATGATCGACCGGCCCGGCTCCTGGACGAGCATGGGCCTGAGCCCGCTCGGCTCCAAAGCCTTGCTGATCGAAGCGACCAGCTGCCGACAGTACTCCTCGACCGACAACGGCACCGCGTCACCGACATAGTGCACACCCAGGCCACCGCCGACATTGATGACCTGCGTCTCATAGCCGTGCTTCGCCTTCATGTCGGTCGCGAACTGCGCCAGGAGTTCCCCGCCACTCACCTGCGCCTCGGGGTCTAAAAGCTGCGACCCTACATGACAGTGATAGCCCTTGACATCTAGCCCCAACTCCAAACAGCGCAGCAGCGCCTTCTCGCCCGAACCGTCGGCGATGTTGAACCCGAACTTGGTGTCGGCCTGTCCCGTGCTGATCTTGGCGTGCGTCTTCGGGTCGACCCCTGGTGCCAGGCGGATCATAATGTCCGGCTTCTTGCCTTCCAAACCGCCGATAAGCTCGATCTCCTCAAAGTTATCGACGACAATCTGGTTGATCCCCTGCTCAATGGCGAAGCGGATCTCGCCTGGCTTCTTGTTGTTGCCGTGCAGGTGGCAACGGCTAGCCGGCACCCCAGCCTTGAGCGCCGCCCGCAGTTCTCCCTCGCTAGCCACGTCGATCAGCAGCCCCTCTTGATACGCGATCTTGACAACTGCCAGAGTCGAATTCGCCTTGCTGGCAAAGGTCAATTCACTGTTCGGCCACGCCGACTTGAACGCCGCTAGATACCGCCGAATCCGACGGCGCAAATGTCCCTCGTCGATGACATAAAGAGGCGTGCCGAGTTTCGCCAGCCCGCGCACCTGGTCGTCGGTCAAGACGAGGCGGGTTTCGGTCGCGGTTCCGGTCGGCATGAGGCAGATTATGCCGTTTGAAGCTGGCCGACCCGGGACACTTCCGCTATGGAGTATCCAGGCTGGATAGACCAGCCTCACCCAAAGCCGCCCGCTTCAGCCGGTCATAGGCGATTTGGGCCAGGGCCTTCATGTTCACGACGTCTTCCTTGTTATAGGCGATGAGCACCCGCAGGGCCTCCTCGTTGCCCAGCTGGTGCATCCGCCACAGGCGGATGGCGTCCATCCCCGTCAGCCCGTCGGTGTCGTCGCCGCGCCAAATGCCGAGCTGCTTCTCGATCTTCTTCAGCCCGCCCTTGATGCCGAGGTTCTTGAACGCCGGACACAAATCTAGGTGGATTTGGTTGAACGGGACGGCCGGAAAGGCCTTCTTCAGCATCGGCACATCGAACCCCGCCCCAAAAAAGGTGACGATCATGCCACAGGTCTCCATATGCTCGGGGAACCGTTCCAGATCGACGCCTTTCACTAGACAGGTGAAGTCGTCGCCGTCGTACAGCCCCACCATCGTGATCGAGGCACCCAGGTTGCCGCCGTCGGTCTCAATGTCCAGATAGAGCATCCGGTCTTGGAACTCTGGCCAGGCACGCCACGAATCACGCAGCCCAAGGGCTTCGGAGAAAAAACGGTGGTCGCGCTTCTCAAGCGCCTCTGTGGACCACTGGAGCATGTCCAAAACCAGCTGACGGTCAGCGCTGCCGACACTCCAACTAGCCGGATCAGACAAATAGATGTCCCAAGTCGTGCAACCCTGGCTCCACAGGGTCTTCTCGGTAGTCGTGCCGATGCCGGGCACGTGGCAAAAGGTGCTCCTCAGCACCAGCCGCGCCTAGCCTCCGCCTTTCTTGCGCTCGCGAGGCACCGCCGAGGTGGTACCTGTGAAGTCGGGTTTCGGCACATAGACCGTCATGACGCTGGTGGCCGGAAACGCCTGCTTCTCGTCAGCAATGTCGTACCAGTAGTCACCCGTCTTGAAATTGCGGTCGAACTCACCCGCGACCCGGATGACGCCGCTGCCATACCAGACCGCGTGCATGTCCTTGCCGAACCACTGCAAACCGCGCCACTCGCCGCTGGCGACGATTCGACCAGTACCGAAGTAGACTAGGCGACCCTTGTCGTCGTATTCTTTGCGGACGTTGCCCGAAATTTGCAGCGCCTTACCGCTGTAGTTGGCCAGGAGCACCGTGCCAGTGAAGGAGACATCGAAACGACCCTTGCCGTCGATGGATTTGAAGCTGCCCAGGTTCGCCTGCAGGTGCAAGACGCCCATGTTGGGCTTGCCCGCGAACTCACCCATCTGCTCCGGCGTCGCCGCTTGGGCGCCAGCCAGGGCGGTGGCGGCCAGTGCTCCCGCCAAAAACAAACTGCGCATCGACTTCAACATGCCTGATCAGCCTCTCGACCCACGATTATAGACGATTTGGACCACCAGGCCCATCACCTGGAGGTTCAACCCGTGGCCCTACCCCGAAGTTCCCAGACCACATATCGAGCCACATCCCACAAAGGAGTTCCTGGCAAGGGGTCTATGGTCAAACGAAACCGGCCAGGCAGCCCGGGCGGCAGACCAAACCGAGCCCGCCCCCACCGCGACACCCGGTCACCAGCCATCGCCTGCCAGATGCCGACAAGCTCGCCATCGACCAGCACTCGAGCCCGCTGCAGACCATGGAACCGGTCATAGACCTTCTCCAGTATCAACCCTGAGTCACCGGAGCTATAGACGTCCCAGCTAGCAGGCCCGAGATGGGCGATGTGGTCCGCTTCCCACTGCGTCCCGTCGGCAAAGGAACTGCTCAAACGCGCCGGCTTGGTGGCCGATTTCACGACCCACCCAAGGTCCGCCAGTCGATCCGAAAGCTCAAAGTCCGGCCCACCAACTTCGACCATCTCTTGGTCCACGGGGTGCGTGAGCGCAGACTCGAACTGCGCCCCCCAGAACACCGGCACCAATGGAACATCGACCGGGCTAACCACCTGCCCGTCAAGGCACCTCAATCCAAAAACGCTGGAAAGCCAGCACGGCCCGCTGACCGAACTGCTGACCTTGAGTCCCACACCGAGGACTGGCAGCGGCCCAGTCAACGCCCAAGCGTGGACTGCTTCTCCCCTGTCCGCCACCAAGACCAAGGCGTCGGTCGTTTCCGGTGCCTGTGAGACGCCTGGCGAGCCGCCCCATTGGGCCACCTGGCCCTCCACGTCCAGCACCACTCGGCGTCCCACAGAGTCTCTATAGAGCCCCTCTCCCGCTCCCCACGTCAAAACCTCAAGCAAGTTCCTAGAGTCCAGCACAGAGTCCCCGTAAGGTTAGCAGTCCGCCAGACCGATTTTTGCAATGGACAATGCCACTACGACGAGTCACCCCCACGACCTTCTTGGTCATCAAGCGCCGTATGGCAGCCGAGAACTTTGTTGTCTGCCCGCTCTGCGGGGCACTGAACGTCATCGAGAACGAAGAGTGCTTCGTCTGCTCGTGGCAGGGCGCCTTTGACGACGACCCGATCGTCGTTGAAACGCAGCTGGACGAAATCGTCCGCAAGTGCCCGGGTCTGGCGCGAAACCGTGCAGTTGAGTGCAAGCACAACGTTTTCCAACGAGTTTTCCACAGGATCAAGTCCCTGTTCCGCCGCCCCTTCGACATCGAAGCCTGACATCTCGGCCACACTGGCCCCATGTCCACCAGTGTGCAAGTGCGCCCGGCTGAGCCCGGCGACATTTCGACACTTTTGAACCTGATTTCTGGTTTAGCCGAATACGAACGGCTACTTCACCAAGTATCTGGCACACCAGAACTACTTCACGACAACCTGTTCGGTGATCGTCCGAAAGCCTTTGCGGCGATTCTAGAAGAGGATGGTGTACCGGCTGGATTCGCCCTCTGGTTCTTCAACTTTTCCACATTCCTGTGCAAGCCTGGCGTCTATCTCGAAGACCTGTTTGTCCTGCCAGACAAACGAGGTAAGGGCTACGGCAAAGCCCTGATCAGCCACGTCGCCAAGTTCGCCCACGACCATGGTTGCGCCAGGTTTGAATGGTCTGTGCTCGACTGGAACACGCCGTCTATAGATTTCTACAAATCGCTGGGAGCTGTGCCCATGGACGAGTGGACGGTTTTCCGCCTTTCGGGCGACGATATCGGACATTTGGCCCACGGTAAGCCCTGAACTCGTCAAGCTGAATGTGTCGCCATGCTGCAAGTCGGTTCTCCGTTCCCAGATTTCTCACTACAAGACCAGAACGGCCAAACACATACCCTTGCCGGTCTCCAAGGCAAGAAATTCGTCGTCTACTTCTATCCTAAGGACGACACCCCCGGCTGCACGACTGAGTCTTGCGAATTTCGCGACCTGGCACCCAAAGCGGACGGTTACCTGATCTTTGGTGTCAGCCCCGACAGCACCAAAAGCCACAAGAAATTCGCCGACAAGTTCTCCCTGCCATTCCCCTTACTAGCTGACACCGAGCAAGCTCTGTGCAACGCCGTGGGAGTTTGGGCGGAAAAGTCGATGTACGGCAAAACCTACATGGGAGTCGCCCGCACGACTTTTGCCGTAGACGAAAACGGGACCGTCACCCATGTCTGGGAAAAA
The DNA here is from genome assembly GCA_018268335.1 of Armatimonadota bacterium. Classification (GTDB taxonomy): domain Bacteria; phylum Armatimonadota; class Fimbriimonadia; order Fimbriimonadales; family Fimbriimonadaceae; genus JAHBTB01. The sequence continues at coordinate 35,363 of JAFDWT010000028.1, read as the reverse complement.
GTCAAGCCCGCCGGACACGCCGCCGAAGTCGCCGCTGCCCTCGGCTCCTGACCGACAATGCCCCGGTCGGTACACTCGTCCGCAATGACCGCCAGAGTCACCGCCCCGGTCGTCTATGCCATGAAGGGCAGCGGCAAGCGCATCGTCTGCCTGACCGCCTATGACGTCACTTCAGCTGCCATCGCCTCCGAGGCCGGTGTCGACGTCGTCTTGGTAGGCGACTCACTGGGTAACACAGTCCTCGGCTACGATTCGACGCTGCCTGTGACGGTGGACGAGGTCTGCCACCACCTGCGCGCCGTTCGTCGGGCCGTCAACGGCCCTTTGCTCGTCGCCGACATGCCGTTTGGCTCCTACAACGAATGCGTGCCGGACGGCGTCCGAAATGCGGTCCGTCTGATGAAAGATGGTGCTGAGGCAGTCAAACTAGAAGGTGACTACCCCGACGTCTGTGCCGCCTTGGTCAAAGCCGGCATACCCGTCATGGCCCATGTGGGCTTCACGCCCCAATCTGTGCATCTGTTCGGCGGACATCGCGTGCAAGGAAAAGGGGACGGTGCCAATCAGGTGCTGGCGGTGGCCAAGCGTATGGAACAGGCCGGAGCATTCGCCGTTGTCGTCGAGCTTGTGCCTGCCGAGTTCGCTGCTCTACTGACTGCAGAACTGACGATGCCGACCATCGGCATCGGCGCAGGGCCTCACTGTGACGGTGAGATCCAAGTTTTTCACGACGTAATGGGGTTGTCAGACCGTGTGTACCGTCATGCTCGCGCGTTCACGAACGGAAGGTCGTCCTTTAAGCGAGCCGCTAAGGCATATGCAGTCGCCGTGCGGGGCGGCAGCTTCCCAGGGCCAGAGAACAGCGCGTGAAAATTCTGCGGACAGTCAACGAATTGCGTCGCGAGCTTGCTTCGCTCACAGACCTCGGCTTCGTACCGACAATGGGTGCTCTGCACGCTGGACACGCATCACTTTTGCGTCAAGCCCGCAAGGACTGCTCGACCGTAGTCCTTTCGATATTCGTCAATCCAACACAATTCGGCCCGAACGAGGATCTGGCTCGCTATCCTCGCCAAGAAGAGCAAGACCTGAAACTTGCTGACATGGAAGGCACTGATGTTGTGTTCATTCCTTCCGTGAGCGAAATCTACACATCGGAAACTGCTGTCGTAAGAGTCGATGGCCCAAGCGCATTATGGGAGGGGGCGGCAAGACCTGGCCACTTCGAGGGAGTCGCAACGGTCGTAGCGAAGCTTTTTCACATCGTAGGCCCCTGCCGAGCCTATTTCGGCCTCAAAGACCTACAACAATGCGCTGTCATCAGGGCAATGGCGGCCGCCCTCTTCTTTCCGATTGAACTGCGGTTCTGCGAAACGGTGCGCGAGCCTTCTGGACTTGCCATGTCCAGTCGAAACGCCTATATGACTGCGACTGACAAAGAGTCAGCAAGTCAGATTTATCACTCTCTTAAGATTGCTGCACAATCACTGTCTTTGGGAGATACAAGAAAAGAAATAGACTTATGTCTACATAATGCCAAAGACCTACTAGAATCAACGAACATGAGCATCGACTACCTGGATGTCGTCGATTCAACCACGATGCTCCCAAGCCAAAGAATTGAAGCAGGACACCGCATCATCGTAGCTGTCCGGTTTGCTGGAGTCAGGCTGATCGATAATGTTTTGATACAATAATTTCATCCAGACACTTGCCTCTCGTTAACCCGTAATGCTAGGATTTGTCCATAGGCCGTAGGAGAGTCGGTCAACGACAACCTGAAAAACGGAATTTAGAAATGGCAAAATCCCTTGAAAAGACCAAAGCTGGTCTCAAACTTCGTACTTCCCCAAAAGGCACTCTGGTTTTGAACCTCGGTCGAGGCAAGAAATACACCCTTCCTTTCGAAACGCGGTTGCTGCAGTCCGAAGGCTATCTGTTCGTCCACATTCCGCCCAGCGCCGAGATCTTCTCTATCGTCGGAAAGGAGTTTCGCATGGTCAGCGAAGACGCCGAGGCCGAGAAAGCGGCTTCTTCCTTCCGACGCGGACGCAAGTCGTCCACCCGGTCTCCGAAGGCCGCTGAGATCCCAGCCGAGCTCCAAGCCGCCCTCAGCAAGCTCCCCGCCGGCCACAAGATCGCCTATAGCGCCGACGGCTCCCTGAAGCTCGTCAAAACCCGCCGCCGCCGCAAGGCCTGACCCCCCGGCACCAGCCAATATACAGTCGCGGCGGACCGATCCGGTCCGCCGCGACTGTTTTGCAGCGCAGTACAATATCACCCGCGCCGAGTTAGCTCAGTGGTAGAGCAACCGCCTTGTAAGCGGTAGGTCGTCGGTTCAAATCCGTCACTCGGCTCCAACTTCCACAATCTGCGGTTCGCGCACGGTGCCACGCGCCCAATAGGCCGCGAGGCTGGCCACCGCCATCAAGCCGCCACACCAGAGCATCGCGACAGGCAGCGAGGTCTTCTTGGCCATCCAGCCAAACGCCATCGTGCCGATCGGTGCCAGCCCAGCCAACGCCCAGAAATGCATAGAGAGGACGCGTCCCCGCAGCCGGTCAGGCGACAACAGCTGAAACAGGGTGTTAGTCGTGTTGAATTGCATGATCGCCGCGCCTCCCATCACCGTCAGAGCCGCGAAGGTCAAGAAGGCGTTTTTGCTCAGCGCCATGGTGACCAAGCCCACAGAAAAGCTGAACATCGCCGTCCGGACGACCAACGCCTTGTGCGGCAAGTGTGCGATCGATTGCAAAAGGAACAAGCCAGTGAGGGCACCGACTCCAACGGCGCTGTAAGCCGCGCCCAACATCTGCGGCCCGCCGTGCAGCATCTCGGTGACGACCGCCGGCATCTGCGCCATATAGGGCATCCCGATCAAGGAAGTCGCTGCTTCCATAAAGAAAATCGTTTTTAAGGATCGGTCGCGAAAAGTGTAAAGGACTCCTTCAAAGATCAAGTCCTTGATAGGCTGGCCATGGCCCTCTTTCACGATTTCTCCCGGCTTGACTGCAAAAGACGCCCAGACCAACGCCAAAAAGGACACGGCATTGGCATAGAAACATGCTGCAGCGCCAAGGGCTCCAGCCACTATTCCACCCAACACCGGCCCGACGACACGGGCAAAGTTGAACGTCATAGCCTGCAACGGGATTGCTTTGGGCAGGTCTTCACCGCCTACCGCGTTGCGAAACGTCCCCTGCCGCGCCGGCATCTCCAGCGTCTGGGCGATGCCGGCGACCAGCGACACGACGACGACCGCCAGGAAGCTCAAGGAACCGGCCGATGCCGCCAGCGCCAGGTAGAGCGCGCCGATACCCATGACAAAGTTAGTGGCTGCCAGCACAAACCGCTTGTCAAACAGATCAACGACAATACCGATGAACGGAAACAAAAACGTGCCAGGGATCAAATTGCAGAAAGTGACAAACGCCAGTTTCTCGTGGTCATGCGTCAATCGCCAAACGTAGTCGCTTTGTACGACGTTTTGAACCTGTGACCCCGTAAAAGACACAAACGCCGCTACCCACAAGATACGGAAGTCCCGATGCCGCAGAACCGAGAGTCCCGGGAGCAGCCGGTCTGTAACGAACGCAGACCGGAACCTACCCATAGTCCCAGTCTAATCCGTCACCGAGGACAGCCAAGGGGACCCCGGTATACTCTCGGTTCGCCTTGGTGAACTCGTGAACACTCCCTGTCTCCGCGTCCTCCAAGTCGTTTCCAGTTCAGCCACGTCCGGCGCCGAGCGCCAGACCCTCCTGATCAGCAAGCGGCTGGCCCGCGACGGCCACCATGTCGAGGTCGTCTGCCCGCCGATCGAATGGATGGTGAACGAGCTCGAACAGTCGGGTATCCACTGCCATCCGATCGACATGCGCGCCGGCTGGGGCCTCCCCGCCATCCGGCGTATCGCCCAAGTGACCAAAGCCGGCCGGTTCCAAGTCATCCACGCCCATCTCAGCCGGGCCACCTACCTTGGCCTCGTGGTTGGGACGGCCCGCGGCGTGCCGCTTGTCTCCACCGTCCATGTCGAGACAAAGGAGCCGGTGTATAAGTTTTCGGCCCATGGCAAGAACCGCCTGGTGGCTGTCAGCAACTTCATCCGCGGCGTGTTGCGCGGCCAGGGAGTCCGCGACCGGTTCATCGATGTCGTCTACAACGGCACCGATTTCAGCGATGTGACCCTGGACGTCAGCGAGGACGTCCACGTCGAACTTGGCCTACCAGCTGAACGGAGGCTCGTCGGCCTGGTCGGCCGTGTGGCCGAAGAGAAAGGCCATGGCATCGCCGTGGCCGCCATGCCCAGGGTCCTCGACCGCCACCCGGACACCCACTTGCTTTGCGTCGGCCGGCAAGATGGCGACTACCCCAAGCTCATCCAAGATGAAGTCCACAAGCTGGGCATCGCCGACCGCGTCACCTTCACCGGCCACCGTGAGGATGTAGCACGCCTGTTCGACGCCATGCACTTCTCTATCTTGCCCAGCGTCATGGAGTCTTTCGGCCTCGCCGTGATCGAGTGCATGGCGCGCGGTCGCCCCGTTGTCGCCAGCAACGTCGGCGCCCTCAGCGAACTCATCATTCCTCACGAGACGGGGCTGCTGGTGGAGAACAACCCCGAGAGCTTTTATAAGGGTATGGACTTCATGCTCGCGCATGACGACGAACGGCTTCGTATGGGCGAAAACGCCGAACGCCTGATCCGCGAAAAATTTACGCTCGACCAAATGGTCGAGCGTTTGGAAGCGGTCTATGTCAAGGCCGCTGGTCTCGGTTAAGTCTCGTTATTCGACGTCAATACTGACAAAACCGTCATGCGGCAGGTCTCGGACGGCTGCAGCCAGTTCTTCTTTGACCTTGGAAAGCGATCGCAACTCCACCTTGTGGGGAATCTTGGCGAACACCTTGTCCATTGGTAATTCGGGACGCGTCAAGACATCTCGCTTTGGAGAGCGCACATATTTAATGAGCGTGGCAGGCTCTTTGTCCTGGACGAGGTACGAACACAGGGCGGCGCTGGTCGCTCCCTTGGCACTCGCGGCCAAATCCAATCGGGCCGGTGCGACGACGGCGACAGTCGGCTTCGCCGGGCTCACTTGGGTTGCAGGCTCCAGCGTCCCGCCGCCCATGTGGCTGGCCAGCGTCGCCAGCGCTGTGGCCAGAAAGTTGAGTATCGCCCTCATGTTAATGAGTACAACGATAGGCGTCACAGAAAGTTTCGTGACCTTTCCGCCCTAGGCCATTAGTTTTCTTTTACGGCACTTCGGCCACGATGTCGCTGAATTCAGTGGGCACAAAGATGCTGACGTAAGTCGCGATGGCAAACCTGTCTGTCATGCCCGCCACATAATCCACCGCCCCAACTGGTCCTTCAAACCCCACCGGCAAAGCACCCGGCTGCAAGAAGTGCAAGAGCAATTCCCGCACCAACTTCTTGGCCTTGACGATCTGGTCGGCCGGATGTGGCTCCACCAAGTAGACGTTTTCAAATAGCCACTCCTTCAGGGAGTTCATCTGCGTGGTCATGGCGTCGGAGACCCTAATGGCCGGTTGGTCCAGCGAGTTCTCCACGACGTCCATGACCATCGCGGAGACCCTCTTCCCGTGCGACCCACCTATCCGCATGAACTCGGCCGGCACTTCGCCCACCAGTCCGCTCCGCAAGGCGTCGTCTAGGTCGTGGTTCAGGTAGGCGATCCGGTCGCACACCCGCACGACCGCCGCCTCCAGCGTCGAAGTCGGCTGCCCGTCGCTGGCCTCCAAGTCCTTTCGGCCCTTACTGTGCCCGCTGATCCCCGCTCTGGTCTCGTGCGTCAGGTTCAGGTCAGCCAGGACGTCGACCACCCGTAACGAGTGCTCGTAGTGCTTGAACCCTTGCGGCCCGTCCAATCCCTGGAAAACTTCACGCAGTGTCTCGTCTAGCGCCTGCTCTCCTGCGTGCCCAAACGGAGGGTGGCCCACGTCATGCGCCAGCGCAATAGCCTCGACCAGGTCTTCGTTCAGTCGCAACGCCCGCGCCACAGTCCGCGAAATCTGGGCGACCTCTAACGAATGGGTCAGCCTCGTGCGAAAGTGGTCGCCTTTCGGCTCGATAAAGACCTGCGTCTTGTGCTTCAGCCGCCGAAACGCTTTGGAATGCAAGATGCGGTCCCGGTCGCGTTGATAGGCCGTCCGGATCGGGTCTGGCTCTTCGGGCCTCGGTCGACCCTCGCTGTCGGCGGCGCACTGGGCGAACCGCGACAAGAACGACCGCTCCCGCTCTTCCACCGCCTCCCTGATGCTGCCCACCACAGAATACGGACGTGCCGAAAGCCCGGCCCGCCGCAAATCCGACCCCAGACCGGGACAATCGCCAGAAAGGTCTCGCCCGGCACTCCTCCGACCGACCATAATCAACGGGCAGACGCCAGGAGCGGTGTCCGAGTGGTCGAAGGAGCACGATTGGAAATCGTGTATACGGCAACGTATCGTGGGTTCGAATCCCACCCGCTCCGCCAGATTTCAAAATGGCATTCTCACCAACCGCCGACGACGCGGCCCGGCGCGACACGGTCGTGGCGGCGTTGCTAGCGGCTATCCGGGAAGGCAGGACAGTCCACCTGCCAGAGTTCGACCCGGCCTACTCGCAGCCCGAAGAACACGCGGCCCTTGTCCGAGTTGGATCAGAACCCAATCCATATGGCGGCGAGGCTGCTGGATTTCGCTACCAACTGGAAGGAGAGGACGACCTCTTGCACCTGATCGTCAGCCGGCTGGACGGTTTGTCGCCGTCGGTCGAGGACGGGCAAGCCGTCGCCGCCTTTGTTTGGCCAGGTGTCCCGCCAGGATTGGTCTGGATCCGTCCCGGGGATTACTCCCACCACTTCTACGTCGGTCATGACGTCCTCCTGGAGGGCGACTAATCGTGGGGACCCTCGTCGCCGCCGCCGACATCGGCAGCAACACCGCCCACATGCTGGTCGCCGACGTGACCCCGACAGGCCTGCGCCGTATCGTCAACGAGTCGGAATGGCTCTCTCTTGGCGAGGTTGTCAAACGCGAAGGGCACATACCCAAGAAGGAAGCCGAACGCCTCCTTTTCACCCTGAAGTCGTTCGCTGACACGGCGTCCAGCTACAAGGTCGACGCGCTCTATGTCTTTGCCACCGAGGCGATGCGCCGCGCTGCCAACCACAGGGAGATCCTCAAAGAAATCAAATCGAAAGTCGGCGTCAAAGTCGATCTCATCAGTCCCGCCCGAGAAGCCGAGCTGAGCTTGCGCGGGGCCTCGGTGGACTGCCCCGTCGACGGGCACACGCTGCTGGTCGAGGCCGGTGGCGGCAGCGTCCAAGTCGCCGACTGCCGCGACGGCCTGATCGTGGCGGAAAGAAGCCTGCCCATCGGCACCGGCACTCTGATCGCTGCGAGCAAGGTCACACAGCCAGCTAGCCCGGAGATGGTGGCGCAAGTCAAATTGAACATCAGCCGCGCGTTGGAGGAGGTCGCCGACTTTGCTCCGCCACAACGTGTGGTCGCCTGCGGTGGCGTCGCCCGCGGCGTCTGGCGGGCTCTGCACCCGGACGGCGAACCTAGCCTGCAGGCAGAAGAGATTGAATACCTGGCCTGGGACGCCGCCCGGCTACCCACTGCGACAATATCCGCACGCTATAGCGTCAAACTCAAGAGGGCGCAGACATTGCTGCCCGGTGCCTTGGTCTACCTGGGCGTCCTTGGAGTCTTTGCTCAGACGGAAATGCTGGTCAGCGAGTACGGCGTTCGCGAAGGTGCCGTGCTCGAAATCGCCGACGGAAGGGAGGAACGATGGCGGAAACGATGACATCCCATGAAGGGACCAAGTCTTCATCAAGCCGGTTTGTCAACCGCGAATCCAGCTGGCTCGAGTTCAACTCGAGAGTCCTCGCCGAGGGCGAAAACAAGGACAACCCGCTGCTCGAACGGGCCAAATTCCTGGCGATTTTTGAATCCAACCTCGATGAGTTCTACATGGTCCGCGTCAGCGGACTGATCGAGCAAGAGGCCACCGGCGTCGCTGACCTGACCCCCGACGGTATGACCCCGACCGAACAGCTCGACCTCATCGCCGAGCGGGCCGCGAACCTGCGCGCCCAGTGCGGCGACGCCTGGGAGCAGGTGCTCCGCCCCAGCCTGGCCAAGGCCGGCGTCAAAGTCGTCCCGTTCGATGACCTCGAAGCAACCGAACAACAAGCTCTGGCCAACTACTTCGCCAGAGACGTGTTCGCCCTTTGCACCCCACTCATGGTCGAACCGGCCGTGACCTTTCCGTTCATGAGCAACCGGTCGCTGAACTTGGCCGTCGAACTCCGCGACTCCGAGGGACTCAAGCTCGCCCGGGTCAAGGTTCCGAACGTCGTGCCACGAGCCGTCAAGGTGCCCGGCAAGCCCATGACCTTCGTGATGCTAGAAGACCTGATGGCCTCGCAGGCGGCGACTCTGTTCCCCGGAGTCGAGGTTCTTGGCTGCCACCCTTTCCGCGTCCTGCGCGACGCCGACATCGAGATCCGCCAGCTGGAAGCTGCCGACTTGATCACGATGGTCGAGCAGACATTGCGGCTGCGCAGATTAGGCGACCCCGTGCTCCTGCAGGTGTCAAAGACGCTCAGTGAGCACTGGACGTGGGTCCTGATGTCAGGTCTAAACCTCGATCCTGAGGACGTCATGCGCCTTGACGGCGCACTGGGACTTGACTTTCTATGGGAACTGGCAAAGATCGACAAGCCCACCCTCAAGTTCCCTGCCCACATTCCCGTCGTCACGGACCAATTGGTCGAAGCCCAGAGGCTGTTCGAAACCGTGCGCAAGGGTGATGTCCTCGTTCACCACCCTTACGACAGCTTCGCCCCTGTGGAGACTTTCGTCCGCTCTGCCGCCGTCGATCCCGACGTCATCGGTGTCAAACAGACCCTATACCGTGTCGGCCAAGAGTCGCCGATCGTCGAAAGCTTGCTCCAGGGCGCCGAAGAAGGTAAGCAGGTGGCCGTCATGGTCGAGCTCAAAGCCAGGTTCGACGAAAGCAACAACCTGGTCTGGTCCAAAGCACTGGAGCGCGCGGGAGTGCACGTCAGCTATGGCGTGCCCGACACGAAGGTCCACTGCAAGCTCTGCATGGTCGTACGCAAGGACGAAGACGGCATCCGCACCTACACGCACATCGGCACCGGCAACTATAACCCCCAGACCGCCCGTGTCTACACCGACCTCGGTCTCTTCACCTGCGACCCCGACGTGGCGCAAGACGTGACCGAGCTCTTCAACGTCCTCACCGGCTACAGCCGCCAGACCGAATACCGCAAACTCCTCGTCGCCCCACACAACCTGCGCGAAGGCATCATCGAGAGGATCGAGAGGGAGGAAGCGCACGCACGTCGGACCGGCCATGGCAGGATCGCAATCAAAGTCAACAGCCTAGTCGACCCGGAGGTCGTCGACGCCCTCTACGCGGCCAGCGAAAGCGGTGTCCAAGTCGATTTGGTCGTCCGAGGCGTGTGCTGCCTCCGACCAGGCGTCTCTGGCCTTAGCGAGAATATCCGCGTGGTCAGCGTCGTCGGTCGGTTTCTCGAACACAGCCGGGTCTACTACTTCGACAACGACGGCTCGCCCGAGGCGCTGGTCGGCAGCGCCGACATGATGCGTCGCAACCTGGACCGCCGCACCGAGGTCCTCGTGCCGGTCCGCGAGCCAGCCCATGTCGACTACTTGCGTGACGTGGTCCTCGCCTCGTCCCTACGCGACAACACCAACGCCTGGCAAATGAACAGCGACGGCAGCTACACCAGGCTGTCGCCCGGCGGTGGCGAGAAGCCATACTCGTCGCAGACCGACCTCTGCAGCAAGCCAGCGACGCAGTTGCTGGCTGCCATTACCAAGCCTTGCTAAATAACAAATCCGGCCGTCTGCAATGCAGCCGGCCGGACATGATATGGACTCTCTGCTTAGCGAGAGCCCTTCTTGTGGTTCAGGGCCTTCTCAATCACCCCCGAGAGCTTCTCACCGCGCATCTCGTCGCCGGTCGCCAGGATTTCGCCGGTGTCACCGTCAACAAGCAAAGTGAACGGGATCGCCGCGACGTCGTACATCTTGCCGATCGTGGTGTCCCAGAACTTGCCTTCGTAGACCTGCGGCCAAGTCATCTTGCTCTTGCCAGTGACGTCCTTGATCTTGGCTTCGGCGTTGGGTTGGTCGAAGCTGATCCCCAGGATCTCGAGCCCCTTGGACTTGTACTTCTCAAAGTTGCTGACCACGTTTGGCACTTCGGCCATACACGGCCCACACCAGGTCGCCCAGAAGTCGAGGATGACGACCTTGCCTTTGTAAGAGCCAGGGAAAGACACCTTGGAACCGTCCATCAGGTTCGCCTCGAACGGAATCACCTTCTGGCCGACTGCCAGGTTTGGCGCCATCGGCTCCATCGGCACGGTCTCGTCCGACTGCACTAGCGACAACTTCCCACCGGCCGATTTCAGCACAAGCGTCGTCCCAGTAAAGTTAAACGGCTTGTTGAACTGCACCATTTCATGGAAGTAGCTCTGCTTGCCGTCGCCGTTTCGGTCCACCCAGATCGAGCCTTGATCGCCAATGTCGCCAGCGACAAACCCTGTGCTCGTCTTGCCGCCCAGCGTCATTTTGACTTCGTAGCCATAGTCCGCATAGTAGAGCAAGGTCATCTTCAGAGCCGCCCGCTGCGGATCGTTCGGGTCAAAGCGATAGAAGTTGACGCCGACGTTCTTCGGGAAACCGGCGTTCACCGTCGCCGAGCCCATCATGGTTTTGCCCTTGGCCGCCCATTCGGCTTTGGGGTCGTTGGTCAGGTCGCCGTCATGGTTGGCGTCCACATAAATCTTATCACCGGCGATCAAAAAGCCGATCTCTTTGCCATTGATCTTCATGGCGCCATAGCTGCCGCTGGCACCGTCGGGCGACTTCTTTAGCCACGAAGGCTTGGTCTCTGACATCTCCGCCCGAATGGGTCGATAGCCTCCAGCCTTTTTCACTGCGCCCGAAGGCACAAACGTCGTCTCGACCTTGTCAGCGATCAATGACCCGAGCAAGAGTGTTGTGATAACCATTAGCGTTTACCCGTGCGAATGATACACCCCTAGCCCAGCAGATAGAACAAAGCAGACCGCAAAGGCTCTTGCCTCTGCGGTCTGCCGACGCTTTTGCTTCTCTTCTCTTACTTCTCGCGAAGCGGCAAGCCCATCAGCTTGAGGAACGCTCGGCCTTCGTCGTCGTTCTTGGCCGTCGTCACGATCGTGATGTCCATGCCTCGGATCTTGTCGAAGGTGTCGTAGTTGATCTCCGGGAAGATCAGCTGCTCTTTCAGACCCAGCGAGTAGTTGCCGCGGCCGTCAAAGCTCTTGGGCGAAAGGCCCTGGAAGTCGCGCAAGCGAGGCAGGGCGACGGTGCAGAGCTTGTCCAAGAAGTGGTAGGCGCGGTCGCCGCGCAGGGTGACCATGCAGCCGATCTTCATGCCTTCCCGCAGTTTGAACTGCGAGATCGACTTGCGGCTGACCGTCGTCACCGGCTTCTGACCAGTGACCACTTGCATGTCGCGGACGCTGTTGTCGAGCTCTTTCTCTTCGATGCCGGTGCCCATGTTCACCACGACCTTCACCAGGCGGGGCACTTCCATGGACGATTTGTAGCCGAACTGCTCGCGCAGCTTGGGGGCGACCGTCTCTTTGTAGATCTTCTTCAGGCGCGGGGCAGGCAGTTGGCCTTGCACGCCAGTCGGTTTTTCGGGGGCGGACTTGCGGGCCATGGCCTGTTAGCTCTCCTTCACAATGTTGGGTTTGTCGACGATTGTCTTGCCGCTCTTCTTGGCATAGCGGACGATCTTGCCGTCTTCCAGTCGGCGGCCGACGCGCGAGGGCTTGTCGCTCGCCGGGTCGATGACCATCAGGTTGCTGATGTCGATGGGCACCGGAATGCGGATCCGCGCCGAGCGCTCGCCCTGGTAGCGCGCCTTGCGGTGCTTGACCGCCGCGTTCAGCGGCAACGGCACTTCGGGGTTCTCCGGGTTTTCGGCCAGCACGATAGCTTTGCCCTCATAGGGGCTGATGGCGGCGATCGTGCCGATCTGGCCCTTGTCTTTGCCGGCGATGATGACGACCTTGTCGCCCGTCCGGACCTTGAGCTTGATCTTGCTGCTCAGTTTCTTGATTTCTGCTTTCGTCGGCATGTCAAACGACCTCCGGTGCAAGGGAAACGATCTTCATAAAGTTGGCGTCGCGCAGTTCGCGGGCCACCGGGCCGAAGATGCGGGTGCCGCGCGGCTCCAGGTTCACCGGGTTGATGACCACGGCCGCGTTGTCGTCAAAGCGAAGCGTGCTGCCGTCGCGTCGGCGGACCGGTTTCTTGGTGCGCACGATGACAGCCTTGATCACGTCTCCCTTCTTGACGGGCATGTTGGGCGTGGCCGCCTTCACCGACGCGACAATAACGTCGCCGACGGTGCCATAGCGCGGTTGCGACCCCTTGAGGACGCGGATACACATGATTTCGCGCGCGCCCGAGTTGTCGGCCACTTTCAACCTACTGAACTGTTGGATCATTTCCTTGCTCCTTGCTTCCTAGTGCGCAGAGGGCTAGCGGGCGCGCCGTTTGCCGTGCGTCTTACGTTCGTTGGCCCCGGTTTTGGCCGGGGCCGGTTTCACTTCACTTTCTCGACGATCTTGCTGACACGCCACCGCTTGTCTTTGCTCAGCGGCCGGGTCTCCACGATCTCGACGATGTCTCCGATGTCGCAGCTCAACTCGTCGTGGGCTTTGACTTTCTTGGAGGTCCGGACAGTCTTGCCGTACAAGCCGTGCTGATAGGCGCGGTCCAGTCGGACGGTGACCGTCTTGGTCATTTTGTTGCTGGCCACGACACCGCGGCGCACCTTGCGGCGGCCCCTGGTCTCGGCGGCGGTTTCGGCTACTGCGCTCACGCGTCAGCCCCCTTCTTCTTTTCGCTGATGAGGGTCAGCAGTCGGGCGATGTTGTGCCGGCGCACCTTCAGGCTCGCCACATCGGTCATCTGGCGGAAGACCAGGTCGCGACGCGCCTTGTAGAGGGCGGCGCGCTCTTGGCGCACGAGCTCTTCCAGCTCGGGTACCGACTTCTCGCGCAGATTGGTTGCTTTCAGGGCTTTCATATCTTCTTCAGGCGGTTCTGACATGTTCAGAGTCCGGCCGCCTCCTGATACTCTTCCTTCGTCACGAACTTGGTGTCGATCGGCAGCTTGTGCTGCGCCAGGCGCATGGCCTCGCGGGCGGTCGCCACGTCGACTCCGTTCATCTCAAACATCACCTTGCCAGGCTTGACGACGGCCACCCAGCCTTCGACACCGGCCTTACCTTTACCCATGCGCTGTTCAAGCGGCTTCTTGGTGTACGGTTTGTCCGGGAAGACGCGGATCCAGACCTTGCCACCGCGTTTGATGTGGCGGGTCATGGCGATACGGGCGGCTTCGATCTGTCGGCTGGTGATCCAGGCCGGCTGCAGGGCGATCAGGCCATAGTCGCCGAAGCTGACCGTGCTGCCTTGACCGGCGGTGCCGCGCATGCGGCCACGGAACTGCTTGCGGAACTTCGTCCTCTTGGGCATCAACATCAGCTGTTCACCTCTTGTGCCGGGGCTGGGGCGTCGCCCCCTTCCCTGTCGCCGCGCGGACCGCGGTGCTCGTCGCGCTGTCGTCGCGGCCGGGCGTTGAAGTTGTCGTGCATCTGGGCGAGCTGCTTTTCGGGCAGAACCTCACCGCGATAGACCCACACCTTGACGCCGACTGTTCCGTAGATCGTGTAGGCGATGGCAAAGCCGTAATCGATGTCGGCGCGCAGCGTGTGCAGCGGCACCTTGCCGAACTTGTCCAGCTCTTGCCGGGCGATCTCGGCGCCGTTCAGACGTCCGCTCACCATGATCTTCATGCCCCGGCCGTTCAGGCGCTGCGCGCGGGTCATGGCTTGGCGCATGGCGCGGCGGTGGCTGATACGTTTTTCCAGTTGGACGGCGATGTTGTCGGCCACCAGCTGGGCGTCCAGCTCGGGCTGGCGAACTTCGCTGACGTTCACCTGGACCTGGGCGGTCGGGTCTTCCTTCCGAGCCATGGCGTTCAAGTCTTGGCTCAGCTGGTCGATGCCCTTGCCGCCTCGGCCGATGACGGCGCCCGGCCGCGAGGTGAAAATCGTCACCTTGACGCGGTTGGCGGCGCGCTCGATCTCGACGCGGCTGACAAGACCCTTGCCGATCTTGTCCAGAAGGAAAGTCCGCACCTTGTCGTCGGCGACGATTGCTTGTCGGTACAGCTTCTTCGGATAAATCCAGTGGCTGTCGTGGCCACGGATGACACCAAGTCGGAAGCCGTTCGGGTGGATTTTCTGACCCATTGTTAGTCCTGCTTCTCCTCGCCGGCTTCTTCGGCGCTCGTGGCTTCGGCTTCGGCGGCTGCCTCGACCGGAGTCTCGACGACGGTCTCTTCGACCGGCGTCTCGACAATCTGTTCTTCGACCACCGTCTCCTCGACCACAGCCTCTGCGGCTTTGGCTTCCTTCTTGGCGGCGGCCGGCTTGGCTCCCCGTCCCTTCGGTGCGGCTAGGGTCGGCCGCTTCTTGGCGGCGGTGCCGTGCGGTTTCACCTTGACCTCTTCACCCACTTCTTCGACCGCCACCATGATGTGGGCGGTGCGCTTGAAGATGCGGTTGGCGCGGCCCATGGCGCGAGCCTGGATGCGCTTGGTCTTCGGGCCCTCGTCAATCTGGATGCTGCTGATCTTCAGGGTGTCGGCGTCGATCTCGTGGTTCGCTTCAGCGTTGGCGATCGCGCTCATCAGCACTTTGTGCAGGTGGAACGCGCCTTTACCGGGCTTGAACCGCAAAATGTTGGCAGCTTCGACCGCCCGGTAGCCGCGGATCTCGCGGGCCACCTGGCGGACCATCAAGGGCTTGCACTTGACGAACTTGGCTACTGCTCTGACTTCCATGGTGCTGTCTCCTTTCGGAGGCTTGGCGGGGGGCCTTCCGTCCGCTGTCGCGGAGGTCGGCGCAAGGCACGGGATTGTACCGCGCCCCTTGCCCCAGCCTGGGCCTTACCGAATCTTGACCCCCCTTTCTGGGATGCTGCCGTCGTGGCCGCGGTAAGTCCGCGTGGGAGCGAACTCGCCGAGCTTGTGGCCGATCATGTTTTCGGTCACAAACACAGGGATGTGCTTGCGGCCGTCGTGCACACCCAGGGTGTGCCCGATCATGTCGGGAGTGATCGTGCTGCGGCGCGACCAGGTCTTGATGATTCTCTTTTCGCCGGACTTGTTCATCGCGTCCACCTTCTCGATGAGGTGCTCGTCGATGAAGTAGCCCTTTTTGAGACTTCTTGCCATTGCTTAAGTTCTCCGGGCTCAGCCCTTGTTCTCCGGCCTCCGCCGGACGATGAATCGGTCGGTGCGCTTGTTCGAGCGCGTTCGGCGGCCCTGCGCTTTGTTGCCCCATCGGTCGACCGGGCCCTTGCGGCGTCCGACCGGCGACTTGGCTTCACCACCACCGTGCGGGTGGTCGCGCGGGCTCATGACGACACCGCGAACGTGCGGCTTGCGGCCCTTGCCCCGGTTCTTACCGGCCTTACCGAGCTGCTCGTTCTCATGCTCGGCGTTGCCGACTTCGCCGACGGTGGCGCGGCACTCCAGGTGCACCATGCGCATTTCGCCGCTGGGCAGGCGCAGAGTGCAGTAATTGCCTTCCTTCGCCATCACCTGGGCGGCGGCGCCGGCGCTGCGGACCATCTGTCCGCCACGGCCGGGTTGCATTTCGATGTTGTGCACCATCGTACCAAGCGGGATATTGCGCAGGGGCAGGCAGTTGCCGGGGAGGATGTCGCTCTCCGAGCCGCTGTCGACCTGGGCGCCGACCACAAGGTTCTTGGGTGCCAGGATGTACCGGCGCTCGCCGTCGGCATATTCCAACAGGGCGATGCGGCACGTGCGGTTTGGATCGTATTCGATAGCGACGACCTTGGCCGCCACCCCGTCCTTGTCCCGCTTGAAGTCGATGATCCGGTACCGGCGCTTGTTGCCGCCGCCACGGTTCTTCATCGTGATGCGGCCGGTGGCGTTCCGTCCGCCCGACTTCTTGATCGGGGCGAGAAGGCTCTTCTCCGGCTTCGACTTCGTGATTTCCGAATACGTGCTGACGATCTGGTGCCGTCGGCCCGGGGATGTCGGTTTGACGCGTTTGGTAGGCATATCTTTAGACCGTGTAGTCCTCGAGCATTTGGCCAGGGGCCAGCTTGATCAGGGCCTTCTTCGCGTCGGGCTTTTTGCCCTTGGCGCGTTGGCCGACCCGGCGCATTTTGCCGAGCTTCTTGACGGTGCGGACTTCGGCGACGGTGACCATCTCTTCCTTGTCCTTTTTGCCCGCGTTGTAAATGGCTTCGAAGGCAGCCTTGATCTCGATCTTGTTCGCGCTCTCGGCGACAATGAACGTGTAGGTGCGTTGCACCTTGTCCTCGGCGACGTTTTGCGGTCCGAAGCTGAGAGCGTAGGTCTTCTCAGTCATGTGGGGGCGGATGATGATGTCGTGCGGGTCTTTCACGCTTTGGCCTCCTGGCCCGTCCAAGTGGCCTCGGCTTTCTTCAGGGCGTCCTGGCTGATGACGATCTTGTGCGCCAACAGCAGGTCGCGGGTGCTGAACGGTTCGCCCTTCCCTTCGCGGTTCGGCGCGGTGCGCACCTCGACGCCAGGCAAGTTGCGGAAGCTCTTGAAGGTCGCTTCGTCGTGCTCGGTCAGGACAACCAAAACGCGCTTGGCGTCGGCGACACCAAGCGCGCTCAAGAACGCCTTTGCGTCCTTGGTCTTCGGTGCGGCAAAGCTGATGGCGTCGGCGATCACCACATTGCCAGCCTCGACCTGCGAGGCAAAGGCGGCGATGGTTGCCAGGCGGCGCTCCTTGACGTTGACCTTTTTGGCGTAGCTCCGCGGCTTGACGGCCAGCGCCATGCCACCGTGCGCCCAGTGCGGGGCGCGAGTGGTGCCCTGGCGGGCGTTGCCGGTCTTCTTCTGCTTATAAGGCTTGCGGCCGCCGCCCCGGACTTCGCTGCGCGTCTTGGCGCTCTGCGTGCCTTGGCGGGCGTTGGCCAGCTCGGTGACGACCACACGGTGGACTGTCCCCTTCTTGACATCGGTGCTCGTGGTGGCGACTGCATCGGCGACGCTGTGCTTGCCGACGACCTTGCCCTTCTTGTCTTTAATCTCAATAGTCGCCATGGTCATTTGCCTCCCTTGGTCTTGTTGACCGTCACCAGGCAACCGTTGGCGCCGGGGACGCTGCCGCTAACCAGGATCAGGTTGCGCTCGGCGTCGACCTTCACGACCTTCAGGCCGGTCTGCGTCACCCGCTCGTCACCCATGTGGCCCGGCTTCCGGGTGCCCTTGAAGACGCGCTGGGGACCCGTGGCGCCCGAGCTCAGCGGCCGGCGGTGGGTCATATAGCCGTGGGTCATGTGCTGGCCCTTAAAGTGGTAGCGCTTGACGCCGCCCGCGAACCCTCGGCCCTTGCTGGTGCCGATGACGTCCACGTCGTCGCCTTCGCTGAAGATGTCGGTCTTGATCTCCTGGCCCATCTCATATCCGTCCGTCTTGTCGACGCGGAACTCGCGGAGGTGGCGCAGGTTGCTCTTCACCCCGGCCTTCTTGAGATGGCCGAACTTGGGGAAGGAGAGGTTTTTGTCGCTGATCTCTTGGAAGCCGACCTGCACGGCGGTGTAGCCGTCCTTGTCGTCGGTCTTGATCTGGGTGACGTACACCGGCCCTGCCTCAATGACAGTGACCGGGATCATGCGCCCGTCTTCGCTGAAGACGTGCGTCATGCCAATTTTCGTGCCTAATATTCCCGGAAGCATAGTCCTCCTATCGTTGAAAGCCTCTGTCTGGTCTGATCCGGACGGTTTCCGGTGCGTTGCCCCCTTTTTCTTGGTGGGGGACGCTCCGTCCGGGCCTGTGAGGCCGTCTTGATTATCGGGTCGCGTCGTGCCCAGGGCAAGCCCCAGCCAGGACGCGGATTCGAAAGATACCCGGACCAGCCTCGGTCGTGGGACTTTCTCGCCTCCGAAGCCCCCTCGCCCTTCCGAGGGGGAGGGGGTTGGGGGGTGAGGGCTCCGGCGTGCTCGGCCAGCCGTCCGGAGCCGCGGGCAAGCCCGCGACAAGACAAAGCGCGACCCAAGTCGCGCACTCAAAGCCCACCGACCGAACCGCTCGAGTGACAAAGCACGTGGTGCGCCACTGCCCAGCACCCACATAATAAGAAATGTTGCTCGTCGCCACCGTGCTGGCCTTAACAGTCCAGATCAAAGCGGTCTACGTGTCGCCGACCGGCGATGACAAGAACCTGGGCACGAAGGCCAGGCCGTTCCGCACGCCGCAGCACGCAATCGATGCCGCTTCCAAACCATCGGACGGGCTCCGACGGAATGTCGTGTTGAGAGGGGGCACCTACTTTCTTGATGCCCCACTGATGATGACAAACGATCATTACGGCTTGGAAGTCCGCGCCGAGCGCAACGAGAAGCCCATCCTCTCCGCCGGACTTTCGCTCAGGGGCTTCAAGAATTCCGGCGACACCTATACCGTCACCGTACCTGGCACTTTCGCCGTCAACCAGCTCTTCGTGGACGGCGTCCGCTACGACCGCCCTCGCCTCCCGGAGACCGGCTACTACCACGTCAAAGACATCGTCGCCCGCCCTGAGCGCGAGAAAGAGGGCGACGACCGCTTTGTCGCCCAAGACCACACCGTTGACCCAAACTGGCACAACCTGCAAGACGTCGAGGTCGTCCACTTCCAAAACTGGACCATCACCCGCTTCCCTATCAAGACCGTCGAGGGCGGCACTGTGCTACTAGCCGGCCGCACCTACCCCACCGACTGGCAGCGCTTCAAACCTGGCATGCGATTTGTGGTCGACAACGTCAAGGAAGCCCTTAAGCGACCGGGTCAGTTCTATTTCGACTCGAAGACCCGCCTACTCAGCGTCATTCCAGCCAAGGGCGTAGACCTCAACAAGGCCGAGGTCGTCGTCCCACGGTTCGACAGAATCTTGGATTTGAGCGGCAATATGATCTCCTTTGAGAACATCACGTTCAGCCATGCCGCCTGGACAATGCCTCCTGAAGGACGGAACTTCCCACAGGCCGAAGCAGACATGTCTGGCGCTGTCTATGTGCATGATGCAGGCTTCTCGGGATTTAACAAGTGCCGCATCACCCACGTGGGCGGATATGGCCTGGAATATGGTTCGAGGTGCGCTTTTTCAGGCTTCAGCAATGGCGAAATCTCAGACTTGGGCGCTGGGGGGGTAAAGGTCGGGCTCAAAGAGCACGTTGCCGATACAAGGGAGACGGCGCAGGCAGTCGTCATCAAAGGCAACATCATCGCTGGAGGTGGTCGCGTCCACCCTGCTGGCGTCGGTGTGTGGGTCGGCGACTCTCCCAACATCACCGTAGAAAGCAACGAGATCGCCGACTTCTATTACACCGGCGTCAGCGTCGGTTGGACTTGGGGCTACGGACCAACGAACACCAAGCAAAACGAAATCAAAGGCAACCACATCCACGACATCGGCCACGGCGTGCTCAGCGACATGGGCGGCGTCTACCACCTGGGCACCGACCCCGAGTGCCAAGTCGTCGAAAACGAGATCCACGACGTCCAAAGCTTTGACTACGGCGGATGGGGGCTCTACCTGGACGAGGGATCGACCGGCGTCACCATGGCGCGGAACGTCGTATATAACTGCAGCCGCCAGAGCTTCCACCAGCACTACGGCAAAGACAACCTAGTGACCGGCAACATCCTCGTCGATGCCGGCGAAAGCCAACTCGCCCGCACCCGCGCCGAAGACCACCTCTCCTTCAATTTCGAAGACAACATCGTCGTATGGAAAAGCACGCCGCTCCTCTGGGGCAACTGGGACGGCAAAGGCGTCGCGATGGACCACAACCTCTACTGGCGGACAGACGGCATACCGGTCGACTTCAACGGCCAGTCCCTAGCCGCCTGGCAAGCCCTGGGCAGAGACAAGAACTCCCTCGTCGCCGACCCTATCTTCGTCAACCCCGCCAAACACGACTACCGCCTGAAGCCCACCTCCCCCGCCCTCAAATTCGGCTTCAAACCCAACGACCCAACCTTCGCACCGAAGCCAACGCGCTGGAAGAACCTCCCCCCAGCCTGGCCGGTTGGTCGCTAAGAAAGGGCCAAGTCTCCGAAAGCCCCCTCGCCCTTCCGAGGGAGAGGGGGTTGGGGGTGAGGGTTCCGGGGACTTGCCGGAAACCTATCGGTTCCGCCCGTGGGTCGTCACACAAAGAAACTGTACAGGTCCAGCCGAACCCGCATCCGGAGCATAACAGTGCCGTTCCGAACTCCAAAAGCACGCACTGTCACCGACGGCGAGCTCATATTCCTGCCCGCCAACAGTCAGTAGCAGCACGCCGCTCAGGACATAGACGAACTCCTCGCCCGCCACTGCCTGACCTTCGGTCGGCGCAGTGACGACAACGATGTTGGACATGATCGAACCGCCGTCCAGACGGCTGTCGAGGATCTTGGTCAGAGCCGTCGCCCCCGTCACTGGCCCGCCTCCTAGGTCGGCCAGACCATGCCACTCACCAGCCTCGGCACGGTGCACTCGGACGACCGCGCCCTGGTCGGCCGCCTTCGTCAGGGCCGCCACATGGATACCCATGGCTTGGCACACCTTGAGCACCGTCAGGGGCCGGACCGACTCGCCAGCCTCCAGCCGCACCACCGAGCCTTTGTCGACCCGGGCCGCGCTAGCCAGTTTTCTCACCGACAGCCCCTGTCGCAGCCGGGCACGCCGGAGCCGCTCGGCGACCGTGCCCGCGGGCACCGACGCCAGCAAGGCAGCCACTTCGGCTTCCTGGCCCGCCAAGTCTCCCGTCGTCACGGCAGCATCCTACCGCAGGTCGGAATCCCAAAAATCACGGTGACAATCACCATATAGCATACAGTATGCTTTTTCATACTGTATGTATCAATTCGCTTCTCGCCGCAGTACCTTCACCGCACTTCTTGCTTGTGCAGCCTTTGTCTGCCCCGCGTCGGAAGGCCCCAAGACCTTCGCCAACTCCAGCGCCATCACTCCCGCCCGGCTGAAGACCCACCTCGAGTTCGTCGCCAGCGACCTCTTGCAGGGACGCAAGACTCCCTCCGACGGCCTGGACATCGCCGGTATGTACATCGTGTCGATGCTCCGCCAGTGGGGGGCCAAGCCAGCCGGTGAGAACGGCACCTTCTACCAAGCGCTTCCCCTCTACCAATTGAGGATCAACATGCTCAAGAGCGCGGTGTCCTTCGGTGGCTCCAGCTTCCGGTTCGGCACCGGCCTCATGTCGACCAACTTCTCCTGTGACGTCGAAGCCGGAGCCGTCTACGCTGGCCATGGTTGGGTCATCAAGAACAAAAAGGTCGATCCCTACCAAGGCCTGGACGTCAAGGGAAAGGTCGTCGTCATAGCCAGCGGCATGCCAAAGGGATGCAGTTTCGCCGACTTGGAGGGCAAGGAAGGAGAAGACTACGCCTGGCCGGCGCTGGCCGCCAAGCAGCAAGGGGCGGTCGCCATTGTGACGGTCAGCAGCCCGTTTGACATGCGCTACTGGGATCCCGAAAAGGCTGTCCAAGCAGGAGACTTCGAGCGTGCGTCTGACCCCGAACTCGCACCTGGCGCAGCCCTTGCCAATGTATTTGTCGGTCCACCCGTGGCCGACAAGCTGTTTGAGGGTGAGACCGTCACCGGCGCGCAGGCCGGATCAGGGCGCGAAGCCCCCGAAACCGGGTTTGCCTTTCGGAAAGACAAGATTTTGAAAGTCAAAGCCGTGCTCGACCGCGTCGAGCGGCCCGGCTACAATGTCGTCGCCGTCGTCCCCGGCTCCGATCCCAAGCTCAAGGACGAGTACGTCGCCTTCGGCGCCCACCTCGACCACATCGGCAAGTCCTACACTGGCGACAGCGACCGCATCTTCAACGGCGCCGACGACGACGGCTCCGGCGTCGTCGCGATGCTGGAGATCGCCCACGCCATGCTCACCGGCAAGCGGCCCAAACGGTCGTGCCTCTTCGTCTGGCACGTCGGCGAAGAGGAAGGCATGTGGGGCTCGTGGCACTTCACCGAGCATCCGACCCTCGACCTGGGCAAGGTCGTCGCCCAACTCAACGCCGACATGATCGGCCGGTCCCTCACCCCAGCAGACACCAAGGCGAAGAGGGTCGTCTCAGAACCCCACTCAGTCTTCCTCGTGGGCGCGACCATGATGTCCAGCGACTTGCAGAAACTCAGTGAAGACGTCAACCGCCGCTTCCTGAACATGAAGTTCGACTACCGGTTCGACGACCCCAAAGACCCCGAGAAGATCTTCTACCGGTCCGACCACTACTCTTACGCCCGCAAGGGCATTCCGGTCATCTTCTACACGACCGGTAACCACACCGACTACCACATGCCCAGCGACGAAGTCGCCAAAATCGACTTCGCGCAGTTGACCGAGGTCTCGCGCACGATTTACGCGACTGGCTTCGCCCTCGCCGACACAGCCAAGAGGCCGCGGGTGGACAAGAATCTGCCGCCGCAACCTGGCTCCTGACGACTTGACCTATAGTAGACATCTGTCTTATACTCTTTCCGTTGGCAAGGCCGCGTGAGTGGTGCGAGTTACCCCCACGCGGCGTAGAACAAGTGGAAAAAGAAAATCGCGGCCAACCGCATCATCTTGTGTATTCTCGTCGTCTCGAACACAAGATGGCGCGGCTCCTGGGAGAGTTGCCGGGCCACTCACCTGACCAATGACGGTCGAGGTGGCGAGGGCGGCGCCGACCTGGCGCCCGGCTTTTCCCCACAGGGCAAGGCGGGCCACGGCGTCCCCCAAAGCCACCCGCCAAACACGAGGGCCAAGGACGGAATTTGAAGATGAGCAGCACACAGCATGACCTTGAGTTGAAGCGCGCAGCGCTCCTGACAGCCGGCGAGCGCACCACCCCGCGCTGGGGCGACGAGATCGCACGACAACTGACCATGGACCGGGCCGTCCGCATCACCGGCCCCGAAACCGAACGCGACTTCCAAGTCGCCGAGGTCGGCGACATCGTCGCCGACGCTATGGCCGCCGTCAGCCTGGTGCGCGGCGACAAAGAGGTCGATACCCCCACCAACCGCGCCTTCGCCCAGAGCATTGCCGAACAGGTCGTCGCCAAGCTCGCCGGCCTCAGCGGAGACACCGTCAAGATCAGCGAATACGACCTCAGCGTCCTCATCGAGGCCCTCCTCGTCGAGGCCGGCGCATTCGACGTCGCCAAGTCGCTCGTCACCCAGCGCGCCAACATCCCCAACACCAAGGAAGCCGCGACCGAAGTCAAGCTCATCCGCCGCAATGGCATGGTCGTGCCCTGGAGCACCGACAAGGTCGAGATCGCCGTCCGCAAAGCCTTCCTCGCCCAAGGCATCAACAGCGAGCCGGCCGTCCATGTCGCCCAAGCCGTCGGCGACCGCGTGCTGACCATCGGCCAGAGCTACGTCAACATCGAGACCGTCCAAGACCTCGTCCAAGAGGAACTCATGCGCGGCGGCCACTTCAAGGTCGCCGAGGCCTACATCGTCTACCGCGCCCAGCGCGCCATGATGCGCGCCCAAGAGCTGGCCAGCCCGACCAAGGGCGACGACCAGTTCGCCCTCATCAGCGTCGTCACCGAAGACGGCACCAACGAATTCTGGGACGGCGAAGACCTCCGCCGCCGCATCCAATACGCCATGATCGGCCTCAACCTTAGCCTCAGCGCCGAGAAGATTGAAGTCGAACTCAGAAGGTCAGTCAGCCAAGACATCCCTGTCCAAGACCTGCGCAAGCTCATCGTGCTCAACGCCAAGAGCCTGATGGAGCGCGACGCCGACTTCGCCTACTTCGCCGGCCGCATCCTGCTCACCTATATCTACGAAGAGAGCTTGGACTGGAACATCGTCCGCGACGGCGTCGACCGCCTCAAGGACGCCCACCGCCGCGCCTTCGCGCCCTACCTGCGGCGCGGCGTCCAGATCGGCCGCCTCAGCGAGGACATCCTGGACTACGACGTCGACAAGCTCGCCGCTGCCCTGGACCCCACCGCCGACCTCGACTTCGACTTCCTCGGCATCCAAACGCTCTACGACCGCTACCTGATCACCGACAAGACCAACTCCAAAACCCCGAGAAGGCTCGAGACGCCCCAGATGTTCTGGCTCCGCGTCAGCATGGGGCTTTTCAAAAACGAATCCAACAAAGAAGAGAAGGCCATCGAGCTGTACAACATGTACAAGTCGCGCCGGTTCTGCTCCTCCACGCCGACCCTCTTCAATTCCGGCACCAAGCGCTCGCAGCTCTCCTCGTGCTACCTCTACAAGGTCGATGACAGCATCGAGAGCATCATGCTGCGCGGCATTGCCGAGAACGCCTTCCTCAGCAAGTGGGCCGGCGGCCTGGGCGGCTCGTGGACCAGCGTCCGCGGCACCGGCGGCTATATCCAAGGCACCAACGGCGAGAGCCAGGGCGTCATCCCGTTCCTCAAGATGCACAACGACCAGCTCGTCGCCGTCAACCAGGGCGGCAAGCGGGCCGGCTCCGGCTGCGCCTACCTGGAAAGCTGGCACAACGACATCTTCGACTTCCTCGAGCTGCGGCGCAACACCGGCGACGAACGCCGCCGCACCCACGACATGAACACGGCCAACTGGATCCCCGACCTGTTCATGAAGCGCATGGAGGCCCGCGAGCACTGGACGCTGTTTCGCAGTTGCGACACCCCCGAGCTGCACGACCTCTACGGCAAAGCTTTCGAGGAGAAGTATCTCGAATACGAAGCCAAGGTCGAGACCGGCGAGGTCTGGGGCCGCAAGATCGAAGCCCTCGAGCTCTGGAAGGCCATGCTCAAGATGCTCTTCGAGACCGGCCACCCCTGGATCACCTTCAAGGACCCGTGCAACCTGCGCTCGCCCCAAGACCACGTCGGCGTCGTGCACAGCAGCAACCTCTGCACCGAGATCACCCTCAACACCAGCGCCGAGGAGACCGCCGTCTGCAACCTGGGCAGCATCGTCATCGACAACCACCTCAAGGCTGACGGCTCACTGGATTTGGTCAAGCTACGCGAGACCGTGCGCGTCGCCGTGCGGGCGCTCGACAACGTCATCGACATCAACTTCTATCCCACCGAAGCGGCCAAGACCAGCAACACCCGCCACCGCCCCGTCGGCCTCGGCGTCATGGGCCTGCAGTACGCCCTCTACAAGAAGGGCGTCGCCTTCGCCTCGCCCGAAGCCGTCGATTTCAACGACGAGATGATGGAGGCCATCGCCTTCTTTGCCTACGAGGCCTCGTCCGACCTCGCTGCCGAGCGCGGCACCTATTCGAGCTACAAGGGCTCCAAGTGGGACCGCGGCCTGCTGCCCCAGGACACCCTCGAGATCCTCGAACGCGAGCGCGGTGTGCCGGTCGAAGTCCCGCGCGGCGGCCGCATGGATTGGGAACCCCTGCGCGAGAAGATCAAGACCCAGGGCATGAGGAACAGCAACGTCCTCGCCATCGCCCCCACCGCGACGATCGCCAACATCATGGGCACCAGCCCGTGCATCGAGCCGGTCTACAAGAACATGTTCGTGAAGTCGAACCTCTCGGGCGACTTCGTGGTCGTCAACCCGTTCATGGTCGAAGAGCTCAAGGGCCGGTCGCTGTGGTCTAAGGAGATCATCGACCAGATCAAGTACTTCGACGGCGAGCTCGCCAACGTCGAGGGCATCCCCGACGACGTCAAGCAGAAGTACCTCACCGCCTTCGGCATCCCCTACACCTTCATCATCGAAGCGGCTGCGCGCCGGCAAAAGTGGATCGACCAGTCCCAGTCCGTCAACCTCTTCATCGGCCAACCCGACATGAAGACCCTGTCCCACATGTACCGCCTCGCCTGGCGCACCGGCCTGAAGACGACGTACTACCTCCGCTCCCTGGGCGCCTCGAACATCGAAAAGGCCACGGTGGCGGTGCAAAAGCAAAAGAGCACCATGGTCAACGACGCCGTCGAATCCGACCTAGCCGCCGTAGCCTTCGCCGCCTCCGAAAACGAGGCTCTGGCGTCAGCCCGAGACAGCTTCACCCTGGATGGAACGCCGACAAAGAGGGTTTTCAGTGAAGCTGAAAAGCTAGCCTGCTCCATAGAAGCCATGCGCAACGGCGAAGAGTGCGAGGCATGCCAGTAGGGGAATGCCAAGGATCAGCGTCTTTGTCGCAATGGCCTTTGGCCGCTCGGAAACAGATGCGCTATATGACAACATCATAAAGCCGTCTATTGAGAATATATCCGGCAAGCCGTATCGGATCGACAAGACGAAGACTCGCGAATGGCTTAACCAAAAAATCGTAACTCAAGTATCGAGATGCGATATGATGATTGCAGACCTGACGTTTACTCGACCTTCTGTATATTTTGAAGCAGGACTAGCTGAGGGCCAAGGTAAGCCAGTAATCTATACTTGCCGTAGTGATCATCTTCAACGCGGAAATGCAGAACCCAATGTCGTTCACTTTGACCTAGACAAGAAGGAAATTGAGCAGTGGAGTGGAGTACACGACACCACATTCAAGAGAGAGCTTGGTATTCGACTTGCCCAATACGCTAGACCACTACTGCAAGAAAGATCACACCTCGACAAACTGCGACAAGCTAGAAAGGAGTATCAAGCCCTATCTGAGTCGGAAAAGCAAACTCAACTCGTAGAAGTCTTATTGTCGACAATGAGGAAGGGGCGTAGTGTTCAAGATAAGGTAGGTTATGCCCGAATCACCTCCTTCAAGTGGAAAGGCCCGAACTCCACGCAATACATGCTGCCAGCGTTCTCACAAACTTATGAATGGAAGCACTGGGCCAGCACAGGAGCAATCATAGGCTTGGAGAATCGAACATACGCCTGGCTGTATCAACTGAAGCAGAAGGGAGGCCCTGTAACTGTAATCGATATCCACCTAGGTACGAGAAAACGGAGCCCTGGAGTTCTCTCTAGACAATTGCACAGCTTTTCCTATTCAGAGGAAAACAATTGGTTCTGTCGAATTGAGGGATCACTGAGGCACATCGTACTGCCAGCAGTAGGCGCACAGAGCCTCATTGAGGCCAAGCAGCAATTCACTAGGTGGAGATCGCTGCTGAACAGCATGTAGATCCAATGTGAATCCGCGCTGGGGACTTCAACTGGGTCGGTTGCCCCGACCCTCCAGGTGGGTGCCACTGGTGCAACCATTGCGATCACCAATCGTGACCAAAGCAAACACCTCTCCCCGGGGAGAGGACTTCGAGGAGTCCCGGGTTCCGTGCTCGGGAAGCTCGAAGTCTCCGGGCCCCGCTTGCCCCTGGCCGGGGGGTGAGGGGATCTTCCAGGGCCAACTCCCAGTTCGCAATGCCAAGGTCTCGCATGTTCGCGTACAACGGCGCATCACGATGTAACATGTTCCGATGCGCGGCGGTTTGAGCCTGATCGTGTTTCTCTTGCTCTTCGGATGCGCCCCAGAGAAGCAGACCGACGTACACGTCGTCCAGGGTAGCGGTCCACCACCAGAACTCGTGTCTCCTACTGCCAGCACCCTAGAGACAGTCGAACCAGAGATTCCGGCAAGCGGAGCCAAGGAAGTCAGATTCTCCATCCAATCCGCAACCGTTTCGACCGAGTCTGGTTGGAAGACGACAGAGTACATCTGCACATTCTCGAAAGGAAACACCAAAGAGAGGTTCACGATGGACTTATCAAGCGCGATGTCGACAGACGGCCCTTACCTAACGGGCAAGGTGTATCAACATGACTTCAAGCTGTGCCCGGAGTTCGTAAAGGCGATCTACCGAACGTTCAATGTCCCATACGAAGGTCAGATCGGTGCGCCAATCGAGGCCCTAAAATTTCAATATGAGCTCCTTCTCGAGCATGCGGCTCGCGGCACGGTCGCTGGATTTCGCGCCGATCCTGCAGGGACCTGGACGCTCTACAAAGCCTCCGCTGCGTACGACATGGGCGGTTTCTACATCAATCTCGACCCCGTCAACAAAACCGGCACCATCGCCCTGGTGGAAACGGCAAAGGCAAAAGACCTCGCCTCGTACCTCAACGCGGTCCTGAATGAAAAGCAAGAAACCCCGTGAGCCAAGGTCCGGGTGGCCCGACCCAGCGGATGGGGCCGGGTGGCCCGACCCTTCGGATGGGTGCCACTGGTGCTAACCAGTGCGATCACCGAGCGCCTTCAGCATCACCACAAAGCCTCCGCTTGGCCGGGGTGATGCCCGTGCCCCCGGTTCTCCGGAACTCCGGAAGAGCCACCCACGGGGGCCGAGGCCCCGACCCTCCTGATGGGTGCCACTGGCGCTACCAGTGCGATCACCGAGCGTGACCAAACCAGACACCTCTCCTTGGGGAGAGGACTTCGAGGAGTCCGCCGTAGCTCCTGCGCAGGCGGAAGCTCGAAGGGTGAGGGGATTCTCCGGAGCCGGCGATCCCCCCACCCGGTTCGCCGGAGCTCGCCGACCTCCCCCTTCTAAGGAGAGGTTTCTATTCGCTGCCTTTGGATTTGGAACGGAGATGATGTAGGATGACGGTGGATTTTGGGGGGGGAAACGAATGGGTTTGAAGCGGAAGATTGGGCTTGCTATCCTGTTTATCCCTGCCCTAGTGCCAGCTGCTGTGACACTGGACTTTAGCGAGTTGCATGGCGCGGACGGGTGCAGTTTCTCGGCTTTGGACTCGCAGGGGTTCCATGTCGAGGGCACCTTTGGCGTGTGGCACGAGAGCCACACCTTTATTCCCGGCGACCCGGCGTTGCAGGCGGTCGGGTTCGGCGACTATTCTTTTGCGCGGTTCACGCGGTTGGACGGGGGCCAGTTTCGCTTCTTAGGGCTCGACGTCTCGAGCAACGCCGCGCCGTTCGGGCAAATCGAGATCTTGGGGCACTCTGGGGGTTGGGTGTCGTTCCAACAGGCGCTCATGGTCCAGTCGGCCGACCGGTACGAAGGTCTGACCAGCGACCGGCCCGATCTTTGGCTTGACGACATGTATGTCCAGTTGTTTCCGACTCCGACGTCGGGTTCGATGAACTTTGACAACGTGCGCCTTGAGACGGTGCCCGAACCGTGCTCTGTGGCACTGTCCGGGCTCGTCTCGGTGCTGGCGATGCGCCAGCGGAAGCGCGGCTAGAGGCCGAGCCAGTAATCGAGCCGCTCGGCGATCCGGCTGGCCATCATGTGATAGAGCGCGGTCGAGCCATGCAGGCCGTCGGGGTAGTAGGCGGTGTTTGATGCGGCAAGGTAGGGCGTCAGACCGCCGAGCTCGATGAGTTCGTCGGCCCCGTGCCCTCCGGCGGCGATGAGGCCCCGCAGCGTCGCCAGCTTGGTGTTGGTGCTGTTGACAGTGCTCGTCGTCGCGGCTTCGTTCACCAGGAGAACTGTCCACCCCTGCGCTTTGAGCGTCGCGATGTTGGCGGTGAGGGCGGTGAACGCTTGGTCGGTCGCGAGGTTGCTGACCAGGAAGTCGTTCACGCCCAGCCAGACGACGGCGATGTTCTTGCGGGTCGAATTATAGAGAGTATTGACCGCTCCCAGAGTAGAAGGCGAGCCGGTGGTGAAGTGGGTGTTGCCCCAGCCGGAATTGCCGCAGTTGTGGACTTTGGCCGAACGGGTCAGACGCTCGACGACAGCCATCGGCAGGGTGTCGGCCTGGGCGGCGATGAACCCTTGTGTCCGCGAGTCGCCAATGAAGACCACGCGGTCTTTCACCTGCGGCATGATGCCAAGTTGCAAGTAGGCGGCGTAGCGCAACTGCTGTTGGACGGCGCTCGTCAGGGCCGTGGTCTGCGTGACCATCACGGCGACAAACCGCATGCTGGCATAGCGGTCGGCGCCGACAGTGTTCGTGCCGATCGCGCCGCCGGTCAAGGTCGCTGACGTCGGTGCGGTGGCGTTGACGCCAGTGTCCTCGTTGCACCAGAAGGTCGTGTTGCTCGCGGACGGCACGACGCCGACGACGCAGAGGCCACAGTCCAGGGGCACCATCGTGCTGGGCGTCCGGTAGTTCTGGCCCGTTTGCCAGGCGGCGAGGGTCGGCTTGCTGGTCTCGGGGCTCGAGGTGTATTCGTTGCCGATGAAAAGGAGCGGGCCGGTGCCGCCGTTCCAGTTGCCCAGGCAGCCGACGACCGGGGAAGTTTTACCGCAGGCCACCACGCCGCGCCCCATCGCCCAGAACGAGCATTGGCGGGAGTTGACGCTGACCGTGTTCGGGATCACCAGGTTGCGCGCGGTCATCGTGCTGGTCTCGCCAAACAGCGCGTACATGCCGAGCACCGGATCCCAGTCAATGAACAGGGTGTTGGTGCCGCTCGTCGCATGGTTGGTGCCGTTCTGGTCGTACCACTTGGTCACAGTCACCTTGGAGCCAGCGTCGGCCCTGACCATCGCCGCGCCGAGGGCTGAGGTGTCCAGCTTGCCACCGGTCAGGATGTTGATCGTGAAGGCGGTCGGCGTTGAGTTGATGGTGACGGAGATGTCGATGCAGGGGCCGGTGAATCCGCTCTTGATGGCGAACAGCCCATAGGCCGCCGCCACCGATCCGCTGGGCATAGCTGTCACGATGTCGACCCAAGTGCCTGCTGGCGTTTGGACCGGCGCCCATGCGGCGCTGGTCGCGTCCGGCGTGGCGACCGGCTGATAGAAGCGGCCGCCGTACTGCCAGATTTCGCTTGTGGATGTATAGCCGCGGCTGGCATTGTCAGAAGCGCTCGGTGGGCGATTCTCAGAGTTCAGCGAACCCGGAGTCACGCTGGCGGCAGCTGGTTCAAAGACAGGATAGAGGCCAGACAGCATCTAGGCCACCTCCACGACTTCACTGGCTCGGACGACCGAAGTTCCGGCACTTATCACGGCAAGCGACTGGCCAGCGGCCAACCGAAGGACAGCAGTCTGCCCTGCGGCAAGGCTGACCAAGTAGTCGGTGGCCGACACCGCGCCGGCGAGGGCGGCGGCTTGGTCTATGGATTGGACGAAGACAGCGGCACCACTGCATGTGCAGAGGGTCACTATGCGCTGCTGGCCGGCACCGGAATCGGCGCCTGTCCAGCCGCTGGCTCCGAAGACGCGAAGTACTGAGGTCGAAACAGATTGGTAGGCGGTCTGCCCCGCTTCAAGAATGGAATTCATGGGCTCCGTTGGCTTTGGAGGTTTGCTGGACAGGTGTCAACCGGAAACGTGCAGGGACGGATAGAATGCGGGGATGGAACAGCGTTGGCCCGCTATGGTGACGGCCGACGTCGACCTGAGCCCCGACCAGATCGCCGCCCTGGAATCCGTACCCGACATGCCGACCTATGGGCGGATGATCTTCGTCACCGGCAAGGCGGGCACGGGCAAGTCGACCGTGCTGCGCAAACTGGTGGCCGAGACACCCTTGAAGTCGGTCGTCCTGGCCCCGACCGGTCTGGCAGCCATCAATGCCGGCGGCCAGACCATCCATTCCTTTTTCAACTTCAAACTCGGCCCCTTGGACGACGACCCCGAGCGGGTCCCGACGTTCAAGCGCGGCGCGCCCAAGCAACGCCTGATCGCCTCGCTCGACCTGGTCATCATCGACGAGATCAGCATGGTGCGGGCCGACGTGATGGACGCCATCGACCTGAGCCTGCGGCGGAACACCGGTCGCCGGGAGCCATTCGGCGGCAAGACAGTGGTCGCCTTTGGCGACCTCTGGCAGCTCGAGCCCGTTGTTCCCAACGGGGCCGAAGGCGAGATGATCGCCCATCGGTACAGTTCACCGTTCTTTTTTGACAGCGACGTCGTGCGCGGTGGGAGCATTGATGTCATCGAGCTTCAAACCGTCCACCGGCAGAAAGAAGACCCGGAGTTTTTGTGGGCACTGAACAGGCTACGCCGAGGTGACACGTCGGAATTGGAGTATTTCAATTCACGCGTCGGTGCGGAAATCGAGGGCGAGCATGTCATCACCCTCACAGCCACAAACGGGCGGGCGCAGACGATCAACCTCTCGCGCCTGGCTGCGCTCTCCAGCCCCGAGTCGATTCTCGAGGGCTCTCTAGTCGGCGACTTTGGCCGCGATCTCCCGACCGACCTGGTCCTGCGGCTGCGCCCCGGTGCCCAGGTGATGTTTGTCAAGAACGCCAAGCAGTGGGTGAACGGCACGCTCGGCACCGTCCGCTGGGTGGAACCGGACGCCATCGGAGTACGCACCGCGGACGGTCTGGATGTGACGGTTGAGCGGGAGAGCTGGGAGAAGACACGCTACACCTGGGACCGAGGCAGCCACCGCATCGCCGCCGAACCGGTCGGCACGTTCACACAATTTCCGCTCAAGCTGGCCTGGGCTGTGACGATCCACAAGGCCCAGGGGCTGACCTTCGACCGCATGGCGGTGGACCTGGACATGCGGGCGTTCGCCCATGGTCAGCTCTATGTGGCTCTATCCCGCTGTCGGACCTTGGACGGCCTCTCCTTGCGGCGCCGGGTGATGCCAGGTGATTGCATTGTCAACCAACGAATCTGGGATTTCGAACGCAGGGCTGGACTTATGTCCAATTAGTTCAAGAAAACCTGAATTCACCGAAAAAGTGCCGCAATATAGAGGAACCCTCTTGTTTCGGGACTTTCGGCGTGGTACAGTACGGCGATCTTCAGGAGATCTGAACGATATGAAACGTGCATTTACCCTCATTGAACTGCTGGTCGTGATCGCCATCATCGCCATCCTCGCAGCCATTCTCTTCCCTGTTTTTGCCCAAGCCAAGGCCGCGGCAAAGAAGACTTCCTCGCTCTCGAACGTGAAGCAGATCACGTTGAGCGCCAAGATCTACCAGGCCGACTTTGACGACAACTTCCCGTTGTTCCTCAGCGGCCGCTATGGCAACCTGTCCTGCCCGGATCCCACCCGCTGCGCCGACGGCCTTCCGGTCGCTTCGCAGACCTGGGTCGGCATCACGGCTCCGTATATCAAGAGCATCCAGATGCTCGTCGACCCGGTCGTCGGTGACACCCAAGGCAACGTCGTGGGCCCGAACGCTTGGTACTACACCCAGAACCGCCGCCCGATGTACGGCTACAACTACATCTTCTTGGCACCGTTCTACAACTGCGACACCGGTCTGGCCCGCAACGAAGGTTCTTCGGTCAAGCCGGCTGACACGGTCATGTTCACCGAGTCCCAGGGCTTCACCAACGCGTCTGCTGGCGGCTTCTTCGGTGCCAACCCTCCTGGCGCCTGGCCGATCATCGCCCCGGCTCCGACCGCCTGTATCTTCTGGGACGGCACGAAGGGCTCGGGCAACTGGGCTGCCAACGTCGGTACCAATCCGGCCGTGGGTGCCTACTCGGCTAGCGTCCGCGCTACACGCAACAACCCGGTCGGCGGTTCGGTCGTCGGCTTCGTCGACGGTCACGCCAAGTTCATGAAGCCTGACGCACTGGCCATCGGCACCGACTACGGCTCAGTCGTCTCCACCAATGGTAACGACGGCGCCGCCATCACGGATCTGTCGAAGTACCTGTGGACGCTGGACGGCACCGACGCTGACCTGCGCTGGTAAGACAGTCAACATGACCAAGTGCAATTGGGGTGCCTTGATCATCGCCGCATCGGCCATTCTTTTGGCCGGATGCGGCGATCAAGAGGACATCTCCGGGCGAGAAAAGCTGACGAAAGAGGTGCTGGAAGGCAGGCAGCAAGCTGCATTGCCGTCCACTGGTAAGAAGCCAGGATCTGGTATGGCCCTTGAGCCATACGACCCGCTTCCGCCGAAAAACCTCAAGAACAAAGACGTCGCCTTTGGTGCCAAGGTCAATAAGTAAGAGGCGTCTGGCAGTCGGGAGACCGACTGCCAGATTGTCAACTAGGTCGCTGTAGGGGCTCGCAAGTCCATCACTGTACGTCTTTCCTCTCATGGCGATCGGGGGTGTCGGGGCCTTCGTGCCCCGCGCCCCTAGAACATTTCTGCCGTCAGTCTTTTGGAGTGCAAGGCTCACTCCCGAAATCGAACACACAATGAAAAAGATTCTTCTACTCTGCGTAGCAGCTGTCACCACAGCGTTGTTGCTGGCGGGATGCGAGCAGGCTCCGTCTCGACCTGCGGCGACTCCGCCATCGACTGAACCAGCCGCCAACAACAGCGGTGCGAAAACGAAAGGCGGCGGTGCCGTGCTCGAGGCCAGCGACCCACCACCACCCGCCAATCTCAAGAACAAGGATGTCGGCTTCGGCGCCAAAACAGCTGGCGGCGGCAACTAGTCGCACATTGGTTCCAGTCTCTCGCGACCGGGCATTCGTGCCCGGTCGCGAGACATTTTCTATGCCATGACAGTTGTTACTAGCGTATGCGCAATCTCCACGCTGCTGTACTCAGCTTAGTTGAGCACTGGCAGCGTGCCGTTTTGAGCGGGATCGGCGTGACTGTCGCCAGCATCGCCATCGTCCTGCTCGTCAGCATCGGCATTGGCGTGGAGAAGGACATCGGCGGCCAGGTCGAGGGCCTTGGTGTCAACCTGCTCATCGTCGTCCCTGGGCACGTCGAATTCGGCACCTTTAACCCCAACCTGGCGGGCAAAAGTTACATCAACGACACGGCCGCTGCTCAGGTCGCGCAGCTCCCAGGAATTGCGCATGTCGCCAAGATCAGCTTTGCCGGAGGTTCGGTCAAAGCCGGAGCCAAAGAGGCTTTCCCGTTTGTCCTCGCGACAACGCCGGAATGGAAGGACGTCCATCACGCCCAACTGGCTGAGGGCACCTTTTTTGACCAAGAGCAAGAAACCAAGCCGGTCTGCGTGCTGGGCGACAGCGCCAAGGATGAGTTGTTCGGCAGCCAGAAGGCCGTGGGGCGAAAGGTCAAGATCGGCACCCGGACTTTCGACGTGGTCGGTGTCACCACCGAAAAGAAGTCGAGCACGAGCCTCTTCGCCAGCCTGAGCCTGGATAATGTCGCCTATGTCCCCCTCAAATACATCCAAGCCAATGAGAAGGACGTGCAGATCGACCGGCTGTTCGTCCAGGTCGACGGCCGGCACGAGCCCAAGGGGCTACTGCAAGACGTAGACGCCGCCCTCGGCAAAGTCCTAGACCGCAGCCAGTTCAGCGTCTTGACCCAAGAGGACTTGCTCGGGCTCGTGTTTCAGGTCCTGAGCGTGCTGCAGACCCTGGTCGTCGGGCTTACCAGTATCGCGCTCTTTGTCGGCGGTGTGGGCGTCATGACGGTCATGCTCATGTCGGTCAACGAGCGGCGAAAGGAGATCGGCGTCCGCAAGACAGTCGGCGCACGCCG
>JAFDWT010000027.1 GCA_018268335.1 Armatimonadota bacterium | reverse complement strand
ATCATCAGGTCGGCCAGCTCGTCGACGATCACGACGATGTAGCTGAGCTTCTCTTCCGGCTCGACCTTGGCGTTCCAACCGTCGATGTTGCGGACACCCGCCTCGCTGAACCGCTCGTAGCGGCGGTCCATCTCGCGCACCACCGCGCGCAAAACGCCTGGGGCCTCCTTCACGTCCTTGACGACTGGGCACATCAGGTGGGGAAGACCCTCAAAAAACGTCATCTCGACTCGTTTAGGGTCGATCATGACGAGCCGGAGCTCCTTGGGCGACAGCCGCAAGATCAAGCTCATGATGATCGTCGCTAAGCAGATCGACTTGCCACTGTTGGTGGCGCCGCCGACCAAGAGGTGCGGCATCCGGGTCAAGTCGGTGTACTTGTGGACGCCGCTGACGTCCTTGCCGAGGGCGACGGTCAGCTTGCTCGCCTGGTCGTGGAATTCCAGGGTGTCGACCATCTCGCGCAGAGTGACCATCACGCGTTGGGTGTTCGGCACCTCGACACCAATGGCGCTTTTGCCCGGAATCGGAGCCTCGACCCGTACATGGCTGGCCGCCAGACTCATCGCAATGTTGTCGGCCAGTGCGGTGATCCGGTTCACACGAATGCCCGGGCCGAGCTGGACCTCGTAGCGCGTGATCGTCGGGCCGTGGGCCACTTCGACCACGTTGGAGTCGATATTGAACTGCTCCAGCGTGTCTTCCAGCACTTCAATGTTGCGCTGGATCTCCTTGGGGTCGCGTTTGGCCTTGTTGGAAGGCTCGACCAGCAGGCTGAGCGGCGGCAGCTTGTAGCCGTCCTTGGGGGCCATGGCGTCGATGGCCAGCTCGACCGTTTTCGCGGGTTCGCTGTCTTGCCGCAGGGGCTTGGCGCGAACCGGACTCGGCTCTGCCTGGTTCTCCTCCAACATCCTGACGGTAGCACGGCGTCGGACGTCTTTGTCTTCGTCCGACTCTTTCAAAGCGGACTTCTCAGCCTTCACAGGTGTCTTGCGGATCTTGTCGATCGGCTTTCTGGCCGATGCCGCGGCGCGCTCCAAAATCTCCCGCACAGGCGCCTCGACGCACAACAGAGCGCCGACGAGCAAAAAGACGACATTGCCCACCCAGTGCGCGGGCCCGAGAAGCGTGTGCATAGCCCAGGCCGCCGATCCGCCAAAGTAGCCGCCCCCAGAAGACAAGGCCTCGGGATCAAAGAAATCTCCTCCGACGTCCTTGGCAAAGAAGGCTAACAAGCCAAGGAACACCAGCAGAGTGCCCCAAAACACCCTCTGCGCCTGAAACGCCGCCTTGCCCATGACCAGGCAGCCGCCAGCGAAAAAGAGCACAAACGGCACTGCCCAAGCTCCCTGGCCGACAACGGTGCGGAACATCCCTGTTGCCGAATCGCCGATCAGGCCGCCCTTACCCAAGATCAAAGTGATCAAGACGACCGCGCCGACCGCAATCAGGCCGATACCGGCAAATTCGACGCGCCGATGTTGCGCCAAGCTCGGCTTGCGCCGAGTGGCGGAGACATCGACGACTGCCTTACGCTGCTTCAGCCCTTCCGTGGGCATAGTCCTCATAGTCTAGCACGTGAGGTTCAATTCGGCTGATCGGCGAGCCCGACCGCCGCCATGCAGGTCATGAGTGCCGTGCCGCCGTTGCTGACAAACGGCAACCAAAGGCCGATGACAGGCCCGATGTTGAGCACCATTGACAAGTTGACGACCGTGTGAAACGACAGAAAGGCCAATAACCCACCCGTGACCAACCGGCGCATCGGGTCGCGGGTGTTGTAGCCCAAGTACCACATGCGGAAAAAGAAGGTCAGAAAGACCGCCAAGACAAGCAGCGAGCCGATCAAGCCAAGCTCTTCGCCGATCACCGAAAAGACAAAGTCGTTGTGTTGTTCAGGGATGAATCGCCCGGCTTTCTGTTCGCCCCGGCCATAGCCGGTGCCCACCAGCCCGCCCATCGAGATCGCCTTGACCGACTGCGCCGCCTGCCATCCCGTCCCTTGGGTGTCGCTGGTGCCGTGCACGACTTTGTTGAACAGCTCGGAAATCCTGTCCATGTGATATCCCTTGAACAGCCCAGGCGTGAACAATGCGAATCCAACCAGGGCAAGTAGGCAAGCAATGGACGCCCCGATGGTCTTCCAAGGCACCCCCGCATAAAGAGCCATGACGAGCCAGATCGCCAGTACACATGCCGCGCGGCCGTAGTGGGGCTGCAGCAACAACAGGAACACCGACGGCAAGACGTGGAGAAACGACAGGCCGTAAGTCTTCCAGGAGCCCGTTTCTTCGGTCCGCCTGGCAAAGAATGCTGCTAGGGTCAGCACGACGAGGATCATCGTCAGATCGCTCGGCTGAAACTGAAATGAGCCGACCAAAATCCAGCGTTTCGCCCCCTTGACGACGTGGCCAAAGAGAAGTACTGAGGAGAGTAGGCCGAGGTTCAGGACATAAAGGCCGTTGGCAGCCCATTGCCACAGGGACAGAGGAATCTTGCGGAATACAAACCAGACGCCGATGCCGAGGGCGGCGAACATGCCCTGTTTGGCCGCGTTGTGCTGGCCCGTCGCTTGGTCGACGCTGTTGATGGCCATGAGGCCGACCATTACCAGCGCAAGCGTTGCGCCAAAGAACCACCAGTCGGCGGTGCGACGAGGCTCGCGCTTGGCGATGGTGCCGAAGTCGGCTTGCATGAGCTCCTATTCGTCGCCGGTCTTCTCTGCGTCGGTGCGCGGCTCGCGGGAGGAGTTCAGACCGAGTTCGCGTTTGACGACGCCCTTGCCGGGATCAAACCAGAACCGCAGCCGTCGCTTGGACTTCTCTGGAGCCCCGCCGTCGAAGCTCAGCTGTACTTCGACGAGGTACGTGTTGAAGTGGCCCGCAGTGATGTTCAAGTCTTCCTTCTTGGCCTTGATTTCAGCCTCGGCGGGATAGGAGTGGTCGCCCATCTTGATCTCGCCAGTCCACCTGGCGGGATCTTCCGACTTGAACGGATAGTGGACAAGTGGCAGCGCCGGTTCATACAATTCGGCTTCGGTGCCAGCGAACCGGAAACCGGTG
Source organism: Armatimonadota bacterium (assembly GCA_018268335.1). GTDB lineage: Bacteria > Armatimonadota > Fimbriimonadia > Fimbriimonadales > Fimbriimonadaceae > JAHBTB01. The sequence continues at coordinate 25,320 of JAFDWT010000027.1, read as the reverse complement.
GCGTCGTAGGTATAGGTCTCGCTTCCAGTCGTCTCGCCGTCCACGATGAACTCAAGCTTGAGCGTCTTGCCGTCGTCCGCAGACTTGATGTCCACCGGCACCACGGACCCTTGGTAGATCAAGTTCCCTTTGGTGTAGGGCACCGCCTGGGGCTTCAGTGTGTCCGCCGATTGGGCCAGGGTTTCCGATGCGGCTTGTCCAGCTGGTTCGCCACCCTTGTTCAGACCATTGTTCACCAAGACGCACCCGGCAGTCACAGCGACTGCGCAGGAAATGGCGATCAAGGCGGTTGCGGCTTTACCCATGAAACTGCTCATTATTGCGGCTCGTCCATCCCGACGAGATTCCTTTTCTTGGAATACTTCTGTTTGCCGACAGTCGTCGTCTCAACCATCTCGACAAGGCCGATTCCCTTGCCATATACGGACCTTTGGTTCGATTTGACAGGCGGTTCTCCCGGCGCCCCGAACATCACGTCCAGGTCGACCTGCACGCATTCAACCTCACGGCCCAGCACTTTGCGCTTGCCAATGGGTCGAGAACTGCCCTTCAGGGACATATCGACCGAAGTCTGCATGAACTCGGTCTTGCCAAAGTGTTCCCAACTGACCGGCTTGCCGGCGACCTTGACGATGGGATAGCGGTAGGTTTTCGGAGTTCGGACGACCTCACCGTTAGACTCTGTCTTCTCCACCGTCTTGAAGATCACGAAGACTGAGTCGCCGTCAACGACATAAAAAGTCGGCTCCGATTCGCGCCCGTCGGCCACCGAAGTGAACGGCACGACATCGACTTCCAACAACTTGGCCGGCTTGCCGACCTTGTCGGTAAAGACGTGGTGCGACCTGCCTGCGTCTTCTGAGTACGTCCAACTCGTCCCTGGCTTCGTCGGAAAGTAGGCGGCAGCCCCATCGGCAGTCGCCGTCGCCACGAGAAGCGGAAGCAGGGCGGCCAGCATCGGCGTCAGCCTTGCGAAGTCAGTTCGATTGTGTCGGTCTGGCTACTGCCCTTGGCGTCGGTGATCTTAAGCACCATCTTGACGACGCCGAACCCAGACGCGTACCAAGAGGTGCCGGTCACGGTCATCTTCTTGTCGTTCGTCAGCTCGCCGGTCGTCGTAGCGACAAAGCAGTCAAACTCGCCACCGGCGACCTTGATCTTTTCCTTACGCTCGATCTTGTTGGTCATGTCGATTTTGATGACCTTGTCGTCGGCACCCTTCGAGGTCATCTTGCTGGGCCAAGTGGCACCGACCTCGACCTTGGCCGGCAGTGCCAGCATCGGAGGGTTGATGTCCGTCCCGGCCGCGAACGTTGAGTAGACGCCGTCAGCCTTGACGATCAGCTTGTCGTTGCCCAGCGCCATCAGGTCGCCAGCCCGCTCGATCTCAAACGACGGGTTGCCGTCGACCATGCCTTTGTAGACGACCTTTTGCGTGCCGCTCTGGTCGCCTTGGTTCGGCTGGCGAACCAGTTTGTAAGTCAGCGTCTTCTTGCAGTCCAGGCCGTAGTACAAGTAGCCGTCGGTCTTGAGGGTGGCCGGCACCTCGGCGATGTCCGCTGCTTTGGGTTCTGTGCTTGCTACCGGTTTGGCCGGAGCATTGTCCTTGGTGGCGTTCGTGTTGAGCGGCGTGTCGGCCGGTTTGTTGCATCCAGCGAGGACGACCGCAAATGCGGCCAGGATAAGCAGGCACTTTTTCATGGGTAGATCACTTTGCAGTATGACTCTTCATGCGGAAGATTTCTTTTCCGGCGACTTTCTTGCCCACCGTTTCCTGGATAAACCTGGCCATGCCGACTTTCGGAACGAACCAAATGGTCGCGACCGTGTTGATGGTGTCGTCCTTGTAGGTAAAGACGGTCTTCGATTCGACCGCCACCGCTTGCATCCGGCCTTCGCCCGTGTCAATTTCCTGCATGCCAAGGCAAGTGGACTCTACTTTCTGACCGACGACGTCCTTGCCCGTGGTTGGGGCCGGGCCGTTCAGCTGCTGTGAAAACGTCTCGCCATCCTTGATCGGGAACTTGACGATCAGCTGGGGTGGGTCGTACTTGGCCTGCTGGTTGGTGCTGGTGACTTGGTAGATACCAGTCTTGTCCACCGCCCAATCGATCGAATCGACGACTTTGCTGCCGTCCAATATGTCGATCCGCGCGATCGTCTTGTCCCCTTCCTTGCGGTTGTCGGTGACCTTAAACGTCAAATCCTTGACCGTCGTCCCGTTCGCCGTGGTGGTCGTGGCCTCGAACACCCACTGGTTACCCACTGCCAGTGGCCACAGGCTTGCTTCGTCTCCGGCTGCGACCGTGGTCTTCTGGACCTCCTTTGGAGGTTCAGGCGTATATCCGGCGTTGTTGTTGCAGCCACAGACAGCGGCGGCTGCGACAAGGGCGAGGATGGTCGGTCGGTGGTTCATGGTTTTGATTCTTGGCCCTTCTTGTTGATGAAGTCAGCCGCTTCTTGCGCTAGCTCGACATTCGGCAGTTGGCGCAGCACGATTTCGTTGGACGAAAGCTCGGTGTCGATCTTCGGTGCGGCAAGCGGCACCCCGTTCACGACGAACATCAGGTGGAACTCCTGCCGACCGTGACTATATTTCCACAAACGCATGCGGCCGTCGTCCGTCACGCGCAGGGTGAGGTTGGCATAGGTCTTGTTGCCCTGTCCTTGGTAGCTCTGCACCGTCGCCCCCGTGATTTGCTTGTCGTTCAGAAGCACCTTGGAGCTCTGCAACAGGCGCTCGGGCTTCTCAGCCAAAGCTTGCTGCCGGCTGGTGCTCGTTTTGGTCTTGAGGATGGCGGCAATGTCTTCCTTGGCCCTCTTGCCATTCAAAACGTCGAGAGCAATGTCCCGGTACCAGGCAGTGATCATTTCCTGCGGCGGGTTGAACTTCTCGTTGATCTTCTTTTGGACGTCCTGGGCAAAGCGGCTCATAAACGCCTCTTGCACAGTCGCCGTCAGAGTCTTGTCGATACCCTCCACTGGCACTTGGACTTTGACCGGTAGATCCAGAACGATGCCGTTCAGAAGTGTTTTCAGCCGCAAAGTGTCTGGGGGTGTGCCGTCCAGACCAAGATGCAGGTCGCTTTCCAACTTAGCCTTCAGTTCCGGGTCGCCAGCCAGGGCCTTCTCGACATCAGCCGACGCCCACTCCACCTTGGTCGGTGGCAGGTCGTCCTGGCTCATTTTGTTCATCGACATGACCAGCCAGCTCAAGTCCTTCTCGTCGCCGCGAAGCGACCCCAAAAACTCCTTGATCGGGATACGGCGGATGTTGGTGCTGTCAGCGTCCATGGAGCTGGCCTTGCCGGCTCCCGAGTTCGTCACCTCAGCGAGCTGAGCCACCTCGTTGGCGACGATGATGCGATAGTGCCCCTTGCTGTCGATCCCCACCAAAGTGACGTCGCCCGGTGGGATCGGTGTCGGTGTGTAACCGTTGAGCTGCACGTCGCCCCACGCCCGGTAGCCCAAGAACAAGCCCGCCGAAATCAGCAAGGCCACTGCCGTCACCTTGAGGGACGCCCGGGTCGATACGCTCAGCTTCATGGTGCAGGGACTTGCGTCAAGACTGCTAACGAGTTTACCGACCCGCCAGGTTCCCGACTGGCGTGCAGCTTAGTCCGCTGGGTTGAAAGTCCGGTAAGAGCGTCCTGCCCCATACAGGCACAAGCCAGTAAGGCCCGCCGCAACCGGAACAACCACCGCAGCAGCGACAAACACGTTGAAGAACGCCAAGGCCCCATAACCGAAGGCCGAACCGTAAATGACCACGGTCAGCCCAAGCCCCTGCACCATGCGCCGGAACATGTTCTGCGCCGGGTCGGTCATGTCGGGCAACAGGACCTGCAAATAAAGCGTCGCTACCGAAGCGAAGCAGGAAACGACCGCCAGCGTGACAAACGTCGGCACGACCGTCGGCCAAAGCACGGGCAGAAAAGCCGACATCACGACCAATGAGACGAAGCCGACGAGCACCGTAGGCACGACCTTGCTGAACGCCTCGACAAACAGCAGGCGACCCGGTTTGAGCGGCAATGGCCGGAGCAGGTCTCCCTTTTTCAGAAAGTCGCGGAAGCCATTCTGCGCCTGGCCCGAGACGATCATCGGCCCGAACAGCAGCAGGGAAGCCGGAATGACGACCATGGCCGGCGAGTCACCCTTGCCAATGGAGTTCACGAAGTGGGCGACGTAGCCGTAGCCTGCCGGGACAAGCAGGACAGTCAACAAGATGCCGCCCGTCGACCGGGCCAGGATGACGACTTCCTTCCACCAAAACGCCGCGTCCCCGGTTAGCCGAAGGGAGCTTAGGGCACCGAATTCCCGGGCCTTCATCTTGCCAGTCCGGGCTCTGGACAGACTGATCAGCCCCTGTGACTCGTTCACCCGGCGCTGGCGCAACTCGGCGCGAGCGACAGCCATGCGGGAGGCGATCTCGTACACCTTGGGGGCCCTGGCCATCATAATCCCGAACCCGGTCGCGGCCGTCACAAGTAAAACCGCTAAGCCACCGAGGGCCGACCCCGTATCGCCGGTGATGGGAAGAGTTCCTAGCTTGATTGCCGCCGTGGCAGGGAAAAAGACAAACAACACATCCGGCGCACGGGCCAACGCCAACAACCCCACCTCTACGTCTTCCGACTTGATCGCCATCGCGATCCGATAGCCGATGAGTGCGAAGTAGCCAAAACAGGCGATCGTGATCGACCAAGTCACGACAGTCCGAATCTTGATCGCCCGTGCCGTCGACTCCGAGAACATGAGCCCCGTCGCGTACCGCCAAGCCGCCCAGGCGAACTGCATCAAGAGATAGGCGAGGGTAGCAGTCTTGAACGCCGAACTGAGCGCGGCGAAGTCCATGTGGTCCAGCCCGCCGTTCCTCGTGATCCGCGCAAAGGGCCTGGCGGCAAAGAAGAGCATGAACAGCGGCCATAGCAGCCGGGCCACATACCCCTTCAGGAAGTTGTACATCAAGTACACACGCGCGCTGACCGGCGTCGGCACCAGCACATCGACCTCAGCCAACTGAAACACCATCGGCGGCTGGAACAACCCAAAGAACGAGGTCCAGCAGACAAAAGCAAAGAAGCAGAACCCCAGAGTGACCAAGACTTCGGTGGCATCGTGGCCGACCGGCGGCATAAAGGGGCTGGCCCCCCGGACGTCCGAAACGCCAAAGAAGACACGGCTCAGCCACCAGAGTTGCATGGCGATGAACATCACCGTCGCCAGCGCCCGAATCGGACTCTGGAACGACCGCCGGACGCCGTTCACGATCGAGCGGCTAGTGAGGTAGAGGAGGGGCTTCATTCGGCTTGGTCAGTGACAGGAACAGCTGTTCCAGGTCGGCCCCTTGCATGTGGCTGAGGTTGCGCAGTTCGTCGACCGTCCCCTGGGCGACGGTTTTGCCCTTGTTCATGATGACGACCCGGTCGCACAGCTTCTCGGCGACGTCCAAAAGGTGGGTGGAGACGAGGTAGCAATAGCCTTGCTCTCGCCCCCGGGCCATTTCTGCCTTGAACTCCGCGACACCTGCCGGGTCGACACCGATGATCGGCTCGTCGAAAAGGAAGACGTTAGCGTTGTGGACCATCGCGCAGGCAATCGACAACTTCTGCCGCATGCCCTTACTTAAAGTCGCCACTAAAGCCTTGCGTTTGTCGGTCAGCGAATAGCGGTGCAAAAGGGCGTCGATGCTGGAGTCATAGACGCTCAGCGTGTCAAAACACATCGCGACAAAGCGGATGTGCTCCTCAACGGTCAGGAGCTCATAGAGGTTGGGGACTTCCGGCACAAACGCCAGCCCCCGCTTGGCCTTGTCCATCTGAGTTTGCAGGTCGTGGCCGTTGATCCGGACACTGCCCGCAGTGGGCTCCAGAATTGTCGTGATGCACCGCATCATCGTCGTCTTTCCCGCCCCGTTGGGGCCCAAAAGGCCGACGATTTCGCCCGGGTTGACAGTGAAACTGACGCCGTCCACCGCCCGTACTGTCTTAAAGACTTTGGTGAGGCCGACGACTTCTAGCATGAACGCACTTTCTACCACTCCGCGACCTTTTGTGTCACGACCAGCGAAGGGTACGATGCGGCATCTATGAGGGTTGCCGAGGCCGCTGAGAGGGTCTATCAGGAAGTCGGTAAGGCCGTCGTCGGCCAAAACCGGGCTTTGGAGCAGGCGCTCGTCGCCATCCTGGCCGACGGGCATGTCTTACTCGAAGGCGTCCCTGGCTTGGCCAAGACCCTTGTGGTCCGCTGCCTCGCCCGAGTCCTAGACCTAGAGTTCAAACGCGTCCAGTTCACGCCCGACCTCATGCCGAGCGACGTCGTCGGCACCAACGTCTTCGACCCCCGGACAGCTGAATTCGCCCTGCGCAAAGGCCCGATCTTCACCGCCGTTCTCCTCGCCGACGAAATCAACCGCACGCCGCCCAAGACCCAGTCCGCCCTTCTGGAAGCAATGGAAGAGCGGCAGGCCACCATCGACGGCGTCGCCCACCAGCTGCCCTACCCGTTCGTCGTTTTCGCCACCCAGAACCCGGTCGAGTTCGAGGGCACCTATCCTCTCCCGGAAGCCCAGCAGGACCGTTTCCTGATCAAGGTGATGCTGGAATACCCGCCCGCTGCCGCGGAAATCGACGTGCTGCGACGCTTCCACCAGGGCTTCCGTGCCCAGAACCTGGAGGCAGCAGGTCTCCAGGCCGTGATCGACGCCGAAACCCTTCGCGCCTTGCGAGCCGAGGTCGCCGCTGTCACCGTCGAAGACAAGATTTTCCAATACGTCTACGAGATCGTCAGCGCCACAAGGGCCAGCCACGATATCATGATTGGCGCCTCTCCGCGGGCAGGCCTCGCCCTTGTCGCCTGCGGCAAGGCGGTTGCGGCGGTCCGTGGTCGCGAGTTCGTGATCCCCGACGACATCAAGGAATTGGCGTTGCCCGTCCTGCGCCACCGGATCATGCTGCGGCCCGAGGCGGAGATCGAGGGCCTGCGAACAGACGACGTGCTCCGCCACCTGGTCGAGTCCCAAGCTGTTCCGCGCTGATGGTCCGCGTCCTTTCTCTCCGCCGCCAACGACTGGGCGGCATGGCCACCCTGAGCACCGCCCTCGCTGCCGCTTTGGAACCGCATGGTGTCGAGATGGTGGTCGACGACGCTGCCGACTGGATTCCTGACAAAACTGGCTTTGGGGTCGACCGCCAGGTCAGCAAGCTGGTGCGGGACGCGGCCAAGGGCTTCGACCTCGTCCACGCCTGGGGCTACCGAACGGCCTGGGCCTGCAGCGAGGCGTTTGGTCTCGGGTTCCCATGGGTCTATTCAGCCTACGACTGGCCCAAGACGACCAGCACCCAACTGATCGACCGCCTGAACACCGCCCGCGCCGGCCTGTGCCCGACCCGTGCGACCAAGAACCACTTGGAAGACGCCGACACCCTCAACCTGGAACTGATCGACCCCGGCGTCGCCCCCAAGAACTTCGAAACCACCAAAGAAGAGGCTCGGCGCAAGCTCGACCTGCCCGCCGACCGGCCATTGGCTGCCGTCATCGCGAAGTGTGACAAGGACTCCGGTGTCGAAGCTGCCGTCGCGGCGATTGACGAGCTCTCGAGGGACCGCCCCGATTGCGGACTCGTCCTGGCCGGCGTCGGCCCCGACGCCGAGGTCGTCCAGCGACACCACGACGGTGAACGGGTCTGGTCACTAGAGGGCTACGTCGACGTCCCGATGGTTCTTCGTGCTGTCGACTTGCTCGTCGTCACCAAGCGCCGGGCTGCGTTCAGCATGGTCGCCTTGGAGGCGATGGCCGTCGGCACGCCGGTGCTCCTGCGGCGGGTCGGCGGGCTACCCGACATGGGGGTCGAAGACCTCAGCGTCGCCCTTTTCGACCGCGACGAAGACCTAGCCGGAGTGATTGGCGGCCTCTTTAACGCCCCTCACTTTCTGGAATCCCTAGCCGACTCGGCCCGGACGCGCGCCGCCGACTGGTACGGCATCGACGAATCAGCCTACCGTCACGCCCGGCTGTATAAAGAAATCCTCCGCTGACCTGTCCGGACCACCTGTTTTCCACCGCCTCACCTGCCCAAGGGCCCCAGAGTCTAGGAACCACAACCAAGCCGCGGCGTCAGAATCAATTGAGCGGGCACCACGGAAGGTGGTAACGGAGGACGGGGTAGGGATGCCCCATCCGCTCCTTTGGGCCCGAACCGGCATCTTCTCCGGTGTCCCCAGTTTCGCGTTCTGCCGAGTCTTTAGACCGTGCTGGCAGTTGTCGCCCTTTGCTGTGCCCTGGCCGCTTCCGACGGCCCGGCGATGCGGATCGCTGCCGCCCGCCACCTAGGCGGAGCCTATTTCCCGGACGAAACGGCAAAAGGCTATGGTCTCACGTCGGTCGAGCAGGCAGTAGTAGATGGACGCCCTGTGGCCCGGCTGACCTTCCTCAACAAGGCCAAGTCCGACTGCTTCGACCTCATCGAGTTTGTCCCTGCCGAAGGGAAGTCAATCGCCAATGGCTGGGAACAAATCGTAGCCAGCAAGTCCGTCTCGGCTAGCCCGCTGCCGACCGACACACTCGTGCTCTCACGCAAGAAAGGCTTGGACGTCGTGTTCCTCGCTGGGAGCTTCAGCTCCGGTACGGCCAACAGGCTGGTATCCCGCTTGGTCTGGCAGCCAGGAGACTGAACCGTCACTTCGGCGCGAACTTGATGCTGACCGAGTTGATACAGTAGCGTTGCCCAGTCGGCGTGTGCGGCGCGTCGTCAAAGACGTGCCCCAAGTGGCCGCCACAGGCCTTGCAGGTCACTTCGATCCGGCTCATGCCGTAGCTGTCGTCCTGGTGATAGTCGATCGCGTCCGCATGCGAGGCGAAGAAGCTCGGCCACCCGCATCCCGAGTCGAACTTCGTCCCCGACTCAAAGAGCATCGCCCCGCATCCTCGGCAGTGATAGGCCCCGTCGGCCTTGGTGTCGACATATTCGCCGGTGAACGGGCGCTCGGTCCCTTTCTGACGCAGGACGTGGTACTCCTCGGGCGTCAGCTCCTCCCTCCACTCGGCTTCTGATTTCTGGACTTTCTCCATCGGTGTCCAACAGAATGCCCCACTTTCGAAAATCTGTCCAGGCCAGAAAAAAAATGGGACAGGTGGAGAAATCCCGGTCTTTTGATGCCCCCCTGTCTGGCCGATACGTGTAACCTACCGCTATGCGCGAACGATTGTTGCACGCTCTCCACATGGGACCCCGCGTCGTGGAGCGTCTGCTCCGCGTGTTCCCGACCGACAGACTCGACGACAGAATCGACGCCGACCGGTTCACTGCCCGAGAAGTCATCGCCCACCTGGCCGACTACGAGCAGACCGTCCTGGACCGCATCCGCGTGGCCAACACCAAGCCCGGCTCCAAAGTGCCGTTCTACGACCCCGACGGCCGCTGCACCGAGCACCACTTTGCCGACAAAGAGGTCTTCCACGAGGGCGAGGTTTACGAGTCCCGCCGAGAAATGACCTTGGACTACCTGCGCGACATGTCGGAGGAAGACTGGAAAAAGACGTTTGTGAACTCAGTGGGCGACACCTATTCGGTTGAGTCCTACTTGGTGCTCGTCCTCAGCCACGACCTGGAGCACATCGAGCAGCTCAGCTCCTACCTCGCGACCGAAGTCGCGACGATCGTCTGAACCGCGGCTGGTCAAGGGCTTCTGCAGGTCCATTGAACAGGCACGGGTGGCACTGGAAAGAGCGAAGCGGTTCCAGTGCTGGCCCTAGAGCGTGCCCGAACACAACACGTCATCCCCGGCTCGACCGGGGATCCATCTGCATCGGGGTCACGTCGCCCCGCTCAGGCAAGGGCAGGCTTAGTGCCCTACCGACAACTTCGAAACGCACACTCCCAGTAATCCGTTAAACTGCATAGACATATGCTCACCGCAATCGCCTTGGCCACCATGTTTTCGGGAGGCGACGTCGAGCTGTCGCGCAAATTCACCAAAGGGGAAAAGTACAACTACAAAGTTCGATCCCATATCTTGATCGAACAGTCGGGCTACAACCTGCCCGTCGGCATCCCTGAAGAGCTGGACATCAACTACGACTCGACGATGCTTGTCAAAGAGGTCAAGCCCAGTGGATTCGCCAGCGTCGAATACCGCCGTCCCACGATGACTGAAATCGAAGGTGAGACGGCAGAGTCGCCGCCCAAATCCAAAACCGAAAAGGTGGACATCAACTACACCCTGTCGCTCTCGCCGATCAACGAGGTCACCGACGCGGTGAAGATCGACGAGAAAAAAGGTGCAGACAAGAAGGGAGGCCAACCCAAAGGCCTGAACCTGCTCGCCAAACTTCCAATCTCAATGAGGACGTCGCAGTCCATCCTCGGATTCGCCAGCGAGCTCCATCGCCTAGCCCTCTGGATTGGCTCTCTTGATTCCAGCCTGGAGTTCAACCCCAAGCTCCCGTTTGAAGAAGTCAAACCCGGCGCTACCTGGAAGCGCACCGTTTCCTATCAGCCTCAGGCCCTCAAGGGAGGCAAGGGAAAGCAGGCGGTCCAGCGCCTAGACTTGTCCTACAAGTACGAGGGCAAGGCCCAAGTCAAGGGCAAAGAGGTCGAGCGCATCACGGCGACCCTCAAGCTCGACACCGATGCTGCCCTTTTCGTCCACCAAATGATGGACGCCAAGCCGGAGGAAACCGGGCTCAAGGCGCTCAAACTTAAAATGGACTCGACCATCGTCTTCGACCTCGACCCCAAGACCTTCGCGACGCTGCACGCCAAGGCGACGTCGAAAGGCAACTGGTCCCTCCTCCTCGTCCGCCTGGGCGACCAACCGGCCATCGAACAGCAGATTTCCGGCAGCAGCGAACTGACCCTGGCCGACCGATAGCGGATAATATCGCTCGTGCTCGCCTGGTTCGGCCGCCTCGATCCCAAGCTGACCCGTTGGGGATTGGCCCTCTTTGTCGGAGCCTTTGTCTTCCGCTTGTTCGGCATCGACTGGGGCCTTCCCTCGGCTGAGCGCTACAACAGCCTGCATCCCGACGAGGATCTCAACCTGGCCGTCAGCCAACAGATCAACCCGGCCGCAGGCAAGCTCACAACCGGCTTCTACAACTACCCGACCCTGTATCTGACCCTGACCCGGGTCGGCACCATGGTCGTGGACGGCTACTCGCCCCCCGGCGAAGTCAAGACTCCGGAGGCAGCCGCCGGAATCCGTGCCAGGCACATCCTGGTCGGTCGATGGATCAGTGCCCTGGCTGGGGCGGGGTCAGTCTGGGTGGTCTTCGCTATCTTGTACCGGCGCGTCCACGACTTGGCCGCGCTCGCAGGAGCCTTGGCGGTGGCCGTCGCCCCGGGGCACATCGTGCACTCCCGATTTGAGACCGTCGATGTCCTCGGGGCGTTCTTCGTCGTCTTGTCTCTCTACTGGGCGGCGCGCTTGTTACCCCCGGGGGACGAGCAACCAGACGACAAATCGCTCAACAGGTATGTCCTCTATGCCGCACTCTGCGCCGGACTGGCGGCGGGGACCAAGTACAACGGCGCTTTGGCCATCGTCGGGTTGGCCGTGCCGCTTGTCGTTCTGGCCAGACGAGGGAAGGGGTCGGGCTGGGCCGTCGCGTCATGCGGAGTGGCCGCCGTCGTCGCGGTCATCGTCTTCCTTGTCACCACCCCAGGTGCGTTGATGGAGCCCGAGGTGTTTCAGCGCGACTTCAAGTTCGAGCTACTACACACCTCGCAGGGCCATGGTCTGGTCTTTGCCGGCACGTCGAGCGGTTTCCTCTTCCACCTGGCCAACCTCTTCGTCGGCTTCGGTCTGCTCCTGACCATGATCGGCGCCTGCGGCCTCGTCTGGGGCGCCGTCCGTCGCCATGCTTGGATCGGGGTGTTCCTGGTGTTCGCCGTCGTCTACTACCTCCTGATCGGCCGGGCCGAAGTGAAGTTCTTCCGCTACGTCCTGCCACTCATTCCCGTCTTGGCTGTCGGCGTCGGTTGGGTGTTCGACCGGTTCCACACGAACCCCAACACCCGCTGGCGTACCGCTAATATCCTGCCGATCCTCGGTATCTGCGGCATCGCTGGCGGCGGATTGGCGAGCGCGGCGACCTGGACCAACTGGATGGCGACCCCGGACCCCCGCGAGGTTTTGGGCAAAGAGCTCAAGGAGAAGGGCGGCAGCGTCGGGCTCGTCAGCGACGCCTGGTTCTACACCCCGACACTGTATCCCGAGGTCGGTGCCTCACGCGGTGTGCCGATCGAAAAGCGCTTGGCTTACCAGCAAGCTGTCACCAAACCGCAAATCCTGCAATTCGTACCGGAGGACCCCAACCAGCGCAAGCCCTGGGACAGTCGGTTGTTGGTCGAACTCCGCCCAGAAAGAGTCATGTATAGTAGTTTTGAGTTCGACAACTTGTACCGACTTAGCCTCATGTCCACCGTGCCAGCTGAGTTTCAGGCCCAGGTCAGCGACTTCAAGACCTTCTTCCGCGAGCTGAACGCGATGTACACGAAGGAAGAAGAGTTCTCCGAACCGGGCACTCCAGGAGTCGAAGACCTCATGTATATCCGTCCTACTCTTTACGTTTGGAAAAGGAAACCGCCTATAGCCACGACGCCGCCCGCTTCCTCGACCACCTCGAGTTCGAGCGCGGCGCCAGCCGGCACACCCTGAGCGCCTATCGGGGCGACCTGGTCCACGCCGAGGAGTTCTTCACGAACTTGGGCGTGGGCGGGTGGTCGGACCTGACCGCCGACCACATGTTCCGATTCCAAGCGAGCCTCGCTCCGCCGGTCGCGCCATCCACGGCCCGCCGCCGGATCAGCGGCCTGCGGTCCCTTCTCAAGTGGTTGAAGCGCAACGGCGGCGGCCCCGCCGGGCCACTGCCCTCGGCCGGTGGCATCCGTTCGCCCAAGCGGTTACCCAAGGCGCTGGCTTGGGAAGACATGGAGAAAATCCTCGCCACGGTCCCTGGCGACACCGCCGTCTCCTTGCGCGACCGAGCCTTCTTGGAGCTGGTCTACGGAGGCGGACTGCGCGTCAGCGAAGCCTGCGGCTTACGGGTCGAAGAACTGCGCATGGAAGACCAGGCCGTCATGGTCTTGGGCAAGCGCGGCAAAACCCGCTGGATACCCCTTCCCGCCGAAACCCAGACCTGGCTCCGCCGCTACCTGGCCGATGCCAGGCCGGTTCTAGTCAAGAAGGCAGTCAGAGAATTGTTCATTGGGCCGACCGGCAAGCCGATGTCGCGGCAGTCGGCCTACCATGTCGTCGAGCGGGCGGTGCAGCGTAGCGGTGTGACCAAGCACGCCAGCCCGCACACCCTCCGGCACACCTATGCCGTCCACCTGGTCAAAGGCGGAGCCGACCTGCGGGCCGTCCAGGAGCTCCTCGGCCACGCCAGCATCGACACCACGCAGGTCTACACCCAACTCGATACGGATGCCGTGGTGGCCGACTACCGGAAAGCGCATCCGCGAAAATAGCAGCACTCCACATACCCCACTCCCTAGACCACAATCTGAGAAATGCCCGCATTCCTCCTCGGCGTCGACATCGGGACGTCCGCCGTCAAAGTCGCTCTAGTCGACGCCTCGACCGGCGCCGTCGTCGCCACCCGCCAATCGCCCGAGTCCGCCGAGATCCCTCTCGCCGCGCCCCAGCCCGGCTGGGCCGAGCAAGACCCTGCCGACTGGTGGCAACATTTCCTCCTGGCTCTGCAAGGCCTAGGCGAGCAAGTGCAGGATGTCCAGGCTGTCGGCATCGCCTACCAGATGCACGGCCTTGTCCTGGTGGACGGAGACGACCAGGTCGTGCGCCCGTCGATCATCTGGTGCGACGGCCGGGCAGTGGCCACTGGCGCCGAGCTGGCCAAAGCCGTTGGACGCGAAGAGTGCTTACGCCACGCCCTGAACACCCCGGGCAACTTCACTGTCGCGAAAGCCGCCTGGGTGCGCACCAACGAGCCAGATACCTTTGCCAAGGCGAGACACATGATGCTCCCCGGCGACGACCTGGCCCGCCGCCTCACCGGACTCGTCACGACCACACCGAGCGGCCTGAGCGAAATGGCCGGCTGGTCGTTTGCATCGGGATCGACATTCGGTGAACTCATGGAGGCCGCCGGAACCAACCACCTGGTCCCCGAAATCGTCCCCACCTTCGGTGACCAAGGCCGCGTGACCGTAGTCGCGAGCCAGGAAACCGGCCTCCCGGCCGGCACGCCCGTCACCTACCGGGCCGGCGACCAGCCCAATAACGCCCTCTCCTTGGGTGTCTTCGAATCTGGCGAGGCGGCGGCGACGGCGGGCACCAGCGGGGTGGTCTATGTCGTCAGCGACACGGCGAAGCCCGACCCAGCCGAGCGCGTCAACCCGTTCCTCCATGTCAACGGCAAGATCGGCACCTTGCTCTGCGTGAACGGCACGGGCTCCTTTTACAGCTGGATTCGGCGAACGATGTGTGCAGACAAGAGCTTCAAAGACTTAAACAGTGTCGCCGAATCGGCACCGGTCGGAGCAGACGACTTGTTGGCCCTCCCCTATGGCAACGGGGCCGAGAGGTCACTCGGCAACCGCACGCCCGGTGCGTCTTTCCAGGGCCTCGACTTCGCCCGCCACGGCTTGCCGCACATTGCGCGGGCAGGCATGGAAGGCATCGTATGTGCTCTCAAGCATGGATTCGAAGCCATGAAAGAGCTCGGCTGCGGCGCGACCAGCGTGCGGGCCGGCCAAGCGAACATGTTCCTGAGCCCGCTCTTCGCCCAGATGTTTGCCGACGCGACTCAGTGTGAAGTTAAGTTGTACGACACCGACGGCGCCGTCGGCGCCGCCCGAGGGGCGGGTATCGGGCTAGGGCTCTACAACGAACCACGCGACGCCTTCGCCGCCTTGACCGAGCTCACCAGCTACAAACCAGGCGATTCTGCACCTTATGACCTGATTTACAAGCGGTGGCGAGGGGTGCTTGAGGATAATCTGCGGTGAGCACGACGATGTCAACCACCAAGCGCAACCACAGCATCTGCCGCTGGACCTTCAATGCCGGCAAAGGGGGCTTTGTCCCCGGCGACATCCGCCCCGCCTGGAGCGGCGAGAACCTGCCCACCGCCAAGGTTCCGGGCCTGATCCGCAAGGAGATCGCCCCGCGGTTGCCCGAGCACATCCAATTGGGCTTTGAGCTGCACTACGATGCCGAGGTGAACGAAGGCAACGTGGCCGCCGTCGTCGACGCCATGGGCGAGGCCGGTCTGGCCCTGGCGATGTCGACGCCCGGCGCACATGCCCATTTCGCGTACGGCGGCATCTGCTCGCTCGACCCCAAGGAGCGCGCTGCGGCCGGTGACCTGGGCAAGAAGGTGCTCGACTTGACCTACGGCCCGCTGCGTCCGGCCTGGCACAAAGACGCCGCATTGGCCCCCAGCTGCGTGCTCTGGAACGGTGCTTGGGGTTACGACATGACGACCATCGGCGTCCGCGAAATGCACAAGCACATGCGGGCCGGACTGGCAGCGTTTTGCCAATATGAGAAATCTCTTGGCGAAGAGTTGTACATTGTCATCGAGCCCAAGCCAAACGAAGGCCACCCGGCAATGCTCCTGCCGACCGTCGCCAGCGCCATCCTGGTGTGGCGTCTGATCGAGGAAGAGCACGGCGTCTCCCGCGCCAAGAAGGGCGTCAACAAGGAGCTCGGCCACTCGGAGATGATCGGCCTGGACCACGTCTACGACACCGTCGAGGAGATCGAAGCCGGCACGCTACACCATATCCATTTGAACAGCCAGGGCTACAACGACGGCCTTCACATGGGCGGCCCCGGCAAGTACGACATCGACTTCGGCACCCAGATCAACGCCATGAACATCGCCATGGCCGGCTTGATCCGCACCGCCGGCTACGGCCGCTGGCTGGGCCACGACATGCAAGCCCGCCCTTACGACAACGAGCAACAGGGCATCGACCGCGTCGTGCGCTCTGTGCTGAGTTGGGATGCCTGCGACCAAGCGGCGGCGAAGGTCGACGAGAATGCCCTGCTTCAGGCTCTGGCTGACCGAAAGACGGCCGAGGCCGAAGACATCATGCGCGCCGCTCTGGTCGATGCACACCAGGCGTTCGACAGCATGTACAATAGTTAACGATGACGTGGGTGGCCCGGTCCCTCAAGGATCGGGCTCCCGATAGATGCTTGGAGCGGATAGTTACCCCTAATATTGCCTGTTTTTCTCGCGCACTCTCCATTGGTCCGCTTCGTGCATTGCGCTTCTAAGCCTTCATTTTCTAAGGCAATGGACAACGCCATGACATTCAAGAATCTTACGCTGATCGCGTTCGCAACGGTTGGTTGCTTCGCTCAGGCAGCTCAGTTGGCGACGCGGACCGATCTGAACAACATCTTAGGCGGTGCTGCTGTGACCGATGACTTTGAAGGCTTTGCAGTCCCTGACTTCAACCAGTATAGTTTTGATGGTGTGCTCAACTCGTCGAAGGTGACCTCTTTCGGTGGCCCTGGTCTCGTCAACTCTGGAGCATCTTACAAACGAATAGGAACAAAGAATTATCCTGCTGACTTCTTTGTGTCTGGCCACCACTACTTTCAAATGACTTCGAAGACCCTGGCTGCAGGCTCCACTGTCCTCGAAATCGATTACACGAGCCCGGTCATCGCAATGGGCCTGGACGTCATGGATTTCAGCAGCTACTCCGGAAACGTCACCATGAGGGTCTACAGTGCTTCAGGACTGTTAGGCGTTGTCAACGTCAACGCGCCAGGTGCACCAGATTCGAAGTTCCTAGGCTGGGAGGACGCGAATGGCATCGTCGGCGTCACATTGACAGGAACACATCTGTGGAGCCCTGTCATCGACAACCACGAGTACGGCACGGTTCCCGAGCCTGCCACCATGGCCGCTCTAGGACTGGGTGCCATCGGTATGGCACGCCGCAAACGCAAGGCCTGACACTCATCAGGGAATAGTTCATAAGACACGCCTTCGCCGATTGAAGGGTAGGCGAAGGCGTGCCGCCATGTGCCATGGCATGACAGATAAAGTGTCTCCCGATCGCTCGTGTCATGAGGCTGGTTGTCTGACCCCGACTCCGTCGCCTAGTGAGTAGAACGCTGGCCCAAGAGAAGCATGTGGCAAAAAAGTGCTGTGAAAACAGTGAAAACCAGGAAGACGGCACCAGGTAGCCTTACCACCAGCCATGCCGACCTTCAATCCTGACCGCTACAAAGTCCACAACGACTGGTTCCGCCACTGCGGACGCTCGGGCTTGAAGCTCCCGGCGATCAGCCTAGGCTGCTGGCACAACTTCGGCGATCCCGGCACCGACGCGGCCAAGCACCAGACCGAAGAGGGCATCCACGACAACGCCCGCCAGATGCTGGTCACTGCCTTCGACAACGGCATCACCCACTTCGACCTCGCCAACAACTACGGCCCCAAGGCGGGCGCCGCCGAGACAAGGGTCGGCCGCATCCTGGCCAGCGACTTCCAGGGCCATCGCGACGAGCTCGTCATCAGCACCAAGGCGGGCTACTGGATGTGGGACGGCCCCTACGGCGACTTCGGGTCGCGCAAATACCTCCTCAGCTCCCTAGACCAGAGTCTGCGCAGGCTGCAGCTCGACTACGTCGACATCTTCTACCACCACCGGCCCGACCCCAACACCCCCATCGAGGAGACGATGTCGGCCCTCGACACCGCCGTCCGCAGCGGCAAGGCGCTCTACGCAGGCCTGAGCAACTACCACGGCAAGCAACTGGAAGACGCCCTCGCCGCCTGCGAGAAGCACGGCTTCTACAAGCCGATCATCAACCAGCCGAGCTACTCGATGTTCAACCGCTGGATCGAATCCGACCTGCTGGATTCCATCAGCAAGACCGGCACTGGCGTCATCGCCTTCTGCCCCCTCGCCCAAGGCTTGCTGACCAAGAAGTACCTCGGCGGCATCCCAGACGACTCCCGCGCCAAGCAGGAGAAAGGCTTCCTGCGCGAGGACGGCGTTACGCCCGAACTGGTGGCCAAAGCCCAAAAACTGGATGTCGTCGCCGGCCGCCGCGGCCAGACCCTGGCCCAGCTGGCCCTGCTCTGGACCATCCGCGACCCGCGTGTCACCAGTGCCCTCATCGGCGCCAGCCGGCCGCAACAGGTGCTGGAGAACGTGAAGGTGCTAGAGTCCGGCCCGTTGACAGACGACGAGTTAGCCGAGATCGAGGCAATCCTGGCTTAACGGCGCCGGCGCAAAACCGGCAGGGCTAGCAACCCAAGTGCCAGTGTCCCAGGCTCTGGTACTGGCGTCGTCTCGAACTCCATGCCGTACCACTGGCCGGTCAGCTTGCCACCCCAGGCCTGCGTCTGCAGCAAGTTGCCAGCCTGGTCAAACTGGTAGAGGTTGAGGTTGTAATCGCCCATCCAAAGCGTGCCATCGATGCGGTCGAACGCCAAGCCCGCACTGCCCAGGACACCCGAGTTGAAGCTGCTGAGCAGTGTGCCTGTGGAGCTACGGTGCTGGACCAGGTCGGGGCCGCCCCATTGCGAGAGCCAGAAGCTGCCGTCGCTGGTGTCCATCGTGATCCAGCCCGCGCCGACCATCTGAGGGGCGGCGTTGAAGACCACCGTCGGGCTCGCCCAGTTGCGGTCGAACCGCAGGACGTCGCCCGTGGTGTAGTCGATACTGTAGTTGTAGCTGCCGTCCGAGGTGCCGTCGTGCAACTGCGAAAGCTGGATCGAGTTGGTGTACGGCCCGCCGCCGATGAAGTTGCCGTTCAGGTCGAACTTCTCCCCCTGGTCCCCGCCCGAATAGCCCATCGTCCGCACGTCGCCGCCCGCGACGCCGATGCAGATGTCCAGCGGGTAGCCCGTGTTGACTGAGCTGGAGGTCACCCCTTGGATCATGTCCATGCCCGTATTGGCCCCGAACTCCCCGTAATTCATGATGTAGAGCCGACTGGTCGGCCCGACGGCGTTGGCCTGCGAAGCAACAACGACAAGCAGCAAAGGCAACGGAATCAATCGAGAATTCATGCCAAAGAGTGTAACAAATCGCCTGCTAAAACAATCCGGGCGAAGGCAAAAGCCAGTACGCAATCTGCCAGATGTGACAGCCAGCAGGCCGCGTCGGTAACATGGACGCGCCATGCGCCGGTCAGCCGCGTTCCTCGTCTGCGCCCTTCTCGCCACGTCCCTCAGCGGGGCGCAGCAAGCCGACCTTTCCCTGTCGACGCGGCTCGAACGCCTGCCCCATGTCAAATCGATCGAGCCTTTCCGAGGCGGCTATCACCTGACCTTCGACCAGCCGGTGGATCACGCGAACCCTAGCGGGCCTCACTTCTCGCAGCAGGTCTACGTCATGTTCACCGGCGACAACAACCCGGTCGTACTCAACACGGAGGGCTACTCGACGAACGGCCCCCAGGGAAGCGAGGTGCGCCGCCTGTTGGGCAAGGCCAACACGGTGACGGTCGAGCACCGGTACTTTGGCAAGTCGATCCCTGAGCCGTGCGATTGGAAGCAACTGACCGTCAAGAACGCTGCCGACGACATGCACGCGATTGTCACATCGCTGAAGCAGGTGTTCAAGGGCAAGTGGGTGTCGACCGGAGCTAGCAAGGGTGGGCAGACGGCGCTGTACTACAAGACCTTCTATCCCCACGACGTCGACGCCACTGTGGCTTACGTCGCACCGATTAACCTGGGGCAAGAAGACCCGCGGATCAACCAGTTCATGGCGACAGTCGGAGACGAGGCGACGCGGAAGAAGGTCAAGGACTTTCAGATCGCTTTGTTGAAGCGGGAGGATGAGGTGTTGGCCTATCTTAAGCCCGATCCTTCGAAGTACCGCTTAGGTGTGGCCAAGGCTTATGAGTACGGGGTGTTGGAATATCCCTACGCGTTTTGGCAGTACGGATCCTACGTGAAGGCCGACCTCATCCCGGCGCCCGACGCGCCGGTGGCTGACCTGGCCAAGGCGTATAACGCGGTCAACTCGATGTTCTACTACTCCGACGCGGGGATCAAGATGTTTGAGGCTTTTATGTACCAGGCTTACACTGAAGTCGGCTACTACAACTACGACATCACTGACTTCAAGCCGTACCTGAAGGCGAACCCCAACCCGACGAACATGGACCTCTGTCCTTTGGGCACCAAGGACACGATTATTTACAACCCGGCGACTCTCGCCAATGTGTTCCACTTCCTGCAGTACGAGGCGCAGAACGTGATCTACATCTACGGCGAGACTGACGCCTGGTCATCGACGCAAATGACGCTCATCGGCAGGACGAACTCGGTCAAGGTCGTCGTCAAGGGTGCCTGGCACAATGCCGACGTGAAGCTGGCTTCTCCCGAGCAGAAGGCAGAGATTTACGGCGCGTTGGAAAAGTGGATGGGCGTCAAAGTTGTGAGGGAGTGATGTCGAGAATCGGCACTTTCAATAACTGCATCGCCATCGGCGTGCCGGACAAGGTGGCCAGCGCCGAGCAGTTCGCCCGTCTCTTTGGCGGCGAAGTGACCAGTGGGAACGACGAATATTCAGAAGTCACGGTCGGCCCCTATCGCTTCTACTTCGTCGAAGACGGTACCGACGACATTGCGTTCTCGATCGACGTTGAAGATGCGGGCACGGCGACGCAAGCTTTAGTGGCAGAAGGTTTTGTTATCGACGAGAAGTTGACTTCGACTGTGGGCGAGCCGTTTGTCCGCGGCGCTGGACGCATCTTGATCAACGTGTTTGAAGGCAAGTCATAGTGGCGAGCCTTCACGTCATCCTAGCAAGAGAGTCGACCCGCGCGATCATCTTTAGACGCGGTCCTTCGAACCGTTGGGCGTTCATCGGCTGGGATAGAAGAGACGATTCCTTCCAACTCGGCCAATGGATCAAGGGTCGTCTCCATCCGAAGAGGAGTGACTTGTCCCCAGACGGCAAGCACATCTTGTATTTCCATTGCGACTATCGCCATTTCGACGGAATTTCATCGTGGACGGCAATCTCGCGTTGGCCCTATGTGACTGCAGTCTCGTTTCACCCGTATGCGGCCTCGTACCACGGGGGTGGATTGTGGATTGATGACAGCCGATACTGGCTCAACGATTGGGAAGGCAATCTCCATCGCGACGCGTATCTTGACGCCAGCCTGACGCAGGTTAAGGACTACGATCCAGGCCATCCTCAATACGGGGAGGACATGAGTGTATACATCCCGCGCCTGAACCATGCAGGATGGACGTTTCATGACGCTGTGGTCGGGCGCGCCACCAGGCAGCATGTTGAGTATGACAAGTTGGTTGGTTTTAAGTTTTCAAAGCGTTACTCGAAAGCCTGGTCACTGTCACTGATTTGCCACTGTGACAGCGACCGGTTCAAGGGAGACAGTAGTTACTGGGACGAGTACAGCCTTCTTAGGAAGGACGGAACGGCCGTCGCTTTGCCCGACTGGGATTGGGGCGATGTCGATGGCGACCGGCTTGTTTGGTCGGAAGCCGGTCGATTGTACGCGGGCTTCATGGACGACGGTGGCTTGATCCATTCGAAGTTGCTGGGCGACTTCACAGACATGAAGTTCGAGCCGATTGAACCACCCTATGAGCGCAAACGGTATGTGGGGAAACCGTAGGCGAACATGAAACACACAGTCGGCCTCATTTTGCTGGCGGCGACCTTTGTCGGTTGCACCCACAGCGTCCCTGTCTCGCACGCCCAGACAGAAAAGCAGACGCAGCCCCCCAAGTCCAACCCAGTCAAGGTCGCCCACGTCATCGTCGCCCTCTGTGACAACGTCCACCAAGGCATCGTCAAGGTGCCTGCCCGGATCGGCAACGGCGAGGAACTCGTCGACAACCTCTACTGGGGCGCCAGCCTGGGGGTGAAGTCGTACTTCCGCCAGTCAACTGCGTGGAATCTCATCTCAACGACAAAGCCGACTAAGGGAGACATCCTGGAACGTGCGGTGTTCGTCCACAAGGCCACCGGGGCGGTGCTGGTGGCCGACGCCTACCGCGGAGCGGCGATCAAGAAGGCGACGGTGGACTACTTCGACTTCCTGTCCGGCCGCCGGGCAGAGCCGCTTCGGGTCGGAAACAGAGAGGTTTCGCTGGGCGGCGGGGCAGACCTTGTCGCCTACGTGGGCCACGACGGCCTGATGGAGTGGAGCATCCCCGCACCCACACCGGCGGCCCACAAGCATCGGCCGCTCGCGGTCGCTCTGGCCTGCAAGACACAGCAGTTCTTTGGTGCGGACCTCAAGGCGACAGGCGCCACGCCTTATGTCATGACGCAGAGCCTCATGGCGCCGGAGGCTTACAGTCTGGAGGCGGTTTTGGGATCGTGGATCAAAGGCAAGGACGCCCACGACGCGGTCGAGGCGGCCGCCAATGCTTATGCAAAGTACCAGAAGATATCGGTTAAGGCGGCCCGGACGGTCTTCGTCGCAGGCACTGGGTAGTGATCGGGTATGAGGAATTTTGCGAGGCGAAGCAGGTGAGTGAACGAAACTGGGCTTTATTTCTTGAGAGCCTGACGCACAGTGCTCTCTATCCACTGATCATCTTGTCCGTGATCGTACTGGGCATTGCTTCATTCAGGATGAAAGCAATCAGAAACCAGGTACGTGGCGGAGATGATATTGGCTCCCTTGCCACTGCCAACCGAAAGCTTCTTGTTGTCCGCCTGGCTTTTGCCTTTTCCGGTCTCCTCTTTGTTTTCGGCACGATGGACTTCGGCTCCGCCAAGATGGCAGCGTTGAATTCGAACTGCATGAGCAAAGCAAAGCAAATTGCGATGGCTCAGATTATCTATGCGAGCGACAATGATGATAAGTTCGTTGTCGCGCCAAATTGGGTCGAGCCTATTATCTTTTACCTTGGAGGTAGCCCGGCCATTGTCATGCATTGCCGCATGGCAAAAGGAAATCAGAGCTACGCAGTCAACAGCAACCTTGCTGACCGTAAGGTTTCGACCTTTGAAGGGCCGTCTTCAACAGTCCTTGTGTTCGAATCCGATACAGTTTCGCTTGGTTCCCAGTCAGATGTGGCCTTTGATCGGCATTTGGATCGTGCCAACTTTGGATTTGCTGACGGTCACGCACACTCAGCATCGCT
This sequence comes from Armatimonadota bacterium, assembly GCA_018268335.1. GTDB lineage: Bacteria > Armatimonadota > Fimbriimonadia > Fimbriimonadales > Fimbriimonadaceae > JAHBTB01. Next base: position 2,231 of record JAFDWT010000027.1, on the reverse strand, counting down.
GAAAATGAGTGATGGACTAATGTGGACTCCAAAAGAGGGTCTTGGAACCGGCCGCTAACCCCTTCCTCCAGGGACAAGCAAGGAAATCCGAAGCCCCCCACCCGGTTCGCCAGAGCTCACCGACCTCCCCCCGACCGGAGTCGGAGAGAGGTTTTTACAGGACTAATCGTCTTCAAACGTCGCTGTACAAGAAGAACTCGTACGGGTGCGGACGCAGGTCGACCGCGTCGCACTCGGCCTTGATCTTGTAGTCGATGTACGTCTCGATCAAGTCCGGCGTGAAGACGTCGCCCTTGGTCAGGTACGAGTGGTCGGCCCGGAGGTTCTCCAGCACCGCGCGGAGCGAGCCGGGGGTCTGCGGGATGTCGCCCTTCTCCTCAGGAGCCAACTCGTACAGGTCCTTGTCGACCGGCGGGCGCGGTTCGATGCGGTTCTGGATGCCGTCGATGCCGGCCATCAGCATGGCGGCAAAGGCCAGATAGACGTTGGCGGTTGGGTCTGGCGCGCGGAACTCGATGCGCTTGGCCTTCGGCGAGCTGCCGCTGACCGGGATGCGGATACAAGCCGAGCGGTTGCGGGCCGAGTAGACCAGGTTGATCGGCGCTTCGTAACCAGGAACCAGTCGACGATACGAGTTGGTCGACGGGTTGGTGAAGGCGAGCAGCGACGGAGCGTGCTTGAGCAGGCCGCCGATGTACCAGCGGGCGGTGTCGCTCAAGCCGGCATAGCCGTTGGCGTCAAAGAAGATGTTGGTGCCGTTCTTCCACAGCGACTGGTGGCAGTGCATACCGCTGCCGTTGTCGGCAAAGACGGGCTTCGGCATGAACGTGACAGCATAGCCGTACCGGGCCGCCGTGTTCTTGACGACGTATTTGTACTTCTGCTGCTTGTCGGCCATCACCTTGAGCGTGTCGAACCGGACGTCGATCTCGCACTGGCCGGGAGCGGCGACTTCGTGGTGGTGGAGCTCGGTCTGGACGCCGACTTCTTCGAGCAGCAGGCACATCTCGCTGCGCAGGTCGTGCAGCTTGTCCGCGGGAGCGACGGGGAAGTAGCCGCCCTTGTTGCGCATCGTGTAACCGATGGCGTCGTCCTTGCCGCTGTTCCAGTGGGCCTCGATGCTGTCGATCTCAAAGCCCGCCGCTTGCGGGTCGTTGCGGTAAGACATCTTGTCGAAGACAAAGAACTCAGCCTCGGGGCCGAAGTAGCAGATGTCGGCGATGCCGGTGCTCTGCAGGTACTTCTCCGCCTTGGCGGCGACGTTGCGCGGGTCGCGGCTGTATTCCTCGCGGGTGAACGGGTCTCGGACGTCAGTGAAGATGACGGCCGTCGGGTGCTCGGTGAACGGGTCCATGAACATGCCCTTGGGGTCGAGCAGCAGCAACATGTCCGACTCGTTGATCGCCTGGAAGCCACGGATCGAGGAGCCGTCGAACATCAGGCCTTCTTCAAAGACGCCCTCGTCGATCGCGTGGGCCGGCACCGTGAAGTGGTGCCACATGCCGAACAGGTCGGTGAAGCGGATGTCGACGAACTGCGCTTCGTTCTCAGCGATAAATTTGAGGGCTTCTTTCGATGTCATGTTAGATCCTCGCCCAGGTCACGGCGAGGAAAAGACGAGGGCCAGCAGACGCTCTTCCGCCTGCTGGCCCCTTTGCCTTCGCCCCGCCCGCCCCGTCGCTTGCGGAATGACCGTGTTTACCCGGTCCGCGCTTTTGCTTGCACCCGGGGCCTGTTTGGGCCCGAGTGCGCGGTCGGATAAGTCAGGCAGCTCGCCTGGCTTGCCCTTCCAGAGCCGGCGACTCAGCAACGACAAACATCGCCACCGACTGTCTCATCTCTTCCGCCAGATCGCTCAGGGCCTGGGCGGCGCGGCCGGTCTCCATCGTGGAGGCAAGGAGTTCTTCAGCGGCGGCCGCACCCTGCTCGCTCACCGAGCTACCGATTTGCACCGAGTCGACGACCCCCCGGACCGATGCCGTCATATTCTCGACGCTGTCCACGCATTGGCCCGATGCCTGCCGCACGGAGGCGACAAGCTCGGCCAGTTCGCCGGAGGCCAAGTGCAGCTGGTCCAACGAGGTGCCCAGGTTGCTCGACTGACCCTCGATGGCCCGCAGTGAAGCCAGGGTCTCTGTCGTGCTCTTGACGCCAGACTCGACGCTGGAGTTCGTCAGCTCGATGACCGAGACGACCTCCGACACGTTGCTGCGCAGTTCAGTGATCAGGTT